>CAMDBX010000077.1 GCA_945889445.1 Rhizobium sp. Q54
CTGGTCATACGCCGTGAACGTGGCGCCGCCCGTCTCGGCAAGGATCTTCGTGATCGCTGCGGTCAGCGACGTCTTGCCGTGGTCAACGTGGCCAATCGTGCCAATGTTGCAATGCGGCTTGTCGCGGTTGAATTTCTCTTTGCCCATCGGATGTCTCCGTTTTTCAGCCTAATTACGCGTATTTCTTCTTGATATCTTCGGCCACGGCGCCAGGAACCTGGGCATAGTGGTCGAACTGCATGGTGTAGGACGCACGTCCCTGGCTCATCGAGCGAAGGTTGTTGATGTAGCCGAACATGTTGGCGAGCGGCACCAGCGCATTGATGATGTTCGCGTTGCCGCGCATCGAGGTGCCGACGATCTGGCCGCGGCGGGAGTTAAGATCACCGATCACGGAACCCACGAAATCTTCCGGCGAGGTCACTTCAACCTTCATCATCGGCTCGAGCAGCACCGCACCGGCGTTCTCGAAGGCTTCGCGCATTGCAGCGCGGGTAGCGATTTCGAAGGCGATCGCGGAGGAGTCAACTTCGTGGTAGGCGCCGTCGATCAGCGCAACCTTGAGGTCAACCACCGGGAAGCCAATGAGCGGACCAGACGACAGAACCGAGTTCAGGCCCTTCTCGACGCCGGGGATGTATTCCTTCGGCACCGAGCCACCGACGACGCGGGATTCGAAGGCATTGCCAGCACCGGCCTCGTTCGGCTCGATCTCCAGGATGACGCGGGCGAACTGACCCGTACCACCGGTTTGCTTCTTGTGGGTGTAGTCCTTGGTCACCTTGCGGGTGATCGCTTCACGGTAGGCAACCTGCGGGGCGCCGACCTGGACTTCAACCTTGTGGGTGCGCTTCAGGATGTCGACCTTGATGTCGAGGTGAAGTTCGCCCATGCCCTTGATGATGGTCTCACCCGACTCGGAGTCGGTCGAAACGCGGAAGGACGGATCCTCAGCGGCCAGCTTATAGAGAGCAACGGCCATCTTTTCCTGGTCGCCCTTGGTCTTGGGCTCAACCTTCATCTCGATGACGGGCTCAGGGAATTCCATCTTCTCGAGAATGACGGGCTTGTTGGGGTCGCACAACGTGTCACCGGTGCGGGTATCCTTGAGGCCCACGAGGGCGACGATATCACCAGCGTAAGCTTCAGCGATTTCCTCGCGGTTGTTGGCGTGCATGAGAACCATGCGGCCGACGCGCTCGGTCTTCTCGCGGGTCGAGTTCAGGAGCGCGGTGCCCTTGTGCAAGACGCCCGAATAGATGCGGCAGAAGGTCAGGATGCCGTACTGGTCATCCATGAGCTTGAAAGCCAGCAGAGACAGCGGCTCGGTGTCAGACGACGGACGGGTGACTTCCTCGTCGTTGCGCGGATCGATTCCCTTGATCGACGGACGGTCGAGCGGCGACGGGAGGTAATCGACGACGGCGTCGAGCAGCGGCTGAACGCCCTTGTTCTTGAACGCCGAACCACAGAGTACCGGGAAGAAGGCGCCAGTCAGAACCGCCTTGCGCAACAGCCTCTTGATGGTCGGATTGTCGATTTCCTTGCCATTGAGGTAGTCGTCCATGGCCTGGTCGTCGAGTTCCGCACAGGCCTCGACCATCTCGGCGCGAGCCTGGACGGACGCGTCCATGAGATCGGCCGGAATGTCTTCATCGTGGAACTTGGCGCCAAGCGCCTCGTCCTCCCAAACGACCGCTTTCATGCGGACGAGGTCGATGATGCCCTTGAAGTTGGTCTCAGAACCGATCGGCAGCTGAATTGGGACGGGGCGGGCGCCGAGGCGCTCCTTGATGTCCTTGATGCACTGCTCGAAGGAAGCGCCGGTCTTGTCCATCTTGTTGCAGAAGACAATCCGCGGAACCGAATACTTGTCGCCCTGACGCCACACGGTCTCGGTCTGGGGTTCAACACCCTGGTTCGAGTCGAGCACGCAGACCGCGCCGTCGAGCACGCGCAGCGAACGCTCGACTTCAATCGTGAAGTCGACGTGGCCGGGGGTGTCGATGATGTTCATCCGGTGACCGTTCCAGAATGCGGTCGTGGCGGCGGACGTGATGGTGATGCCGCGCTCCTGCTCCTGCTCCATGAAGTCCATGGTCGCAGCGCCGTCGTGCACTTCACCGATCTTGTGGCTCTTGCCGGTGTAGTAAAGAATGCGCTCGGTGGTCGTCGTCTTGCCAGCATCGATGTGAGCCATGATGCCGAAGTTGCGATAGTCCTCGAGGGCGTGAACGCGGGCCATAATCTGAGTGTCCTGTATCTCTTACCAGCGATAGTGCGAGAAGGCGCGGTTGGCTTCGGCCATCTTGTGGGTGTCTTCACGCTTCTTCACGGCGGTGCCGCGGTTCTGCGAGGCGTCGAGCAGTTCGCCCGACAAACGGTCGACCATGGTGGTCTCGTTGCGGTTGCGAGCGGCCGTGATGATCCAGCGGATGGCGAGAGCCTGACGGCGCTCGGTGCGGACTTCGACGGGGACCTGGTAGGTCGCACCACCAACGCGGCGGGAGCGAACCTCGATGGCCGGAGCCACGTTGTTGAGGGCCTCGTGGAACACCTGGATCGGGTCGGCCTTGGCCTTCGCCTGGATCTTGTCGAAGGCGCCGTAGACAATGCCTTCGGCAACCGACTTCTTGCCCTCATACATGAGGTTGTTCATGAACTTCGAGACGACGAGGTCGCCGAACTTCGGATCCGGATTGATTTCACGCTTTTCGGCGCGATGACGACGCGACATGTTCTCTCTCCCCGATCTTACTTCGGACGCTTCGCGCCGTACTTCGAACGACGCTGACGACGCTTGACGATGCCCTGGGTGTCGAGCACGCCGCGGATGATGTGGTAGCGAACACCCGGAAGGTCCTTCACGCGGCCGCCGCGGATCATGACCACGGAATGCTCCTGAAGGTTATGACCTTCGCCCGGAATGTAGCTCACGACTTCGAAGCCGTTGGTGAGGCGAACCTTGGCCACCTTGCGGAGAGCCGAGTTCGGCTTCTTCGGCGTGGTGGTATAAACGCGCGTGCAAACGCCGCGCTTCTGCGGGCAAGCCTGCATCGCCGGGACCTTGTTACGATAGGTCGGCGCCTGGCGGGGCTTGCGAATGAGCTGGTTGATCGTCGGCATTGTGGCCTTGTCTCTACCTTCGAACCCGATTGCACATAACAAAAACACCGACGCAATCCGGGCTCTTGGATCGCGCAGTGCTCAAAACCAGAGGACCATGGAGCCGGCAGGGCCCGCAGGGTCTTGACCTTGAATGTTTTCTCTTCGCTACCCTCGAAAGCGTTTCGGTGCGCGTGGCGCCGACGGGCCTGCCGTTGGGAAGCGTGCGGGGTTCTACGGGGGGGAGCGCGCGCTGTCAACCCTAAAAAGCTCCCAATTTGCCGGTCGGAATGGCCATTTTCGGCACTTTGCCGGATATCATTGTGCGCTGCACACACGAATATAGCCGTCGCAGCACCCCGCTGCCACAATGAATCGTCTTCCGGCCACATGGATGCCCGGTTCGGACCCGATTCTCTGCCTGACGGCGACCTTGAACACCCCGGCAACAGGCAGAAGGGAAGAATCGCATGGCAACCGCTCACCTGAAGGTCTGGTGGCATGAGTTGAACACCTGGGAACCCGACGAGGCCCGACATTTTTACAATGTCACCCTTGGCTGGGATTTCCAGCCCACCAAGCTTCCCGACGGAACCCGCTACTGGGTAGCGCACAAGGATGGCAGGCCAATGGGCGGCATCTTCCAGCTTACCGAACCGGACTTCCAGGGCATCCCCGCTCACTGGATGACCTACCTTGCCGTCGACGACATTTGCGCCGCCCAGACACGGGCGGAGGAGGCTGGAGGTGAGATCCTGCGGCCGGCCTTCAGGCTACATGGCGTGGGTCGCCTTTCGGTTGTAAATGACACCTCTGGCGCCGTTATCGGCTTAATTGAGCCTGAGGGTCACATTTCGGACATTCGCACAACCGTGCCTGTCCACTAGGTCGGACGGCGCTGGCGCTACCCAGAGGCACTTAAGGGAGGTTTCCTCGCTCGCTACAGAGGATGCCTCCCCACCGTGCCTGCCCTGCTCCCGCTTGCCCTCGCCTCCGGTCTCGTGTTCCTCGCCGCCATCGTGCGTGGCTATTAGGGGTTCGGCTTTTCGCTGCTGGCGATCACATCGCTGTCGCTCATCTTCTCACCGGCGCAGGTGATCCCGGCGATCTTCATGCTCGAGATCGCGGCCAGCCTCCACATGCTGCCGGCCATCTGGCGTGACGTGCACTGGCGGTCACTGTCAGGCCTGATGGTCGGCACGGTGGTGGGGACGCCAATCGGGGTCTACCTGCTCGCCAATATCCCGCCCGCTCCGATGACCCTGGCGCTCGCGGTCTTCGTGCTCGCGGCAACCACCCTGCTGTGGCGTGGCTTCGCACTCAAGTCGATGCCGGCCACTCCGGCCACAGTGGCAGTCGGCGCGGCGACCCGCATCGCCAACGGCGCCTTCGGCATCGGCGGCCCTCCCGTCATCCTGTTCTATTTCGCCAGTCCCGCCGGTCACGCCACGGGACGTGCGTCGCTTGTGGCCTTCTTCATCCTGACAGATGTGACGGGATTGCTCTTCCTCGCCCGCGAGGGGCTGGTCACGAACGACTCCGGCGTACTCGCGCTTGCCTTCCTGCCGGCTCTGGCGGCGGGGGTATGGCTGGGGGCGCGGAGCTTCAAGACGGCTGATCCGGCGCGGTTCCGGAAGATCGTGCTGATCATCCTTGCCGTGCTCGCTTTCCTGACGGCGGCCAAGGCGCTGCTGGCATTTTGAACACGAGGGTGACGACTGTCACATCATGACAAGGTGCCCCTGGCTAGCAGAGCGAGCGAGCTACAACGCCCAAGGTATCCCGCCATGACCACCCATGCACTGACTCTCATGTTCAGCCGGAAACCGATCACCCTGCTCCGCCCTTTGCAGCGACGAAAATCGATTGCACAACTCTCATCACTCGACAACAGCCTGCTCAGAGATATCGGCCTAAGCCGCCTCGACGTCGACGACATGCGCAGAATGTGGTGAGTGACCACCGCTTCTACAGAAGCAGTCTGCCCACATTCGCGAAACTAGATGTCCAGCCCATCCTCGTTCACGAATTCCGCACGCTCGGAGATGAAGTTGAACCGCTCCTCGGGCTTGTTGCCCATGAGCTGCTCGACGATCCTGGCGGTGTCGACACGGGCGGCGTCTTCAAGGGTGACGCGGAGCAGATGGCGCTTCTTCGGGTCCATCGTCGTTTCCTTGAGCTGCGAGGGCAGCATTTCGCCCAGGCCCTTGAAGCGGCTGACCTCGACCTTGCCGCGGCCTGACATCTCGGTGCGCATCAGCTCCTGACGGTGCTTCTCGTCGCGCGCATAGGCAACCTTCGGGCCCTGCGCCAGCTTGTAGAGCGGTGGCACGGCCAGATAGAGATGGCCCTCGTCAATGAGCTTCGGCGTCTGGCGGTAGAAGAAGGTCATCAGCAGGGACGCGATGTGGGCACCGTCCACGTCGGCATCGGTCATGATGATGATCTTGTCGTAGCGCAGGTCCTCTTCGCGATAGGACGAGGCAGTGCCGCAGCCAAGGGCCTGGATGAGGTCGGCGAGCTGCTGGTTGCCGGCGAGCTTGTCCTTCGTCGCCGAAGCGACGTTGAGGATCTTGCCGCGCAGCGGCAGCACGGCCTGCGTTTCCCGGTTGCGCGCCTGCTTGGCGGAACCGCCGGCCGAGTCACCCTCGACGATGAACAGTTCGGAGCCATCCTTCTGCGTGGCCGAGCAATCGGCGAGCTTGCCTGGAAGGCGCAGCTTGCGGACGGCCGTCTTGCGCGAGACGTCCTTTTCCTGGCGGCGCTTGATGCGCTCCTCGGCGCGATCGATGATGAAGTTCAGCAGCCGGTCAGCCTGGGCCGGATGACCCGTCAGCCAATGATCGAAATGATCGCGCACCGCGTTCTCGACAATGCGCATGGCCTCCACCGTGGCGAGCTTGTCCTTGGTCTGGCCCTGAAACTCCGGCTCGCGGATGAAGACCGAGAGGAGCGCACCCGATGACGTCATCACGTCATCCGCGGTGATGATGGAGGCGCGCTTGTTCTGGGTCATGTCCGCATAGGTGCGGATGGACTTGGTCAACGCGGTGCGCAGCCCCTGCTCATGCGTGCCGCCCTCGGGCGTGGGAATGGTGTTGCAGTAGGAGGACGAGAAACCGTCATCGCCGCCGAACCAGGCCACAGCCCACTCCACGGTGCCGTGGCTTCCTTCCTTCTCGACACGACCGGAGAATATCTCGTCCGCCACGCGGTGCTTGCCCTCGATGCGCTCGGCCAGGAAGTCCTTCAACCCGCCGGGGAAGTGAAGCACTGCCTTGTCAGGCGTCTCTTTGTCCTTGATGAGCGAGGCATCGCAGGACCAGCGGATCTCGACGCCACCGAAGAGATAGGACTTCGACCGCGACATCTTGTAGAGCCGCGCCGCCAGGAACGTTGTGTTGCCCTTCCCGAAGATCTGCTCGTCAGGATGGAAGGACACCTTCGTGCCGCGCCGACCGGAAACCTTGCCGAGGTTCTGGATCGGGCCTGTGGGTTTGCCACGCCGGAATTCCTGCCGGTAAAGCTGCTGGCCGCGCGCCACCTCGACGATGACATGGTCGGACAGCGCGTTCACCACGGAGACGCCGACGCCGTGCAGGCCGCCCGACGTTTCATAGGCACCGGAGTCGAACTTGCCGCCCGCGTGCAGCGTGGTCATGATGACCTCGAGGGCGGACTTGTCCTTGAACTTGGGATGGGGGTCGACGGGAATACCGCGGCCGTTGTCGATGACCGAGAGATAGCCGTCCTCGGTGTAGCTGACGTCGATCCATGTGGCATGGCCGGCCACGGCCTCGTCCATGGCGTTGTCCAGCACTTCGGCGAACAGATGATGCAGCGCCTTCTCGTCAGTGCCGCCGATATACATGCCCGGCCGACGGCGGACCGGCTCAAGGCCTTCCAGCACTTCGATGTCGGCAGCGGTGTAGCTCTCCTCGCCGCGTGACCTGGCCGGCCCCTTGGAAGACGGGGGTTTCGGTGCGGCGGGAAGATCGTCGAAAAGGGAGTCAGCGGACTTGGCGGGCTTGGCCATTCTTGTTCCTGAATCGTTTCAGGCGGTGAGTATCCTCTCATGGGGGTGGCTGGCAACACTTGACTTCCGGGGGGCCTCCCGGGGCATCCTTACGCATGCCCGCGCCCGTGCTCATCCCCAACCGCCCGCTCATCGCCCGCCTGCTGCTGCTGTTCTGGGTTGCGGAAATTGCAGTAGGGGTGCTGTTCGTGCTGGCGGGCTACGGCCTGCTGCGCCCGAGCGAAAACGGCGGGGCAGCGGTGCTGATCATCATGGGCGTGGTGTTGTGCCTCGCGGGCGTGATAATAGTCGGGCATTGCTGGCGGATCGCCAATCTCGTCGGCAATGCCCTCGAAATGACGGACGCGGGCCTGCTGGACCGCAGGCTTTCGGCAAAGCTCATTCCATGGGACGCCATTGCGTGGAAGGTGATCTTCAACGGCCGATCCTACAGCCTGCAGATGAACATCGCCGAACCCGCCCGCAGCTCCGCGGGTATCGCCTGGCCAGCCCGCGCGCTGGGCCTGCTCAGCAAACTGCTGCGCCAACCCGAGTTCGCCATCGCCGCACTGGGCACAGGTCTGTCTGCTCACGATATCGGCGGGCGCATCACGCCGTTCAAACCATCGATGAGCTGAAACCGACCTACGGCAGGTAAAAGACGTCGGGATTGCTTGACATCGGATGCAAGCGGGAGTTTCCTCCCTGTTATCAAAATTGCTTCGCAGCAATCGACTCACACAAAGGGGATTGGCCCAGCCCACTGCGAGGATAATGGCTGGTCAATGGGAGAAACGCATGTCTGACCTCAATCAACGCATTGAGGCGATGTACCAGGGCGATCGCCGTGGTGCATGGCTGTTCGTGCTGGCCCTCTGGGTTACCATCATCTTCGTCCTTGTCATGTCGTGGCCCTACATACCGGACACCGGGGTGCGGGTCGTCGTGCTGATCGCGGCTGTCTTGCTGCTGATCTTCAACACCGCCTCTATCGGCGCGATGCTCCGCCATTACGCGGAGGACAAGAAATTCATCTACTCGCTCGACATCAAGCATCTCGACGAGATGCGGAAGGGACGCTGACCATGGCCCGCTATACGCCCCCCGAACAGAGCCGTTTCATGCAATGGGTGGACATCATCTTCGTGGTCGCCGCCATCTTCCTCGCCTTGTGGCTTCCGCTGCAGGCAGGCTGGGCAGGTGTCTCCCGCTCGATCGTGAAGATCGAGAACCCAACCTGGGAAGCACTCGGGCAGACCCCGGCGCAGGTCGAACAGTGGGTCAAGCTCGGCTTCGCCGACGCGGCCGCTGCACATGACATCATCCAGAACAAGTTCGACTACACGATCGACTGGGTTCAGTTGATCATCCTTGCGGTGGTGATCGCCGGTTACTTCATCTTTCTCTTCCGCGCCTCGGACAAGGAATACCGTGAGGTGATTGCGGAAAAATTCAACGACAAGAACAAGAAGAAGTGAGGGAACCGCCATGTGGATCATGATCGCAAATGCTGGCTGGATTCTGGCCGCCGCCCTCTTCCTCTGGATGCTCTATGACTGGTTCCGCGTCGACACGACCTATTCAGAGGCAACCCTGACCTCATCGCGCGAAGGCGAGATCGAGGCCTACCAAGAAACCCACAAGGTCTGAGGGGCGCCAGATGTCAAACGCAACTGCTTCCGCTGCAGATACGGTGAAGAAGATATCACTGCTGCGCATCCTCGGCCCCGGCCATGTCTGGGCTCTGGGTGTCGGCATCGTTCTGGTCGGCGAATACACTGGCTGGAACTTCGCCGCTGACAAGGGCGGCACACTCGCCGCGCTGATCATCTGCTGGGTGATCGGCCTTCTCTACACCTCCGTCGCCATGATCGATTCCGAGGTGACCTCGACGGTTGCCGCGGCCGGTGGTCAATATGCCCAGGCCAAGCACATCGTCGGCCCGCTGATGGCCTTCAACGTGGCGCTCTACCTCGTGTTCGCCTACACAATGCTCGAGGTGTCCAACGCCATCCTCATCGCCGACACGGTGAAGGCCTACGCCGGTGAGGGTTTCACTGACTGGCACTACAAGGGTATCATCGCCATCGTCATCGTGGGACTTGCCGCGCTGAACTACCGCGGTGTGCTGATGACGCTGAACGTCAACTTCGTGATCACGGCGATCGCCTATCTGGCCATCATCGTCCTGTTCTTCTCGGTCCAGCCGTGGAGCCAGGGAACGATCCTGAAGCTGAACGAGATGGTGACGCCGGAGAATGCCCTGCCCTACGGCTGGATCGGCGTCATCGCCGCATTCCATTGGGGCATCTGGTTCTACCTCGGTATCGAGGGAACGACGCAGGCGGCCGAGGAAGTGCGCTCGCCGGCGCGTTCACTGCCCTATGGCACCATGGCCGGCATGATCACGCTGCTCATCGGTGCCTCAATCACCTGGTACATCTGCGCTTCGCTGATGCCCTGGCAGTATCTGGGCTTCACCTACTACCCGCTCCTCGATGCCGGCAAGCTGACCGGAAGCGCGTTGCTCGAAAACATGATGTTCGCAGCCACCATCCTCGCTGCGCTGGCATCAGCCAACGGCTGCATCAACGACGCGGCAAGGGCGTGGTTCTCTCTCGGCCGCGACCGCTACCTGCCGCAGTGGTTCTCTGCCGTGCACCCGGTATACCGGACCCCCTACCGGTCCATCATCTTCCTGGTGCCGATCGCGCTCGCCTTTGCCTTCATCGCAAACCTTGGGCAGGCGATCACTTTCTCGATCCTCTCGGGTGTGCTCCACTACACGTTCATGAGCGTCAACATCATGATGTTCCGGAACAAGTGGCCGCTCGGAACGATCCAGCGCGGATACACGCATCCCTTCCACCCGCTGCCGGCGATCGTGCTGCTGGCACTGTGCGTGGTGACCTACTTCGCCATCTTCCTCGGCTATGGAGCGCAGCTCACGGCCATGGTGGTGTTCTATGTCATCATGTCACTGTGGTTCCATTTCTACCGCTACCGCTATGTGAAGCGTGGTGACCAGTTCACCATGCCGTGGCCCAAGCCGCGGGGCTACTGAACCTCAACAAGATGCAGGCCCGCCTTTCGAGGCGGGCCTCATGAATTCTGGCGACCTGCATGTGGCAAGTGATCATCGGAACGGCTCTGGCCGCAGCGCTCGCGGTGCTTCTCGCGCGGCATGCCATGTCCACGGCGCGACGCCGCAAGGCCGAGCCGGACCGTCTGCTGTCGGCGGCGGCCGCCGTATTGGACGCCCCCCGCATCAGTGCTGGCATGACGGCCGGGACGTATGTTCTGGCCGGACGGTACAAGGGCCACAATGCCGAGGTGAAGGTGGTGGCCGACACACTGGCGGTGCGCAAGCTGCCAAGCCTGTGGCTGATGGTGACCCTGCCAGGCACATTGCCGGTGCGGGCAACGCTGAACTTGATGATGCGGCCTGCGGGAACTTCCAGTTTCTCGAACTTCGATCATCTGCCTTTCACCGAGCCGACCCCGCATGACTTCCCGAAGGATGCGGTGATCCGCACCGACGACGCAGAGCACATGCCGGACCTGAAGATCATCTCCCGCCATCTTGCGCTGTTTCACAGCCGGTACGGCAAGGAACTCCTGATCACCCCAAAGGGACTACGCATCGTGCTCCTTGCCGGAGAGGCGGACCGCGCCCGCTATGGCGTGTTCCGCCAAGCTGACTTCGGTGACGTCAGTGTCGATCCGCTGATGGTTACCGACAGCCTCGATCTTCTCATCGCCTTGCGCCAGGATCTTGAAACATGGGAAACGGCCTCCTCATGACTAGAAAGCCGATAAACCCCTATGCCGTACTCGCTGCCGCCGTCATTCTGCCTGGCGCAGGGCATGTGCTGCTTGGCAAGGCCCAGCGCGGACTGATGTTTCTGTTCTTCACCATCATTCTCGGATGGGTGAGCATGCGGCTGGCCCCGGAAAACGCCAGTTTCTTCATGCGTCATGCAGGCGGCATCCTGATCTATGGCTTTTCGGTCATCGATGCCTACAAGACGGCCCGCATCGAATGGGAACTGGCGAAGTTCTCCCGCCGGAGAGGCGACCCAGATCCTCCACCGGAGAACTGACCGGCGCAACCACAGTCAGGCCTTGTTGCCATTTCATATTTCTCTTTTGAATGACGGTTCCACCCGCTATAGGCGCAGAACTTGTCGCTCATACACAGGAGTTCTGATGAAATGACAAACTGGCCCGTGCACGCCGCGTGGAATGGCCCCATCGTGATGATCGGCTTCGGCTCGATCGGCAGGGGAACCCTGCCGCTGATCCTCCGCCACATCAAATGCGATCCTAAGCTGATCACGGTCATTGATCCCGACGCGTCCAGGAGCCAGCTGGTCGAGAAGCAGGGTGCCTCCTTCATCAAGGCGGCGATCACCCGGAAGAACTTCCGCCAGGTGCTGAAGCCCCTGCTCACCTCTGGTACGGGGCCGGCCTTCATCGTGAACCTTTCCGTCGACGTCGCCAGCCTCGACATCATGCGCCTCGCGCGCGAAACGCATGCGCTTTACATCGACACAGTCATCGAGCCGTGGCCAGGCTTCTACTATAACACCAAGATGCCTCAGGGCGACCGTACGAACTACGCGATGCGCGAGCACATGCTGGCGCTCAAGAAGGCGCTTGGGCCCGGACCCACCGCCGTCTCCTGCTGTGGGGCCAACCCCGGCATGGTGTCGTGGTTCGTCAAGCAGGCGCTGATGGACATTGCCAAGGCCACCAAAACCAAGGTTGCCGAACCGACCTCGCGGGATGGTTGGGCCAAGCTGATGAAGAAACTGGGCGTCAAGGGCATCCACGTCGCCGAGCGCGACACCCAGCGCACCAAGGAGCCGAAGCCTTTCGGCACCTTCGTCAACACCTGGTCGGTCGAGGGCTTCATATCCGAAGGCCTGCAGCCTGCTGAACTCGGCTGGGGCACGCATGAGAAGAAGCTGCCGCCCAAGGGCAAGCGCCACAAGTCTGGCTGCGGCGCCGCGATCTACATCGAGACGCCGGGGGCTGACACGCGCGTGCGCACCTGGACGCCGACCGAAGGCCCGCATTTCGGCTTCCTCGTCACCCATAACGAGGCAATCTCGATCTCGGACTATTACACCGTCCGCTCGGGACGGAAGGTGACCTACCGGCCGACCTGCCACTACGCCTATCACCCGTCGAACGATGCCGTCCTCTCGTGGGTCGAAATGCTGGGCAATGGCGGCAAGCACCCGAAGGACTTCTACGTCCTCGACGAGAACCAGATCGCCGACGGTCGGGACGAACTGGGCGTTCTGCTCTATGGCCACAAGAAGAACGCCTACTGGTATGGCTCGCAGCTTTCGATCGAAGAGGCGCGCATGCTCGCCCCGAACAACAGCGCCACAGGCATGCAAGTGTCCTCCGCCGTCATCACGGGAATGATCTGGGCAATCGAGAACCCGATGGCCGGGATCGTCGAGACCGACGAGATGGACTACAAGCGTTGCCTCCAGATCCAGTCCCCCTATCTCGGGCCGATGCGCGGGGTTTACACGGGCTGGACACCACTCGACTCGGTGGTTGAACTCTTCGCCACCGATCTCGACCGCAAGGATCCCTGGCAGTTCCAGAACATCCTGGTGCGCTGAACTCGTACTTTCATGGCCGGGCCTGCCCGGCCATGATAACTCCCGATTCGCTTTGCAATCGAGGGACCCTGACCATGCTCCGCCGCTCCGTACTCCTTGCCACGGCCTTCATAGCCCTCGCCACGCTCGCCATGGCCGAGCCGAAGCATGGCATAGCCATGCTGGGCGAACCGGCTCTGCCGCCAGGTTTCAAGAGCCTGCCCTACGCTAATCCCGATGCTCCCCAGGGCGGCGAACTGCGGCAGGCGATCACTGGATCCTTCGACAGCGTGAACCCGTTCATCGTCAAGGGACAGCCTGTGACCGGCACCCGAACCTACGTGTTCGAGAGCCTGCTGGGCCGAAACTGGGGCGAGCCCTTCACGCTCTACGGCCTGCTGGCCGAAACAATCGATGTTTCCGACGATCGCCAGACCTTCACTTTCAGGATCAGGCCCGAGGCCAAGTTCTCAGACGGTACGCCCGTCACCGCCGCGGACGTGGTGTTCTCGATGGAGACCTTGCGTGACAAGGGTCGGCCCAACTTCAAGAATTCCTATTCGAAGATCACCAAGGTCGAAACGCCGGATGACAACACAATCACGTTGCATCAGGAGTCTGGCGACCGCGAACTGCCGCTCATCGTCGGCCTCATGCCGATCCTTTCCAAGGCGGCATGGCAAGGCAAGGATTTCGCACAGACCACGCTCGACCCGATGATCGGATCAGGTCCCTATGTCATGGACAAGATCAAGGCAGGCGAGACCATTACCTATCGAAAAAACCCCGACTACTGGGGCAGCAAGCTTCAAATCGGCGCGGGCCTGTGGAACTTCGACACCGTGCGCTTCGACTATTACCGCGACGCCAACGCCGCCTTCGAGGCCTTCAAGTCCGGCATCGCCGATGTCCGCATCGAGACCGATCCCGGTCGCTGGAACACCGGCTATGATTTTCCCGCTGCCAAGGATGGCAAGGTTGCACTCGAGAAAATCGAGCAGAAGACTCCAGCGCCTGCTTCAGGGTTCATCTTCAACACCCGCCGTCCGATCTTCGAGGATGCACGCGTGCGCCAGGCACTGGTAATGGCCTTCGACTTCGAATGGGCCAACGCCAATCTGTTCAACAACACCTATCGCAGGACATATGGCTACTACGGCGGCTCCGAACTGTCCTTCGAGGGAAAGCCGGTTGACGATGCCGAACGGCAGGTTCTTGGGGAGGCGCTGGCGAAGCTCAGGCCTGAATTCGTCGACGGCAGCTACAAACTGCCCGAAAGCGATGGTTCAGGCCGCGACCGCGAGATGCTGCGCAAGGCCGTGGGCCTGCTGGCCGAGGCGGGATGGACGGTGTCCGACAAGGGGCTCGTTAACGCCAAAGGCGAGCCCTTCACTTTCACAATCCTCGTCAAGGACCGGGACCAGGAAAAGATCGCGCTACACTATCAGCGCACGCTTGCCGTCATCGGCATCACCGCCAATGTGCGCATCATCGACGCGGCCCAGTTCACCTCGCTACAGAACAGCTACGACTACGACATGATCCCGGCTACCTGGTTCAATTCGCTCTCACCCGGCAACGAGCAAGTCCTCTACTACGGCTCGGACGGTCGCACCGTGCCCGGTACCCGCAACTATCCCGGCATCGCAGACCCGGCAGTGGACCACGCAATTCAATCCATGCTCGACGCCAAGACCCGCGAGGAGTTCGTGGCGGCCGTGCGCGCCGAAGACAGGCTTCTGGTCTCTGGCTTTTACATGGTGCCCTTCTATGACGCGGGTGGTCAGTGGGTGGCCCGATGGAATCATATAGGCCGACCCGATGTCCAGCCGCTGCCCGGCTTCGAGGCGACGACGCTCTGGCGCAACAAGTGACGTTCACCGGCGCAAAACCGCCGGAGCGCCTGAACCTCGCGCGCTACTGCCTTGCGGAGAAACCCGCCGAGAAGACGGCGCTGATCGTCGAAGATGCCACAGCCGAGCGCTGGAGTTACGGCGCACTGGAAGACACCGTGCTGCGGATGGCGGAGGGTCTGCGGAGGCGTGGTGTAGAACCCGGCATGCGCATGTTCATCCGCATGGGCAATTCCCTCGACTATGCGCTGGTGTTCCTGTCAGCAAATGCCATGGGTGCGATACCCATCGCGGCCTCGCCCATGCTCACGCAACGCGAGGTGGCTTCACTCGTGACATTCAGTGGTGCGCGGTTCCTCGCATGGGATGGCGTGCTGGCGCTACCGGATATCGATGATGTCTCCGTGCTCTCGCCCCAGGACATCGCCACGCTGAAGACCTGCTTTGCAGGCACCTATGCGGATACAACCGCGGACGACCCCGGTTACATGATCTTCACATCCGGCACGTCCGGAACGCCCAAGGGCGTCCTTCATGCCCAGCGCGCAATCTGGGGACGTCGGCCAATGTACGAGGGCTGGTACGGGATCAGTCCGTCTGACGTGATACTGCACACGGGTGCCTTCAACTGGACATATACGCTGGGCACCGGCCTGTTCGACCCCTTTGCCAATGGCTGCACCTCCGTCGTCTATACCGGCGCCAAGGACGACGCCGTTTGGGCCACCCTCATTGCGCGCCATGGCGTGACCATCATGGCATCCGTGCCGGGCATCTTTCGCCATCTTCTGCGCGCGGGCTTCCGCCCGGGTGACACCCTCCGCCACGGCCTGACGGCGGGCGAGGCACTGGCCCGGCCAATACTCGATGGCTGGAGGGAGCAGACCGGGACGGAACTTTACGAAGCGCTCGGAATGAGCGAAATCTCAACCTACATCTCCTCCTCCCCCTCCGTACCGGTGAGACCCGGTTCTCCGGGCAAGCCGCAGAAGGGCCGTTCGGTGAAGATCCTCGAGGATGGCGAGATCGCCGTCCACCGCACCGACCCCGG
This sequence comes from Rhizobium sp. Q54, assembly GCA_945889445.1. Lineage (GTDB taxonomy): Bacteria > Pseudomonadota > Alphaproteobacteria > Rhizobiales > Aestuariivirgaceae > Aestuariivirga. The sequence goes on from CAMDBX010000077.1 coordinate 15,649, forward strand.
CCTGTTCCTTGGCTACTGGGGCGATGAACGTTTCGCGGGTGAATGGTTCGCCACAGGCGATACCGCGGAGATCGACACGGACGGCTATGTCTGGTGCCATGGCCGTATCGACGACATGATGAATGCTGGTGGATTCCGAGTCTCGCCACTGGAAGTCGAGAAAGTGCTTCTACAGCATGCGGAAATCGCCGATGCCGGTGTGCGCGAGTGGCATGTGTCGGAAACGGCCTCAATCATCGCGGCCTTTCTCGTGCCCCAGGCAGGTTCCTGCGTTAACGAAGAGAATGTTCTGGCCTTTGTGAGGGAACGGCTTGCGGCCTATAAGTGCCCGAAGCAGATCTGGTTCGTGCCCGCGCTCCCGCGAACCGCCAACGGCAAGCTCAACCGGAAAGCGCTGGAAAGGCCCTGAGCCATGGCTGAACGGTTCACCATCGACGTCATTTCGGACGTCATTTGCCCCTGGTGCTTCCTTGGCAAGCGCCGCCTAGACGTGGCACTGGCCGCGATGGACAAGGACGTGTTCATTCGCTGGCGGCCTTATCTGCTCGACCCCACCATTCCGCCCCAGGGTCTTGATCGGCAGCAATACATGCTCGACAAGTTCGGCGCTGAACGTCTGCAGACCATCCACGATCCGCTGATCGAAGCGGGACAGGAAATCGGCGTTCCCTACAATTTTGACCTCATCACGCGAACCCCCAACACGCTCGACGCCCACCGGTTGATCCGCTGGGCACACACGGTGGAACGGCAGACGGAGTTGGTCGAACGGCTGTTCATGGCCTACTGGAGCGAAGGCAAGGACGTGGGCAACCGTGACGTGCTGGCCCAGTGCGCGGGCGAGGCCGGCATCAACGCCGAACAGATCCGCGAGTTTCTCGACACCGAACAGGATGTTGCGGAGACCCACGCGGAGATCGAACACGCGACGAATATCGGCGTGACCGGTGTTCCCACCTTCATCTTGGCACAGAGCTACGCACTGGTCGGTGCACAGTCCCCCGAAGTGCTGGCCGACGCAATCTTGCGCGTGTCGAAGGAAGTTGCAGAAGGCTGAGGTTCAACGTCGTCAGCCAGATGCAGGCGGGAACTGCGGCATGCACCGGAACAGGTCCGCTACGCCGCCAATTTCACCAACGTCTGCATCAGCTGTCGCGTGCCCTTCAACCGCTCTTCCGGCGTCTCCCAGTCACGCATGACCACGAGCTTCATGTCAGGGCGCAGCTTTGCCTTGTTCCCCTGCCCGGTGATCCACTGCACCAGAGCGCCCGGATTGGCAAAGGCATCTCCCCGGAAGCCCATGACCGCTCCCTTCGGCCCCGTGTCGACGCTTTGCACATTGGCGATGCGGCAGAGCAGCTTGATGGAGACGACGGCCAGGAGATGGTTGACCTCCTCGGGGACGGGTCCAAACCGGTCACGCAACTCCGCGCCGAAGCCATCCACGGCCTGCTGGTCGTGCAGGTCGGCTAGCCTGCGGTAGAGGCCAAGGCGCACCTGCAGATCCTCGACATAGGTTTCGGGGATCAGCACCGAGGTGCCGATGTTGATCTGCGGCGACCATTGGCCGTCGCTTTCCAGCGTATCTTCGCCAGTGCGGAGCTTGGCAACTGCCTCCTCGATCATCTGCTGGTAAAGCTCGTAGCCAACTTCCTTGATGTGGCCCGACTGCTCGTCGCCCAGCAGGTTGCCGGCGCCGCGCAGGTCAAGATCATGACTTGCCAGCGTAAAACCGGCACCGAGTGAATCAAGTGACTGCAGAACCTTCAAGCGCTTGTCGGCAGTCTGTGTGAGCGTCTTGTTGGCAGGTGTCGTAAAGATTGCATAGGCCCGCTGCTTCGACCGCCCGACGCGGCCACGCAGCTGATAAAGCTGGGCCAGACCAAACATGTCCGCACGATGGATGATGAGCGTGTTTGCCGTCGAGATGTCGAGACCGGATTCCACGATGGTGGTGGAGAGCAGCACGTCGAACTTCCGGTCGTAGAAGCCCGTCATGATGTCCTCCAGCTCGGTCGGCGGCATGCGGCCATGCGCCATGCGGAACTTCACCTCGGGCACCGTCTCCTTGAGGAAGGCGGCGATCTCATCGAGGTCAGTGACGCGCGGCACCACATAGAAGCTTTGACCACCGCGGAAATGCTCACGCAGCAGGCTCTCCCGGATGATGACAGGATCGAAGGGCGTGATGTAGGTTCGGACCGCGAGGCGATCCAATGGCGGTGTCGTGATGAGCGACAGTTCACGTACGCCGGAGAGTGCGAGTTGAAGCGTACGGGGAATTGGCGTTGCAGTCAGCGTCAGCACATGCACATTGGTGCGCATTTCCTTCAGCCGTTCCTTGTGCTTCACGCCGAAGTGCTGCTCCTCGTCGATAATCATGAGGCCGAGATCGCGGAACTTGATCGAGTCAGCCAGCAGCGCGTGGGTGCCGACCACGATATCAACATCGCCGGAGGTAATGCCAGCCTTCACCAGGTCCAGCTCCTTTTTGGGCACCATGCGCGAGGCCTGCGCAATGTTGATGGGAAGGCCTTTGAAACGCGCCTGGAAGGTGGCGAAGTGCTGGCGGGCGAGCAGCGTGGTCGGAACAACAACCGCAACCTGCTTGCCATTCATGGCGGCAACGAATGCGGATCGCAAAGCCACCTCAGTCTTGCCGAAGCCAACGTCGCCGCAGACCAGACGGTCCATTGGGCGGCCCTTCTGGAAGTCTTCGATAACCGCCTCGATGGCGGTGAGTTGATCTTCCGTTTCCTCATAGGGGAAACGGGCGGCAAACTCCTCGTAAGCGCCCTCGGGCGGGGGCAGCACGTCACCCGGCTTCAGCTCACGCGCCGCGGCGGTGCGGATCAGGCCCTCAGCGATCTTGAGGATGCGCTCCTTGAGCTTGGCCTTCTTGGCCTGCCAGGCGCCACCGCCCAGCCTGTCCAACTGCGCGCCCTGCTCATCGGAACCATAGCGCGAGAGGAGTTCGATGTTCTCGACCGGCAGGAAAAGCCGATCGCCGCCGGCATAAGACAAGAACAGGCAGTCATGCGGTGCACCCTGCACCTCGATGGTCTTCAGCCCCTCAAAGCGTCCGATGCCATGATCGACGTGAACCACAAGATCGCCCGGCGCCAAGGCCGAAAGCTCGCTGATGAAGTCGGACGCCTTCTTGTTGCGCCGTCCGCGGCGAACCATTCGGTCACCGAGAATGTCCTGCTCGGAGATGATGACAAAATCGTCGGTCTCGAAACCCTCCTCGAGCCCCAGCACAACCAACCCGGCAATGGCCTTGTCCCAGGCCAGAAATTCCGTCCAATCCTTGGCGGCGGCAAGAGGCGCCACGTCATGGTCCTTGAGAATCGTCTCCATGCGCTCACGCGAACCTTCTGTCCACGAGGCGATGGCGACGCGGCGTCCACCACGCCGGATGTCGTCAGCATGGGCCTTCACGGCCTCGTAGACGTTGCCGCCCGCCTGCGTGCGTTCCGCCGCGAAACTGCGACCACGGCGGCCGCCGAAGGAAATCGCGTTGGGGCTCTCGAAGGGTGAAAACGCCAGCACTGTATAGTTGGTCTGCGCCTCGGCCCACTGCGCCTCGGTGATGTAGAGCGTGGCAGGCTTCACCGGCTTGTAGGGCGCCGCACCGTAGGTTTCCTTCTTGTCGAGGGCCTCGCATCGGGCGTTGTAGAATTCGGCCACCTGCTCCTGCCTGGCAGTTGCAGATTCATCCGTCGAATGGTCGAGAGTGATCACCGGATCGTCGAGATAGTCGAACAGCGTTGAAAGCGCGTCGTAAAACAGAGGCAGCCAGTGCTCCATCCCCTGATACTTGCGTGCGGCTGTGACGCTCTCATAGAGCGGGTCGTTGATGTCGATGCCCCCGAAGGCCTCGGCATAATTGACGCGGAACTTGCCGATCGAACTCTCGTTCAACAGCACTTCGTTGGCAGGATTGAGTGTGAACCGCTTGAGTGTAGATGTGGTGCGCTGCGACGCCGGGTCGAAGCTGCGGATGGATTCAAGTGCATCACCAAAGAAGTCGAGCCGCACGGGCGCATCGGAGCCCGGCGGGAAGATGTCGACGATACCGCCGCGGACTGCGAAGTCGCCGGGGTCCACCACCGTTCCCGTGCGGGAGAAGCCGTTCTCCGCGAGAAAGGAAATGAGCTGGTTCGAATTCACCCGGCTGCCCGGGGCTGCTGAGAGGCTCTGCCCCTCGATCAGCGTGCGCGGAACCACGCGCTGCAAGATGGCGGGCACCGTTGTGAGCAGTATGATCGGATTCGTCACCGGCTCCAGCAACCGCGCCAACGTGGCAAGCCGGCGCGCCACAATGTCAGCCACTGGCGAGACGCGATCATAAGGCAGGCAGTCCCACGCGGGAAAGCGCAGCACCTCCAACCCTGGTGCAAAATAGGCCAGTTGGTCTGCCAGCATAGCCGCGCGCTGGTCATCGACGGCGACGTGAACAACCACGCGCCTGCACACTGCCCTCGCGATCTCCGGCAGCAACATGGCATCGAGCCCCTCCGGCACGCCGGAAACAGCGGTGCGGCCGGGTTGCGTGAGCCTGGGCGTCAGCTTGGAAAGGTCGATCATGGCGTGTATGCAAGAATGCGGGTCAGCAGCGGCGAAGCCTGCTCGGCGGGGATATCCGCCTGCTTCGTGGCCCAGGACAGCATGTCCTGGTCGGGAATATCCATGATGCGCTCAAGTTCGGCAATCTCCGCCTCCGAAAAACCATCGAGGTTCCGGGTGACGAAGCCGCCGAGGATCAGGTCCATTTCCTTGATGCCGCGATGGGTGGCGCGCCACAGCAGGCGCTTGCGGCGGATCTGGGTCTCTGGGGAAATGGTCATCACCCGGGTCTCATGCCCCAAGCGCTCTTGCGCCGCAACCGGTTCCCGGTGAAATAGGCCCATGCGCCCACCGCTCCTCAATCCGCTGTTCGCCGGGGCCGCCGGCCTGAAAGGCATCGGCGCCAAGCTTGACAAGCTGCTCGCCTCATTCCTGCGCCCGGCACACGGCGCGCCTGGCGATACGACGCGCATTGTCGACCTGCTTTTCCACCTGCCGTCAGGCATCGTGGACCGGCGCTTCCGACCCAGGATCAACTGCCTGCCGCGTGAAGGCGTCGTGACGGTGGAGGCGACCATCATGCGCCACCGCCCACCGCCGCCCGGCAACAAGCGGGTTCCCTACCGGGTGGATGTTTCCGACGGTACGGGTCCGCTGACACTGGTGTTCTTCCACGCCTATGCAGAGTCGATCCGTCGGGCATTGCCCGAAGGCGAAACGCGTTTCATTTCCGGCAAGATCGACTGGTTCAACGACGAGCCGCAGATGGCCCATCCGGACCACATCGTCTCCGCCGATGCATTCGATCGCATGCCACTGATCGAACCGGTCTATCCCCTGACGGACGGGCTTTCGCCCAAGGTGCTGACTAAGGCCATCGGCCAGGCGCTTGAGAAACTGCCCGAACTCCCCGAGTGGCAGGACCTGCCCTTCCTGCAGCGCCATGGCTGGCCGACCTTCAGTGCCGCGCTGCGGAGCATGCACCATCCCGAGGCGCCGTCTTCCGTCGGGCTTGACTCTCTCGCCCGGCGCCGCCTGGCCTATGACGAGTTGCTGGCCAACCAGTTGGCCCTCTCACTCGTTCGCGCCAACATGAAGCGGGCGCAGGGCCGGAAGCTGCCAGGCACCGGCGACCTTCGCGCCAGGCTGGTCAAGGCCCTGCCCTATCAGCTGACCAACGCGCAGGCCGAGGCCGTCGCGGACATTCTCCGCGACATGGCCTCAGGCCACCGCATGCTGCGGCTCCTGCAGGGCGACGTCGGTTCCGGCAAGACCGTGGTGGCGCTGATGGCGCTGGCGGCGGCCATCGAGAGCGGCGCGCAAGGTGCCCTCATGGTTCCGACGGAAATCCTCGCCCGCCAGCACCATGCAACCCTGTCGAAGCTTTTCGCCGAGGCCGGCATCAGTGTCACG
>CAMDBX010000078.1 GCA_945889445.1 Rhizobium sp. Q54
TATTCAAGGGCGTAAAGGGAATTGAAGTCATAGGTGCTGCTGAGATTGAGATAGTCAATGTTGAGAAAATGAAAGCGATGGCTTCGGTAGCTGATGAAGCGAGAAAGCTTGATGTGATTGTGGCTATGATGCCAGCAGAAGAGAAGTCACTCTACAAGACAGGCGTCACCTCATATGCGTTGGTTCACTTTCACGGAATCGTAGACCTCGGTTCTAAGGGTGAGCAGAACCGTGAAGCTATTGAGAAGTCAGCGAAGCGATATTGGAATCAGAACTACGCTCTACAAATAAAGAGTCTCTATTCCACAAAGACTGTGAAGAAGAATCTGGAAGATATTGCTGCGTATCTGACCAAAGGAGGTAATGAAAACCTCATCTACAAGATTGGCTTTGGCTATGATAATGCGGAGAAGCTGGAACGGCAGATGTTGAAAGCTGGCAAGACTGCTAAGCAAGGTGACTATGCTGGTATTGAGAATGAAATGTCTCTGACGATTACTGAAATCAAGTTCTTGGGTGAAGCTATCAATCAGATGATGGAAAGGACTGGCAGCAAGAACTTGAGGAATGGCTATCTCTATAAATGTGGTCAGCCACAGCATTGGGTCAGGTAGTGGAAATTATGAATCTCAAAATACTGATTGGTTTTGATGTTGGATAGGAAGACTGGAATCTGGCTATATGTAGTCTAAAATACTGATTTTATTACTAATTATTGTGTTATTTGATGGTATTCATGCTGGTGTGAGTCGTGTGGTGTAGGGTGTAACTCAATACTACGCTGAAGTTAGCGGTAGGACGCTCTGCCAGTTCGCTGTTTCTGCGCATGAGCAGAGATAGCAGGGCAGTTTCCGAACTGGTTTAGAACTGCTCAGAACGAATCCACCGCTATTGGAATGATGCTTCAGTCTGGTTGTTCAGCATCGGGTTTCAGCCGTGATTGCTTCAAGTCATCTTTGGCATCTGGCTCGTCTATCAGGCAGTCATAGGTGGAAAGAATATCCTGATAGTCACTTGGTGCTGAAACAGACCACGGGTATTTGCGGCGAGGTGATAGGCAGTCCCAGTCTGGTTGCTGCCAATAGTGCTTCTTGTCGTTCATATTCTCCTATCAATCAAACGGGTATTGGCTGTCGTTCTTCGTACCAGCTTTCTGGTTGCCCTTGCTGACGCTCCTTGCGGTGGTGGCATTCACAGAAGTCTGCCCGTAGAACTTCTCAAGCATTTCAACTGAAGTGCCCATCTGCTTGGCTAACAGGAATGGACTGGTCTCGCTCTCAAGGCGTTTGGTGGCATAGAAGTGTCGCAGGGAATAAATCGTCCGAGCCATGCCATTCCTGACGATAGGTATCTCGGCAAAAGTTATCAGCGACTGGAACGACTTCTTAAAAGACTGAATGGCAGAACCATCGGGATGGCAGAAGACAGCACTGTCGTTGTCTACCTCGCCTTCAACCTCTTCAATCCGCATATCATAAATGCGACGAATATAGGCATCAGCTCCTGGCTGAAACACAACTTCACGCGCACCAGTCTTGCCTTGAACCCATGCGACCATCTGTTTGCTATCATCTATCGTCATCATGCGAAGGTCGCTCCAGCGCAGGTTCCGAATCTCACCAACGCGCATTCCTGTATTAGCCAGAACGAGAAAGTACTGTTGCGCGATGAAACGGTCACGCCAAGTGGCTAACTTCTCAGCTTCCTTCACCCACGCTCTGGCTTTCGTGTAGAGCGTCTTCCATTCATCATCGGTGAAGGTAGAGCGCCGCTGTGTCTTTGACAGCGGTGCCTCCATGTCTGGTATCTCGGTGAGGTAGCCACGCTTCTTGGCGAACTTCAGCAGCGGCATCAAACAAGTGCGCTCTCGCTTCAGCGTTCCATTCGTCGGTGCCTTGCGAGTGAAGTTCGTCTTGCGCCACAGCCAGTAGTCTATGAAGTCAACTGACTTGAGGTCAGACATGCGCTTCTGCCCAAAGTACTCAAGCGCATAGGACTTCACGCGGGCAATAGTATCATCCCAAGAACCACCCTGACGGGTATGACCTTGCGTAATGAGTGACTTCTCCCACTCGTCAAAGGTCTGCTTGAAGGTCTTGGAAGCCAGAGTGCCGCCAGCCTTCACATCAAAGTACAGTTTCTCGTAAAGGTTGACTGCGAAGACCCGTGCTTCGTTCACATCAGCAGTCTTGGTGGTGACGATTTTGTAGCCCGTGGCATTCGGCACTCGGATCCGTGCCTGCCATTTTGGCATCTTCAGCCCTTCGCGCTTGTAGAGGATGATTCGCCCATCACCCCGAATGTCTAATCGTTCTTCCGTTTCGCCTGTTTTGTCCAAAAATGACCTCGTTTCCAAATCGTCCAATAGTTACGGATATTTGTAAGCAGGAAGCGGTGTTTTTGTAAAGCTTTTGTAATGAGTACAAAGTGAGAACACCTCTGCCAAGACCGATTTGTGAAAAACTCAAATAACTGATTTTATTGTGAAAAATTGGCGCACCCGACAGGATTCGAACCTGTGACCTCTGCCTTCGGAGGGCAGCACTCTATCCAGCTGAGCTACGGGTGCAGCGCGGAAACTCCTATAGCTGATTGCCATGGCGTTCGGCAATGGCTGGCGCTAAGGGGCTGGGCGCTGGAGGTGCCGTCATGAAAGCTGCCGTTTTTGAAGCCTACCGGGGTCCGCTGGAAATCCGCCAGGTGCCGGATCCGGACTGCCCGGCGGATGGCGTCATCCTCAAGGTCGAGGCCTGCGGTGTCTGCCGGTCGGACCATCATGGCTGGAGCGGGGTGGACCCGGACGTGGCGCTGCCGCATGTGCCGGGGCACGAGTTCGCGGGGGTCGTGCTGGCGGTGGGTGCCCAAGTCCGAACCTTCCGGGTGGGCGACCGGGTCACCGCCCCCTTCATCCTCGCCTGTGGCGATTGCCCGGACTGCCGGGCGGGCGAACCCACCGTGTGCAACCACCAGCATGTGGTCGGCTTTTCCGGCTGGGGCGCCTTTGCGGAACTCCTCGCCGTGCCGCGTGCCGACTTCAACCTGGTGCGGCTGCCTCAGTCGCTGGGTTTTGCGGAAGCTGCCGCCATGGGCTGCCGCCTCACCACCGCCTTCCGCGGCCTTGTGGACCGGGCGGACCTCAAGCCCGGCGAGTGGCTGGCCATCCACGGCTGCGGCGGCGTGGGCCTCTCCGCCGTCATGGTGGGTGCCGCACTGGGTGCCCAGATCGTCGCCATCGACATCAACGAGGAGGCGCTTGCCATGGCGAAGGCGCTGGGCGCCAATGTCACCCTCAATCCGTCGCAGCTCGCGGATACGGCACTCGCCGTGCGCGACGTGACCGGCGGCGGCGCCCATGTGTCGATCGACGGCCTCGGCATCACCGCCACCATCCACAATTCGGTGCGGAGCTTGCGCAAGCTCGGCCGCCACGTGCAGATCGGCCAGCCGCTGGGCCAGCACGCGAGCCCGCCCATGCCGCTGCTCGAAACCGTCTATGCCCGGCAGATCTCCATCCTCGGCACGCGCGGCATTGCCGCCTCGCGCTTTTCGGCACTGCTCGGCATGATCGCCGGCGGAAGACTGGACCCTGCCCGCATGATCACGAAGCGCATCGCGCTGTCGGAGGCCGGGGCCGCACTCAAGGCCATGGATGGCTACACGGGCGTCGGCGTCACGGTGATCGACAAGATGAATGCTTAGCGTCTTCTCCCGCTCCTTCAGCGGGAGAAGAAGGGACCCGTTGCGGAACGCAACGGGGAGATGAGGGGAAGTCAAACGGCGGCTTCGCAGCTGACTTCCCCTCACCTACCCCAACTGCGTTGGGACCCCCTCCTCTCACGCTAAAGCGGTAGAGGACGATGACATCCGCTGGCATAGCCCGTGCCGGGGTGGCATAGTGGGCCCATGTCCAGCACCTCCCCCCTGAAGCCCGGCGACCATCTCTACCTCATCGATGGTTCTGGGTATATTTTCCGCGCCTACCATGCGCTCCCGCCGCTCACGCGCAAGTCCGACGGCCTGCCCGTCGGCGCCGTGCAGGGCTTCTGCAACATGCTGTGGAAGCTGTTGAAGGAAACGAAGGCCGGCGAGAAGCCCACCCATCTCGCGGTGATCTTCGATCATTCCTCCAAGTCGTTCCGCAACGAGATCTACCCGCAATACAAGGCCCAGCGGCCGGAGCCGCCGGCGGACCTGCGCCCGCAGTTCGGGTTGATCCGCCAGGCCACCCGCGCCTTCAACGTCGCCTGCGTGGAGCAGGTGAATTACGAGGCGGATGACCTCATCGCCACCTATGCCAGGCAGGCGGTGGAGGCCGGCGCCACCTGCCGCATCGTCTCCTCCGACAAGGACCTGATGCAGCTGATCCGCCCGGGTGTCGCTCTCTATGACACCATGAAGGATCGCGAAGTTGGCGAGCCGGAAGTGCTGGAGAAATTCGGCGTGACGCCCGACAAGGTCATCGACATCCAGGCGCTGGCGGGTGACTCGGTCGACAACGTGCCGGGCGTCCCCGGCATCGGGGTGAAGACCGCCGCCCAACTCATCACCGAATATGGCGATCTTGAAACGCTGCTGGCGAGAGCACCTGAAATCAAGCAGCAGAAGCGCCGCGAGAACCTCATCGAATTCGCCGAGCAGGCCCGCATTTCGAAGAAGCTCGTGACGCTCGATGAGCACGTGCCGGTGGACCATGACGTGAGCGGCTTCGCGGTGGATAACCCACGCGCCTCGCAGCTCATCGGCTTCACCAAGGCGCTGGAGTTCACCTCCTTCACCAGGAAGATCGCGGGCGAACTCGACAGTGATTCCACCGCCATTGATCCCATCCCTGTCGAGGTGAAGTTCTGGCCACCGGAAGGTGGCGAGGCCGCAGCCCTTCCCCCGCCGCGCTTTGCCGCGAAGAAGGCGGAAGCCCCTGCCGCAGCACCCGCCGCGGCGGCGGAAGCGCCGGCAAGCCGCGTGGATGCGGCACTCCTCGCTATTCCCGTCAACCACGCCGACTACGAGACGGTCACGACGCTCAGTGTGCTGAAGGACTGGTGCCAGGCGGCCTACGTCAAGGGCTACATCGCGCTCGACACCGAAACGGACTCGCTCGATTCGACGCGCGCCAACCTCGTCGGCGTGTCGCTCGCAACCGCCCCCGGAAAGGCCTGCTACATTCCGCTGCAGCACAAGGCGAGCGGAGGCGGGTTATTCGGTGGCGAGCTGGTCGATGGCCAGGTGCCGCTGGCCGAAGCCCTCGCGGTGCTGAAGCCGCTGCTCGAGGATCCGTCCATCCTCAAGATCGGGCAGAACCTCAAGTACGATATCGAGGTGCTCAAGCGCCACGGAATCGCCGTCAGCCCCATCGATGACACGATGCTCATCTCCTACGTGCTCGAGTCGGGCGACGTCGGTCACGGCATGGACGAACTCGCGCAGCGCCATCTCAATCACAAGTGCATCTCCTTCAAGGAGGTCGCAGGCTCCGGCAAGTCTCTGATCACCTTCGACCTGGTGACCGTTGCCGACGCCACGCGCTATGCGGCGGAGGATGCCGACATCACCCTGCGCCTCTGGCTGCTGCTGAAGCCGCGCCTCGCCGCGATGGGCAAGCTCACCGTTTACGAGACGCTGGAACGCCCGCTGGTGGCGGTGCTGGCCGCCATGGAGATGGAAGGCATCCTCATCGACCCGGAGCTGCTGCGCCGCCTCTCCAACGACCTCGCCACGTCCTGCGCCACGATTGAAGCGCATGTCTATGAGCTGGCGGGCGAGCGCTTCAACATCGGTTCGCCGAAACAGCTGGGCGACATGCTGTTCGGCCGCATGGGCTTGCCGGGTGGAAGAAAGACCGCGACGGGCGCGTGGAGTACGGACTCCGATGCACTCGAAGATCTCGCCGGCCAGGGCATCGAGCTCGCCCGCCGCGTGCTGGACTGGCGGCAATTGTCGAAGCTCCGCTCCACCTACACCGATGCGCTGCCCAACTACATCAACCCGGAGACCAGGCGCGTCCACACCTCCTATTCGATGGCGGCCACCTCCACCGGCCGCCTCGCCTCGACAGACCCGAACCTGCAGAACATTCCCGTCCGCACCGAGGAGGGCCGCAAGATCCGCGCTGCCTTCATCGCGCCACAAGGCTCGAAGCTGGTGAGCGCCGACTACAGCCAGATCGAGCTGCGCGTGGTCGCCCATGTGGCGGACATCCCGCAGCTGAAGAAGGCCTTCGCCGAGGGCCTCGACATTCACGCCATGACGGCCTCCGAGATGTTCAACGTTCCGGTCGAAGGCATGGACCCCCAGGTGCGCCGCCGCGCCAAGGCCATCAACTTCGGTATCATCTACGGCATCTCGGCCTTCGGCCTCGCCAACCAGCTCGGCATCGGGCGGGAGGAGGCGGGTGAGTATATCCGCACATACTTCAAGCGCTTCCCCGGCATCCGCGACTACATGGAGGCGACCAAGCAGGAGGCCCGCGACAAGGGCTATGTCGAGACCATCTTCGGCCGCCGCATGCATTTCCCGCGCATCAAGTCGCCCAACGCCTCCGAGCGCGCCTTCCTCGAGCGTGCCGCCATCAACGCGCCGATCCAGGGTGCAGCCGCCGACATCATCCGCCGCGCCATGATCCGCATGCCGGGCGCGCTGTCGGACGCCGGCCTCGGGGCCCGCATGCTGCTGCAGGTGCATGACGAGCTGATCTTCGAATGCGTGGATGCCGAAGCTGACCGGACCATGGACGTGGTCAAGCGGGTGATGGTCTCCGCCCCCGATCCGGTGGTGAAGTTGAGCGTCCCCCTCCAAGTGGACGCGCGGGCGGCGCAGAACTGGGAAGCCGCCCATTAGGATTCACGATGTCAATCAGCAGAAGGCACGTTAAGGATGATATACCTAGCATAGGGCGAGAGGAAAGTCAAGGAATTAATTCCATAAGTGACTGCTGATGTAACTGGGGGGCGACGAGCATGCTCCCTCCCATTCATCATCGCGGGGTTTGACCCGCCATCCCGCCCTATAGCCCGTCATCCCGGCGAAGGCCGGGATCCAGCTTTGGTTCAGCATGTGCGGTGAGAAAGCGGGGCCCCGGCCTTCGCCGGGGTGACGACAATGAGGGGCAGGGCGCGGCCCCTACGTCCCGCAGAACGTCCGGTACCCCGTTTCGTTCTCCGGCGGCAGCGCGCCATATCTCTCCGCGCCCACCTGCTCCCCGTAAGGATTCATCAGCACCCGGAGCATCGCCTCGAAGGGGGCATAATCCTGATCCTCAACTGCCGCCGTGATTATCTCCTCCACGAGGTAATTGCGCGGGATGTATGCCGGGTTCACCGATCGCATCAACACCCGCCGTTCCTCAGTCGTTTGCGGGTCGCGCACCAGGCGCTCCCGCCATGCCGGCAGCCAGTGCTTGAGCGCCTCCGGCTCTTCGTCATTGCTCAGTGTACGGAAGGTAACGGTAAAGTCGGCCCGCGCCATCTGCATCGCATCGAGCATGGACTGGATCAGGTCGAGGTCGCCGTCCTCCTCGCTCGCCAATCCGATCTTCCGGCGGAAGCCCGCCAGCCAGTGCTTGGTGTAGATCGCCGGAAACGCCTCGACGCGCTCAGTCGCAATGCGTATCGCCTCCTCGCGGTTCTCGTTCAGGAAGGCCAGCAGCGTCTCGGCCAGCCGCGCGAGGTTCCACTGCGCGATGGGCGCCTGGTTGGCATAGGCATAGCGGCCATAGGTGTCGATGGAGCTGAACACCGTGCCGGGGTCATAGGCGTCCATGAAGGCGCAGGGGCCATAGTCGATGGTCTCGCCCGAAACGCTCGAATTGTCGGTGTTCATCACGCCATGAATGAAGCCCACCTGCGCCCATCGCGAGACAAGCGAGGCCTGGGCGTCCATCACCGCGTCGAGCAGGGCAAGTGCGGGGTTCTCGACACCCTTGAGGTCCGGGTAGTGGCGCGCGATCACATGGTCGATGAGCAGCCTGAGCGATTCGAAATCCTTGCGCACGGCGAAGAACTGGAAGGTGCCCACCCGGATGTGACTTGCCGCCACGCGGGTCAGCACCGCGCCCGGCAGCACCGCGTCACGGTAGACGCGCTCGCCGGTGGTGGCCGCCATCAGGGCGCGGGTCGTCGGAATGCCCAGCGCGTTCATCGCCTCGCTCACGAGATATTCGCGCAGCACTGGCCCCAGTGCTGCCCGCCCGTCGCCACCACGCGAGAAGGGGGTGCGGCCGGGGCCCTTGAGCTGGATGTCCCGGCGCCGGCCATTCACGTCCACCACCTCGCCCAGCAGGATCGCCCGGCCATCGCCCAGCTGCGGCACGAAATTGCCGAACTGGTGCCCGGCATAGGCCTGGGCCAGCGGGCTGGCCCCCGCGGGGATGGCGTTCCCCACCGCCACCTCGGCGTCAAGCGCCGCGGGGTCGATCCCCAGCTCCCGCGCCAGGGGTTCATTCATCTTGATCAGCCGCGGGGCGGAAACCGGGGTCGGGTCCACCCCCACATGCATGGTGCCCGGCAGCCGGGCATAGGAGTTGTCGAAGGGAATGGGGCGGTGAGCTTCGGTCATGGCCTGCAGTATAAGTCCGGTGGGCCGCAACTTCCCACCCGGTCCAACATAAAGAATTCTTTATGTCCTCATGGACAGGGCCCCGGGCCGCTGCTATAGACGCGCCAAATTCAGGACAGAGAGGACCCGCCCATGACCCGCGCCGACTATCACGTTGCCGACATCAAGCTTGCCGACTGGGGTCGCAAGGAAATCGACATGGCCGAGGTCGAGATGCCGGGCCTGATGGCCACCCGCGCCGAATACAAGGCGCTGCAGCCGCTGCGTGGTGCGCGCATCTCTGGTTCGCTGCACATGACCATCCAGACCGCCGTGCTGATCGAGACGCTGGTGGCACTCGGCGCGGACGTGCGCTGGGCCTCCTGCAACATCTACTCGACGCAGGACCATGCCGCCGCCGCCATCGCCGCCGCCGGCATCCCCGTCTTCGCCTTCAAGGGCGAGACGCTGAAGGACTACTGGGACTACACCGCCAAGATCTTCGACTGGACCGATGGCCAGCCCTCCAACATGATCCTCGACGACGGTGGCGACGCCACGCTCTACATCCTGCTCGGCTCCAAGGCCGAAAAGGATGCGAGCCTCATCGCGCACCCCAAGAGCGAGGAGGAGGAATATCTCTTCGCCGCCATCAAGAAGCGCATCAAGGAACAGCCGGGCTGGTTCGACAAGGTGAAGGCCGCCATCAAGGGCGTTTCGGAAGAGACGACCACCGGCGTTCACCGTCTTTACGAGCTGCAGAAGAAGGGCGAGCTGCCCTTCCCGGCAATCAACGTCAACGATTCGGTCACGAAGTCGAAGTTCGACAACAAGTACGGCTGCCGTGAATCGCTGGTGGACGCGATCCGCCGCGGCACCGACGTGATGATGGCCGGCAAGGTGGCCGTGGTCGCGGGCTATGGCGACGTGGGCAAGGGCTCTGCAGCTTCGCTCAAGGGTTCCGGCGCCCGCGTCATCGTGACGGAAGTGGACCCGATCTGCGCGCTGCAGGCGGCGATGGACGGCTTTGCCGTGCAGACCATGGAAGACGTGGTCGCAACGGCTGACATCTTCGTCACCGCCACCGGAAACAAGGACGTGATCACGGTCGATCACATGAAGCAGATGAAGGACATGGCCATCGTCTGCAACATCGGCCACTTCGACAACGAGATCCAGGTGGCGGAGCTCCGCAACTTCAAGACCACCAACATCAAGCCGCAGGTGGACATGGTCCACATGCCCTCGGGTGCCCGCGTGATCCTGCTGTCGCAGGGGCGCCTGGTGAACCTCGGCAACGCCACGGGCCACCCGAGCTTCGTGATGTCGGCCTCCTTCACCAACCAGACGCTGGCCCAGATCGAGCTCTTCACCTCGGCCGGCACCGGCAAGTACCAGAACGAGGTCTATGTTCTGCCGAAGCACCTCGATGAAAAGGTCGCCCGCCTCCACCTCGAGAAGCTGGGCGTGAAGCTGACAAAGCTCCGGGACGACCAAGCGGCCTATATCGGCGTCACCCCGCAGGGTCCGTTCAAGCCGGAATATTACCGCTACTGAGGATTCCGGCTCGCCCCGCTTTTGGTTATACCGAAGCGGGGCGGATGGACCTGCTGATTCGCAGGACATCCCGGCACTTTGACCGGAGAAGACATGGACGCCGGTTTCGGCAGCAGCTTGGCGGGCGATGGGGTCGCCCTCATTGCGGTTTTGGCCGTCACCGGCGCATTCATCCTCACCCGCCGCATGCTGCGCCGGCTGGGCGGAAGCTCCGCCCGCCGCCGCATCGCGGATCTTGAAGCCCGCCTCAACGAGGCCGAAACCGCCATTGCCGCCGAGGCCCATGTGCTGGTCATCTGGCGCGGCAAGACCGCGCTCCCTGATCGGGTGCTGGGTTCCATGCACGGTGCCGCAACCCTGCCGGAGACGCCTGAGGCTCTCATCGACTTCGCCTCCTGGCTCGACCGTGATTCGGCCTCGGCCCTGACCGACTGCCTCCACCAGCTGCGCCAGGACGCCACCCCCTTCAACATCGCCATCAAGACCCTCGCCGACGAGCTGCTGGAGGCCGACGGCCGCACTGCAGGTGGCCTTGCCACGCTGCGCTTCCGGCCGCTCGCCGGCGAGCGCCGCAACATCGCAGCACTGGCCCATGAGGCCCACCGGCTTGGCAAGCAGGTGGAACGGCTCAGCGCCGTGCTCGATGCCGCCCCGCTTCCCGTCTGGCTGCGGGGCGCCGAGGGCAAGCTGCTGTGGGTGAACCAGAGCTATGCCGCGGCAGTCGATGGCAGCGACCCTGACGCAGTGGTGGCGCAGGGCACGGAAATCGCCGGGCGCGCCGCCATGGACTGCACCGCGGCCAGTTCCGCCACCAGTTGCCTCGGCCGCATCCATGCCGTGGTCTCGGGCTCGATGCGGACGCTCGACGTGTTCGAGGTTCCGGTCTCCGGTGGGTCTGCCGGCTTCGCCATCGACATGACGGTGCTGGAGAAGGCCGAGAAGGAACTGGACCGCCACATCAAGGCCCACACCTCGACGCTCAACAAGCTCGACACGGCGATTGCCATTTTCGGCCCCGACCAGCGCCTCAAGTTCCACAATGCCGCCTATGCGGAGCTTTGGCCGCTCGACCCTGAGTGGCTCGACAGCCAGCCGCCCGATGCGGAGATCCTCGACCGGCTCAGGAACCAGCGCTGCATCCCCGAGCAGGCCAACTACCGCGAGTGGCGGGCCCGGCAGCTCACCGCCTACACCACCATCGAGCCGCGCGAGGATTGGTGGCACCTGCCCGACGGCCGCACCCTGCACGTGGTCTGCGAGCAGCACCCCTTTGGCGGTGTCACCTATCTCTACGAGAACGTCACCGACGAGCTGGCGCTGGAAAGCCGCTACAACGAGCTGATCGGCGTGCAGCGCGAAACGCTGGACAATCTCGAGGAAGGCATCGCACTCCTCGGCTCCGATGGCCGCCTCAAGCTCTACAACCCGGCCTTCGCCCGGTTCTGGCAGCTGGACCCGGAAGTGCTCGACACCCAGCCCCACATCGAGGAGCTGGCCCAGCATGGCGGCCAGCTGGCAACCGACCAAGGCTCGTGGGACGAGGTACGCTACAGCGTCACCAGGCTCGACGCGGAACGCAAGCCCGTCACCGGCAAGATCGATGTCTCGAACCATGTGCTGCAATTCGTGGCCGTGCCGCTGCCCGATGGCAACACGCTGCTCACCTTCGCCGACATCTCCGACTCGGCGCGCATGGAGCGCGCCCTGCGTGACCGGGCGGATGCGCTGGAGGCGGCCGACCGCCTCAAGAACATGTTCCTCTCCAACGTGTCCTACGAGATCCGCACCCCGCTCACCTCGATCCTCGGCTTCGCCGAAGGCCTGCAGATCGGGCTCGCCGGTCCGCTGACCGCGAAGCAGCAGGACTATGTGCGCGACATCCGCCGCTCCTCGACCGACCTGAAGACCATCATCGACGCCATCATCGACTTGACCGCCATCGACGCCGGTGCCCTCGAGCTGAGGCTTGAGCATGTCGAGGTGACTGCGCTGCTCGAAGCGGTGGCAGAGAAGCTCGCCAGCCAGATCGATGATCGTGACTTGACACTCAACATCGAGGTCGGCGCCGACGTCAGTTCCTTCGTCGCCGACACCAAGCGCGTGGAGCAGATTCTCTCGAACCTCCTCTCCAACGCCATCGGCTTCTCCGATCGTGGCGCCACCATCCGCATGGGCGCGAAGAAGACCCGCGGCCAGCTGCAGCTGTGGGTCTCCGACCAGGGCCGCGGCATCGAGCCCGAATTCCAGAAGCAGGCTTTCGACCGCTTCCAGTCGCGGCCCGTTCCTGGCGGCCACCGTGGCCCCGGCCTCGGCCTGGCCATCGTCAAGAGCTTCGTCGAGCTGCATGAGGGGCAGGTATCGCTCCTCTCCAAGATCAACCAGGGCACCACCGTCCTCTGCTCCTTCCCGCTCGACGGCCCGGGCGCTGCGCAGCGGTCGGACGTGCGCAAGTCGGCCTGAGCGGCATGCAACTCACCCGCCGCTTCGAATCCCCCGCCGCACTGGAGGCATACGCCGCCGAGCTCTCGCTCTTCGCCAGGCCCGGCATGGTGCTGCTGCTGAAGGGTGACCTCGGGTCGGCCAAGTCCACCTTCGCCCGCGCCTTCATCCGCGCCCTGGCGCCGGGTGCGGAATTCGACGTGCCGAGCCCCACCTTCACCCTGGTGCAGACCTATGACGAGACGCGCGTGCCGGTGGCCCATGCCGATCTCTATCGCATCGGCTCGGTGCAGGAGCTTGAAGAGCTGGGCTTCGACGACTTGCTGGCGAGCCACGTGCTGATCGTCGAGTGGCCAGAGAAAGTCCTGGACGAGAACCATCCCGACCGGCTGCTGATCGAACTCTCAGGTTCCGGCACCCATCGTGACGCGGTGATCACCGCGCGCGGCGCGTGGGAACAGGCGCTGGCCCGCAATGCCGCGATCAACGCCTTCCTTGGCCAAACCCGCTGGGCCAATGCCGAGCGTCGCTTCCTCGAGGGCGATGCCTCCTTCCGCCGCTACGAGACGCTGCACCTCGGGACTGAGGCGGCGATCCTGATGGACATGCCGGCCCGGCCCGATGGCCCGCCGGTGAAGCACGGCAAGCCCTACAGCGCCATCGCGCATCTGGCTGAGGACATCCGCGCGGTGATTGCGGTGAACGGCACTCTCTGTGAGCGTGGCTACGGCGCGCCGCAGGCCGAGGCCTACGATCTTGCGCAGGGCTTCGCGGTGATGGAGGACCTGGGCCGCAACGTCTATGGCCGCATGATGCGCGAAGGACTCGACATGGCGGAGCCCATGTCCGCAGCCGTTGCCGTGCTCGCCGACATGGCAGGGCGCGACTGGCCGCATGAGGTGCCGCTCGATGGCCAGACCTATCGCGTGCCGCCTTACGATGTCGAGGCGCAGCTGATCGAGGTCGACCTGCTGCCCTCGTGGTTCTGGCCGCACCTCAACGGAAGCCCGATCCCGCCCACGGCACTGGCGGAGGTCGAGGCGTTGTGGATGGAGCTGCTGCCGCTCACCCAAGGGGGCCGCCGCGTCTGGGCCTTGCGCGACTATCATTCGCCCAACCTGCTGTGGCTGCCGGAGCGCCAGGGGCTGCAGCGCGTCGGCATCATCGACACGCAGGACGCGCTGATGGGCCACCCGGCCTATGACCTCGCCTCCATGCTGCAGGATGCGCGCGTCGACATCGACTTCGCTCTCGCCGATTCCCTGTACGAGCAGTACTGCGCACTGAGGACGAATGATCCGCATTTCGACCGTGATGAGTTCGACGTGGCCTATGCCATCCTCGGCGCGCAACGCGCCACCAAGATCCTCGGCATCTTCGCCAGGCTGTCGAAGCGCGATGGCAAGCATGGCTATCTGCGTCACATTCCGCGCGTCTCGCGCTACCTTGAGCGCAACCTCGCGCACCCGCGGCTGGCGCAGCTGAAGCGCTGGTTCGATACGCATCTTCCTGCCGTGCGGCGTGAGGTGGCATGATGGAACGGCCCGGCAGCCGCGCCATGGTTCTCGCCGCAGGCTATGGCCAGCGCATGCGCCCGCTCACGCTGACGCGGCCCAAGCCGTTGGTGGAAGTTGCGGGCAAACCGCTCATCGACTACGGCTTCGACCGGCTGCGCGCCGCCGGCGTGGAAGAAGCGGTGGTGAACGTCCACTATCTGCCCGAGCAGATCGAGGCCTGGGCGAAGCGCCAGGCCGCACCCCGCATCGTGATCGCTGACGAGCGGGCCGAGATCCTCGACACCGGGGGTGGTGTCGCGAGGGCACTTCCACGCCTCGGCGCCGATCCCTTCTTCGTCATCAACAGCGACAGCTTCTGGGTGGATGACGGCACCCCCGCGCTTGATCGCCTGCGCACCGCGTGGGACGATCAGGCGATGGACTGCCTTCTCCTCCTCTCGCCGCTCGCGCGCACCGTGGGCTATGACGGCAAGGGTGATTTCGTGCGCGGTGCGGATGGCAGGCTCGCGCGCCGCGCCAAGGCCGAAGGCACGCCACTTGCCTATATCGGTGGCTATCTCGTCGCCCCGCGCATTTTCGCAGGCGCCCCCGCTGGTGCCTTCTCGATGAACCTGCTGTGGGACCGTGCGATTGCCGCGGGCCGGCTCTTCGGCGTCGAGCACACCGGGCGCTGGCTGCATGTGGGCACGCCTGAGGCGATCGGGCTTGCCGAAGCGGCTCTTGGTGCATGAGCCATGGCAGACGCCATACCGCGCCTCTTCACCATCGCGCCTGACCAGCCCTTTCTTGAGGTCCTCGCCGAAGCCGTCCTGAGCCGTGGATTTCCGTGTACGGATGAAAAGGCGCCTGGCAAGCTCGATCTCGCGCGCTGGACCATCCTGCTGCCCACCCGCCGTGCGGTGCGTGAGTTGGGGGACGTCTTCTTTCGCAGGACAGGCGGCTCCGGCATTCTGCTGCCGCGCATCCGACCGCTGGGCGACATCGACGAAGACCTGCTGGCACCCGAGCACGGCATGGAGGAACTCGGCCCGCCGGTGAGCGTGCCGGGACAACTGTTGCTGCTGATGGACCTGATCGACGACTGGGCGGCGTCCAACCCGACGACGCGGCTGGCGCAGGAGATTGCCACAGCACCCCACCAGGCTGGCGGCCTTGCCCAGTCACTGGCCGAGCTTCTCGATGCCGTCGAGACCGAGGACGTGGAGGTGGCGAAGATCGCCGAGCTCTACGGCCTCGAGTCGGCACGCCACCGCGAGGCGATCCTCGAGTTCCTGGCAATTGCGCGCGAAAGGTATCCGCAGCGTCTCGCGGAGGAGAAGGCCATGGGCCCGCAGGCCCGGCGCTCGGCGATCTTGCGCCGCGAGGCGAAGCGGCTCGAGTTCACCCGCACCGACAGGCCCTTCATCGCGGCGGGCTCAACGGGCTCCATCCCTGCCACCTGCACGCTGCTCAAGGCCATCGCCGGGCTTCCCAACGGCGCTGTCGTGCTGCCGGGGCTTGATCAGATCATGGACGAGGCGAGCTGGACGGCGGTGGGTCCCACCCACCCGCAGCACGCGATGAAGCAGCTGCTCGGCCGCCTCACCGCCACGCGGCAGATGGTGGCGGAGATGGGCGAGAAGTCGGGCCCACGCGCCTGGCTGGCAAGCGAGCTGATGCGCCCTGCCGAGACGGCGCATCTCTGGCATGGCGCACTCAAGGGGCAGGAGACCCGCGTGGCGCAAGCCATGCAGGACGTCGAACTCGTGGAGGCGCGCTCCATTCCGGAGCAAGCGCTGGCCGCGGCCCTGATCCTGCGCGAATGCCTTGAAACACCGGGCCGCTCCGGCTGCCTCGTCACACCAGACCGCCAGCTGGCGCGGCGGGTGAAGGCGGAGCTCAGGCGATGGAACATCACCATCAATGATTCAGCCGGCGAACCGCTGATCCGCTTCGGCGGCGCCTCGCTCCTGAACCTGCTGCTTGAGGCGCTGCTGCAGAATTTTGCCGCCGAACCCCTGGCTGCCCTGCTGCGCCATGATCTCGCGGGCTTTGGGCGTGCGCCGGACGAGGGCCGCCACCTCGCCAGCCTCATCGAGCTGGCGCTTCTGCGCACCGGCACGGGTGCTCCCGACATCGCCAAGCTTCCGCATGCGCTGCGCATTGCCATCGAAGCGGACAAGCGCCGCGCCCTTCCGCTGGTGCTGAAGCATGTGACCGACGCACAGTGGGAGACCACCATTGCGCAGGCCAGTCGCATCTCGGATGTGCTGGCGCCGCTCACCGTCGATCCACCCGGAACGCTTGCCGAACATCTCGATCGGCTTGCCCGTGCCTGCGAGGCGATTGCTGGCGAAGCTTTCTGGGCGGGCGAGGGTGGCGAGGTGCTGGCAGAGGCCTTCGCGCTGCTGAAGCAGGAATCGCGCCTGCTGAAGCACTGTGACTTGAAGCGCACCACGGCGATCCTCCGACACTGGTTGCACGGCCTTCCCGTGCGCAGCCCGCAGCGCAATTCGACGCCGCTCAGCATTCTGGGCCTGCTCGAGGCACGCCTGATGAGCGCCGACGTGATGGTGCTGGCCGGCCTCAACGAGGGCACCTGGCCCGGCGCCACGGATTGTGGCCCCTGGCTCAACCGCCCGATGCGCGACGTGCTGGCGATGAAGCAGCCCGAGGCCCAGATCGGCCAGACCGCGCATGACTTCGTGCAGGCGTTTGGCAACGCCCAGGTGAAGCTGCTGTGGTCACGCCGCATTGGCGACGCGCCGGGAACGCCGTC
Organism: Rhizobium sp. Q54; assembly: GCA_945889445.1. GTDB lineage: Bacteria > Pseudomonadota > Alphaproteobacteria > Rhizobiales > Aestuariivirgaceae > Aestuariivirga. Next base: position 16,801 of record CAMDBX010000078.1, read on the forward strand.
GCGCTGGCTGCACCGGTTGCTGATGATCCTCGAGACGGCGAAGCTGAAGCCTGAGCCCAGCGTCTGGCCGCTGCTGGCGCGCAAGCTGTCGGAACCCGCAGCCGTCACGCCCGCCGCCATGCCGAAGCCCCGGCCCGCTGTTGCGCTGCGGCCCAAGGCGCTGAGCGTCACCCGCATCGAGAGGCTGATCCGCGATCCCTATGCCATCTATGCGCGCTTCATCCTGCAGCTCGAGCCGGTGAAGCCTGTGTCCTCGATGCCGGACCCGGCGCGGCGCGGCACCATCTTCCATGACGCCATTGGTGATTTCCTGACGCAGTTCCCGCAGGACCTGCCAGCCGACCCTGCGGTCGAGCTGGAGCGCCATGGCAGCCGGCACTTCCGGCAGATTGCGGATTATCCCGGCCTCGTCAGCTTCTGGTGGCCGCGCTTCCGCCGCATCGCGGCGTGGATCGCCGCGCAGGAGCCCGCATGGCGAACCGGCGTCACGCGCGTGGTGGCCGAGCGCAACGGCACCATCACCTTCCCCGTGAGTGGAGCAGACTTCACCCTGACCTGCCGCGTGGACCGCATCGACCTGATGGCCGATGAATCCGCCCGCATCGTCGATTTCAAGACCGGCGGCGTGCCGAGCAAGAAGGAAGTCGAGGTCGGCCTTGCACCGCAGCTCACGCTGCAGGCCGCGATCCTGGCGCGCGGTGGCTTCGCTGATATGGAGCCCAGGCAGACGGGGCAGCTCTGGTACGTGAAGCTGAGCGGCGGCAACCCGGCGGGCGAGGTGGAAGAGCTGAAGAAGCTCGAGCCCCCCATCATGGAGCTTGCGGAGCAGCACTTCGCCGAACTGCAGAGGCTGCTTGCGAAGTATGCGCGGGTTGACCAGCCCTACTATCCGCGCACCATCATGAAGAAGGAGGATGATCCGAGCGACTATGATCATCTTTCGCGCTTCCAGGAGTGGACGCTGTCGGGGGGCGGCGCATGAGCCTCAATACCGCGGCCAGTCTGGCGCAGCTCAAGGCGTCCGACCCTGCAGCCACCGTGTGGGTCAATGCCAATGCGGGCTCCGGCAAGACCCATGTTCTGGTCGATCGTGTGGTGCGCCTCATGCTGGGCGGCACCGAGCCCTCGCGCATCATGTGCCTCACCTTCACCAAGGCGGCGGCGGCGGAAATGGCCAACCGCCTCTTCGACCGGCTGAGCAAGTGGATCGCGCTTGACGACGACGCATTGCGCGCCGCACTGAAGAAGCTTGGATCGCCCGATGCCGATGATCATCTGCTGGCGCGGGCCCGCCAGCTCTTCACCCGTGCGCTGGAAACACCGGGCGGCCTCAAGATCCAGACCATCCATGCCTTTTGCGAGCGCGTGCTGCAGCTCTTTCCTGTCGAGGCCGGCATCGTTCCGCATTTCACCATGCTGGACGACCGCGAGTCGCTCGACCTGCTGCAGGAGGCCCGCAACGCCGTTCTCTCCGCCGCAAAGGATGAAACAACGGACATCGGCAGGGCCCTGAACGATGTTGTCAACCGGGTGAACGCCGATGACTTCGACAAGCTGCTCACCCAGCTCCTTGCCAAGCGCTCAAACCTGCGGATGCTGTTCGAGGAGGAGAAGGGGCTGGATCGGGCCGAGAGCCTGCTGCGCCTCCACCTGTCGCTCGCGCAGGGCGTCACGCGCGACAGCGTCACGTCCGGTCTCGTCTGCGATGTGAAGCGATACCTCGAACTGGCGGATGCTCTCGACACCGGAACAGAGACGGAGAGGAAGACGGCCACGAAGCTGAGAAGCGCCTGCGCCGCGCGGCACGCGAGCCTTCTCGACTTGCGGAGTGTGCTGCTGACTGGTGATGACTCGCCCCGCGCCAACGTCGCCAATACTCCGACACGGCAGCGCCACCCGTGGATCGAAGAGTTTGTGAAAGCCGATCAAGCGCGGCTTGAGGCAGCGCTGGGCGTTCTTGGCGATCTCACTTGCCTTGGCGCCACGCTGTCATTGCTGCGGCTGGGATCCGCCATCGTGCATCGCTTCGAGGCGGCCAAGCGGGCGCGCGGCGCCTATGACTTCGAGGACCTCATCATCCGGACGGCGGAACTCCTGCACGAGAAGCCGGATGCCGCCTGGGTGCTGTTCAAGCTCGACGGCGGCATCGAGCACCTGCTCGTCGACGAGGCGCAGGACACCAGCCCCATGCAGTGGCAGATCGTGCAGGCGCTGACAGGCGAGTTCTTCGCAGGCGAAGGCCGCCACGGCAGCAAGGCGCGCACCCTGTTCGTGGTGGGTGACAGGAAGCAGTCGATCTATTCCTTCCAGGGGGCGGACCCCAATGTCTTCGAGCAGGTGCTGGGCGAGGTAAAGGGCCAGGTCGAGGGCGTGAAGCGGGAGTTCCGCGAGGTGGACTTCAGCGTCTCCTTCCGCTCGCTGGAGACCATCCTGAAGGCTGTCGACGGCGTCTTCCCGGCGGGATCGGATGCGCGCACCGGCCTTGATGGCGGCCTGCCGCGTGAATGGCAGCACGTGGCCAACCGGCGCGAAGCGCAGGGCACCGTGGAAATCTGGCCGCTCGTCGAGCCAACCGAAAAGCAAGACCCCGATCCGTGGCAGGCGCCGGTTGACCGCGAGCCGGCGCAGTCGCCACGCCGCCGGCTGGCGCAGCAACTCGCAGCCACCATCAAGGGCTGGATCGGCAAGCGCATGCTGCCGGCACGGAACCGCGCCGTGCAGCCGGGCGACATCCTCATCCTGGTGCGGCAACGCAACAGCTTCTTCGACGCGATGATCCGCGCATTGTGGAACGAGCAGGTGCCGGTGGCGGGTGCTGACCGGTTGAAGCTGGGCGAGAACATTGCCGTGCTCGACCTCGTGGCCCTGGCGCAATTCGCCATCATGCCGGAGGACGACCACGCGTTGGCCTGCCTCCTCAAGAGTCCGCTCCTGCAACACCCCCTGAGCGAAGACCAATTGATCGACATCGCGGCGGCGCGCGGCGGTGTGTCGCTGTGGCAGAGCCTGTGCGCGCGCGATGCGGAACCCTTCCGCAGCGCTGTGGCCTTCCTGCAGCCGCTGATTAGAGATGCGCCATCGGCTCGGCCCTTCGAATTCCTTTCCGCCATCCTCGGGACGGCGCGGCTGCGCATCGTGTCGCGGCTGGGCAGTGAGGCCAATGACGCGATCGACGCCTTCCTCGACCGCGCGCTCGATTACGAGGAAACCCATGGCACCTCGCTCGCGGGCTTCGTCAACTGGTTTCAGGCTGGCGAGATCGAGATCAAGCGCAACATGGAGCAGGGCTCGGGCGAAGTGCGGGTGATGACTGTTCATGGTGCCAAGGGCCTCGAAGCGCCGATCGTGATCCTGCCGGACACCACGAGCACGCCCGAACAGGGCCGCGGCGAGACGTTGCTGATGCTGGAGGGTGGCGATGGCCATGCCAGGGTGCCGCTGTGGGTGGTGCCCAAGCTCGGGCCATCGAAGGAGGTAAAGGACCTCAAGAAGGCGCAGAAGGACGTGGCAACGGCGGAGTATCGCCGCCTGCTCTATGTTGCCATGACGAGGGCCTGCGACGAACTCTACGTCTGCGGCTACCGCGGCCTTCAGGAGCCGCCGGAGAATTGCTGGTACAACACCATCGCCGATGCCCTGAGCGTGACCATGGTGCCGCTGGATGACGATGCGGGCTGGCGCCTCGGCGCCGCGCCGGTGCTGGCCGAGGCAGTTGCTGAAACGGTGCCGGCGAAGGCCGTTGCCCTGCCAGACTGGATCGCGCGTGCGGCAGGGCCCGTGGTGGCGGAGGCCGCAGCCCCGGCTCGCAAGCGAACGGAGGCGCGGGTGGCGCGCGGCATCCTGATCCACCGCATCCTGCAGAATCTCCCCGACCTGCCCGCGGCCGAACGCGCTGCCCACATCGACTTCGCGGTGCGCCGGGCCGGGCATGAGGAGGCCCTGGCGGCACAGCTCCGCGCCCTCACGGCCGATCCGGTCGTAGCGGAGCTCCTCTCGGCCGAGGGCCACTCCGAGGTGGCGCTCATCACAATGTCACCGGACGGCAGTCCGGAACGCCGCCGCATCGACCGGCTGGTCATGACGCCGGGCGGCATCCTCGTCGCCGATTACAAGACCGACCGCGAGGTGCCCGGTACGGCTGCCGCCTGCAACCCGGAATATCTCGCCCAGCTGGCTACTTACCGCGACGCGCTGCGGCTTGCCGAGCCCGGCCTTGCGCTGCGCTTCTGCCTGCTCTTCACGCAGGCGCCGAAGCTGATCATGGTCGAGGATGCGCTCCTCGATCGCATGGCGGCCCTGCGCCCGGCCCGGCCTTGACCCCCGGCGGGGGGCCC
>CAMDBX010000079.1 GCA_945889445.1 Rhizobium sp. Q54
GCCCGGCGTGACTTTCTCGCCCTCATCGAGCGCGAGGACATCACCATCTATGGCGTCAACACCGGCTATGGCCATCAGGCGAAGAAGCGCCTGACGCCGGAGGAGCGCAAGGCCCAGGCGAAGGCGCCCACCCACCATCGCGCCGCTTCCTGGGGTGACCCGCTGCCCGAACGCGTGCTGCGCGGCATCGTCCTTGCGCGGCTTGCCAACGTGATCGAGGGGCACGCCGCCCTGTCGCCGCATGTGGTCGAGGCCGTGGTGGCGATGCTCGATGGCGGCCCCCTGCCGGCCGTGCCCGCCAGAGGGCAAGGCGGTGCGGGCGAGATCCTGTCACTGTCCCATCTCTTCCTGCCGCTCACGCAGACCGTGGAACTGGCCGAGAAGGACATGCTGTCGCTGATCAATGGCTCGCCCGCCGCAACGGCATTGGTGGCCGATGCGGCCCTTGCGGCAAGATCGAGGCTTGAGCTGGTGGCAGACATCTTCGCGCTGGCGGCGGAGGCCTTCAACGCGCCGCTCGGTCACTTCGCGGAGGAACTCGAAGGGCTGTGGAACAACCCGCATGATGCCTGGGCACTCCATGCCTTGCGCACGCGCATCGGCGGTGGTCATGGCGGCGACAGGCGACCCTACCAGGCGCCAGTGTCGATCCGCATCATGCCGCGCATTCTGGGCGAGGCGCATCGCGCGATGTCGGCAGCCGAGACCATCGCACGCCAGTCGCTGGCCGCGGTGAGCGACAATCCGGTGGTCTTCCCCACGGGCGAGCGCATCGGGCCTGACCACGTGGTCTCGACCGGCGGCTATCACAATGCGCAGGCCCCTGCCGCCATGGATGCGCTGACGGCGGCCATGGCCAACCTCGCGGTGATCGCCACCCGCGTGGCGGCAAAGCTGCAGGATGGTCCGGTGTCGCTGCTGCCGCCCTTCCTCGGCTACCCCGACAGCGACTACCTCGGCTGCCTGGCCATGGCGATGGTCGGCTACGAGGAGGAGATGCGCATGCTGGCGCAGCCCACCTTGCTGCCGGGCTCCGAGTCCGGCGGCTTCGCGCAGGACGACGTGGCCTCGCCCGTCTTCCTCGCCTGGAGCAAGCAGGAGAAGGCGGGTGAACTGCTGGAACTCACGCTGGCCAGCCTGGCACCCGTCGCGATGCGGGCCTTCGAGGTGACAGGGCGGCCCGTTCCGGGGCCGTTACGGTCACGCGGCAGCGAAATCCGTCAGCATTTTCCAGATGATGGCGACGTGGCGGCGATGGGCCCACGGTGTGCTGCGCTGGCGGCAGCCTTCAGGGCAGACATCTACAAGGCTTGAAAAAGGGGATCAGGCCCGCTTGCGGGTCTTGAGCTTGCGAACGGGCTTCGCCGGTTCCTTTTCCTCGATGCGGTCCATCTCGGCGGCGAGCACCGACAGATTGTCGATGAAGGACTTGCGTTCGGATGAGGGGATGAGGGAGAGCAGCTGCTTGTCGACCTCGTCGGCACCCGGCTGGGCCATCTTCAGCATCTTCTTGCCGACGGTGGTGATGCGGATGGCGTTGGTCCGGCCGTCATCCTTGGTGCGCTTGCGCTGGAGGTAGCCCTGGGCCAGCAGGCGGGCCACGAGATCGGCGAGGGTGGAGCGGTCGATGCCGGTGAGCTTCACGAGCTCGGTCTGGCTCTTGCCGTCATTGGCGTCGACGGCGAGCAGCACCGTGAACTGGCGGTGGGTGAGGCCCGACTTGCCGACCTCGCCCATGTAGATGAGGTTCGAATACTGCGCCGCCCGTTTCAACAGGTGTGATGGTGAACGCGAGAATTGCTTCACGTCCTTGGTTGCTGTCATACGCCCCGTCTCCTGCCCGCGGTCCGAAGGATCGTGCCTTCGGCTCTCGCGAAAATTCCGTCGCCATCTCTGGCATGTCCGATGCCCGACAGCGTGAGGACTGTCCCCCGCGGAGCCGCGAACAAGTAGCGGCTCAGATTTTACGCTGCAAGCAAAAAGCGGTGTGAATTCCGTGAGTGCCCTTTGCCCGAAGCTGAGTTAAGATGATCCGCACACAGATTTCAACACTTGACAAGCGATGGCCATTAAGACTCAGACGCCCGACTTCAGCCGGGAAATTCCCGACGGTGACAGCCACGAGAGGGACGTCTGCGTCACCTGCGGCTTCGTCAATTACGTGAACCCCAAGATCGTCACGGGGTCCATCGTGCGGCATGAGGGAAAGATCATGCTGTGCCGCCGCGCCATCGAACCGCGCATCGGGTTCTGGACATTGCCGGCAGGCTTCATGGAGGTCGGCGAAACCACCGAGCAGGCGGCAATGCGCGAGGCGCGCGAGGAAGCCAATGCATCGATCGTGATCGACAGGCTGCTCGCCGTCTACACCATCCCGCGCATCGCGCAGGTGCAGATCATGTATCTCGCACACATGTCCGAACCGTCCTTCTCCGCGGGGCCGGAGAGCCTCGAGGTGATGATGGTGGGATGGGACGATATCCCATGGGACGACATCGCATTCCCCTCGGTGACATGGGCGCTGCAGCAGTATCGCAGCGTCGAGGGAGTGGCAGAATTCGCGCCGTTCTCCAATCCGGCCGGGGCTTTTGACGGTCTCTAGGCTTCGCCACTTTTATGTCCTCTCCCGCCCCGCGCGAGAGGAAGGGGCCCCAACGCAGTTGGGGTAGGTGAGGGAAGGTCAGGCACTGCGGACACACTCCCCTCATCTCCCCGTTGCGTATCGCAACGGGTCCCTTCTTCTCCCGCTGAAGAAGCGGGAGAAGACGTTTAGGGATTACGTCTTCTCGTCCTCGATCATGTGCTTCGACATGAACGGCGCATTGGCGATGGCGAAGACGAGGGTCAAGGGCAGCAGGCCGAAGACCTTGAAGTTGACCCAGGCATCGGTCGACACGCTGCGCCAGACGATTTCGTTCAGCACCGCGAGGAACAGGAAGAACAGGCCCCAGCGGATCGACAGCGTCCGCCAGGCGGCCTCCGTGAGCTTCACTGCCTCACCCATGACCAGCTTCAGGTAACTGCGGCCGAAGGCCACGCCACCGAGCAGCACGGCACCGAACAGCGCATTGATGAGCGTCACCTTCACCTTGATGAACAGATCGCTGTGCAGCCACAAGGTCAGCGCCCCGAACAGGGCGACGAAAATCGCCGAGACCAGCGGCACCATCGCGAGCTTGCGGGTGAGCAGCCATGAGGCCGTGAGCGCCACCACCGTCGCCACCATGAAGATGCCGGTGCCCCAGAAGATGCCGGCCTTCCAGTTGGCCGCGAAGAAGCAGACGAGCGGGCCCATCTCGATGAGGAGCTTGGTGCCCTGCCCCATCTTGGGTGTCGAGGTGAAGCTCATGCTTCCTCCAGTCCGGCAATGGCGCGCGCGAAGCCTTCGGCGTCGAAGGGCTGCAGGTCCTCGATCTTCTCGCCCACGCCAATGGCATGGACCGGGATCTTGAACCGCTCGGCGATGGCAACAAGGATGCCGCCGCGCGCCGTGCCGTCGAGCTTGGTCATGATGAGGCCGGTGACGCCCGCGACCTTGGTGAAAATATCCGCTTGGGCCATGGCGTTCTGGCCGGTGGTGGCATCGAGCACGAGCAGCACCGCATGCGGCGCGCCCTCGTCCTGCTTCTTGATGACGCGCACGATCTTGTCGAGCTCGTCCATCAGGTATTGCTTGTTCTGCAGCCGCCCCGCCGTGTCGATGAACAGGATGTCGGTGCCGTCGGCCTTGGCTTCGGCAATGGCGTCATAGGCAAGCCCTGAGGCATCGGCCCCGGTGGGCCTGGACATCACCTTGGCGCCGATGCGACCGCCCCAGACGTTGAGCTGCTCGATGGCCGCTGCCCGGAACGTGTCGCAGGCGGCGAACATCACCTTGTGGCCCTCGGCCCGGGCAATCGAGCCCAGCTTGCCGATGGTCGTCGTCTTGCCCGCGCCATTGACGCCGACGACGAGGATGATGAAGGGCTTCTGCGCACCGAAGGTGAAGGGCACCTCGACCGGCTTCAGCACTTTTGCGACTTCATCGGCGAGGATGCGCTTCACCTCTTCCGGGTCGATCTCCTTGTCATAGCGGCCGGCGGAAACCGCCTTCACGATGCGTTCCGCCATGGGCAAGCCAAGGTCGGCCTGCAAAAGCACGTCCTCGAGGTCCTGCAGCGTCGCCTTGTCGAGCTTCTTCTTGGTGAAGATCGAGGTGATGGAACCGGTGATCGAGCGCGAGGACTTGGACAGGCCTTCCGAAAGGCGTGAGAACCAGCCGCTGCGGCTTTCAGGCTCCGCTGCAGGCGGGGGCTCTTCGGCAACTGGCGGAGGCTCCGGTGCAGCGACCGGCTCCTCGATGGCCTCTTCGGCGGGAGGCGGCGGGGCCTCCTGCGCCTCCTTGGGGCCGGAGCGGGTGAACAGCTTTCGGAAAAAACTCATGCGGCGAGCCTGGCCTCGAGATGGGACTGGCCACGGCCGGTGACCTGGGCGGTGACGATGGCGCCGGGCGCCATGCGGGCTTCGAACTTCACCTGCGCAAAATGCTCGGTGCGGCCCATGGCCTCCGTCTCGATCAGCACCTGGCGCGTGGTGCCGACCTCGCGGCTGAGGAACTGGTCGAGCCGCTGCTCGCCCTTCTGGCGCAGCAGCGCGGCGCGTTCCTTGATCAAGTGCTTCTCGAGCTGCGGCATGCGTTCGGCGGGCGTGCCGGGGCGCGGAGAGAAGGGGAAGACGTGCAGATAGGTGAGGCCGCAGTCATCGATGATCTTCAGCGAGTTCGCGAACATCTCGTCCGTCTCGGTCGGGAAGCCGGCGATGATGTCGGCGCCGAAGACGATGCCGGGGCGCCGCGCGCGCAGTTCCGTGCAGAATGCGATCGAGTCTTCGCGCGCATGGCGGCGCTTCATGCGCTTCAAAATCATGTTGTCGCCCGACTGCAGCGACAGGTGAATGTGCGGCATCACCCGCTCCTCGCCCGCGATCACGTCCATCAGTTCGGGGTCAGCCTCGATCGAGTCGATGGAAGACAGCCGCAGGCGCTTCAGCTCCGGTACGGTCTTCAGAATTCGGTTCGCGAGATTGCCCAGCTTCGGAGCGCCTTCGAGGTCCGCTCCCCATGAGGTAAGGTCGACGCCGGTCAGCACCACCTCTGAATAGCCCGAAGCAACGAGGCGGCGGACCTGCTCGACAACATCCACCGCCTGAAGCGAGCGTGAATTGCCGCGGCCGAAGGGAATGATGCAGAAAGTGCAGCGATGGTCGCAGCCATTCTGCACCTGCACGAAGGCGCGGGTGCGCTCCTTCAGGCCATCGACGAGGTGCGGCTTCGCGGTCTTCACGTCCATGATGTCGGAAACGGAGACCCGCGCATTCGCACCATGCTGCCAGCTGGCGAGCTTCAGCTTCTCCTCATTGCCGAGCACGCGGGAGACTTCCGGCATCTTGGCGAACATCTCGGGGTCGGTCTGCGCGGCACAGCCCGTCACGATGATTTCGGCGTCCGGATTTTCGGCCTTGGCCTTGCGGATCGCCTGCCGTGCCTGGCGGGTCGCTTCCGCCGTCACCGCACAGGTGTTGAACACGATGGCGTTGGACGTGCCCGCGGCCTCCGCATGATTCCGCATCACCTCGGTCTCATAGGTGTTGAGGCGGCAGCCGAAGGTGACGAATTTGGGCTCGCTCATCATCACACCGCCAGATGCGGCGGCAGGTCGCCTTCGAATTCATACTCGACGGGGCCGGTCATCATGACATGGCCATCGCTCTCGCGGATGGCCATGAACAGGTCGCCGCCCGGCAGCGTGATGGTGGCCTTCGCGTCCAGCCGCTTCAACCGGAAGCCAGCCGCCATCACGGCACAGGCCGCAGTGCCGCAGGCCTTGGTGAGGCCGGCGCCGCGCTCCCACACCTTGATGACCACATGGTCACGTGCGTCGATGCGGGCGAGCGTGATGTTGGCGCGCCTGGGGAACAGCGGATGATTTTCCAGCATCGGCCCGACTTTGGCGAGGTCGACGATGTCCAGATCCTTCACCCAGAAAATGCAATGCGGGTTGCCGACATTGACGACCGATGGCCGGTCGATGAGCGGCGCGTCCACCGGGCCGACGTGCAGGTCGATGTAGCGCGTGTCGTGGAACTTTTCCGACAGCGGAATGTCCTGCCAGTCGAAACGGGGTGCACCCATGTCCACCGTAACGAGGCGCTCGCCGCCCTTTTCGGCGACGAGGAAGCCGCCCTTGGTGTCGATGGTGGCGCGGCTGGCCTTCTTCTCTTCGAACAGGATATCAGCGATGCAGCGCGTGGCGTTGCCGCAGCTCTCGACCTCGCCGCCCTCATTGTTCCAGATGCGCATGGTGACGTCGGCCCTGGCCGAAGGCTCCAGCACGATCAGCTGGTCGCAGCCGATGCCGGTCTTGCGGTCGGCAATGGCGCGGGCCTTCGCCTCGTCCATGGCAAGCGAACGCTTTCGCGCATCGAACACGACGAAGTCGTTTCCGAGCCCGTTCATCTTGCGGAAGTGGAGAGGTGAGGCCTCTGGCATGGAGGCCTTATATGGGAAAAGCCTTGAGGATTGCTAGACCGCTGAGAGGTGATAGCTTGCGGCAAAACGGGAGGAATGGATGGCAACGCGGAATTTCACGAGCGAACTGGTGGGCTCCTTCTCGGAAGGGTCGAACGGCAACCCGACGGTCGCCATGATCGAGGCCGCCTTCCGCCACCATGGCCTCAACTGGCGCTACATCAACTGCGAGGTGCCGCCGAACAAGCTGGCGGACGCCGTGAAGGGAGCGCGTGCCATGGGTTGGCGCGGCTTCAACCTGTCGATCCCGCACAAGGTGGAGGTGATCCAGCACCTCGACGGGCTGGGCGAGAGTGCCGCCATCATGGGCGCCGTCAACTGCGCCGTGAACCGCGACGGAAAACTCATCGGCGAGAACACCGATGGCAAGGGCTTCCTCAAGTCGCTGATGGAGGTGGTGGACCCCCGGGGCAAGGCGATCGTCATGTTCGGGGCGGGCGGTGCAGCGCGTGCCATCGGGGTGGAACTGGCGCTGGCAGGTGCCCGCTCCCTCACCATCGTCAACCGCTCCGCCGCGCGCGCAGAGCCGCTGGTCAAGCTGTTGAACGAAAAGACGAAAACTCCCACCGAGCTGGTGGTATGGCCGCAGCCCTACCGGGTGCCCGACGGCACCGACATCGTGGTCAACGCCACCTCCATCGGGCTGGGTAACGGCAACCTGCCACTGGAGATTGACCTCACCTCCCTCAGGCCCGGAATGGTTGTGGCGGACGTCATCGTCGACCCGCCGGACACCCGCTTCCTGCGCGATGCCAAGGCGCAAGGCTGTACCGTCATCGATGGTCTGGGCATGCTGATCAACCAGGGCGTCATCGGGGTGAAATACTGGACCGGCATCGACGCCGACCCGGCCGCGATGCGGACGGAGCTGGAAGCGATTTTCATTTCTTGATCAATAGCTTACCATCAGGAATTCCCCTCCCCACAAGGGGGAGGGAAAACCGAAACAGGGAGCTCTCGCTGTGTTCGCGTTTGTAACGATTGTTTTTGGGCGTTTGCGGAGGCCGCTACACCCCTAGCCTGAGCCTCCAGAAGGCCGCCCTACGCTCTTCCCTGGGGCGCGGAGCCCTGGGGAAGCCGGATCCCGGACTTCGCCGGGATGACGGCCGTGAGGGGACTGGTTTCTGGCCCCTGAATTTGACTCTTTCGTCTCTTTCCCCTATGTGCACTTCCATCACACGACGGCTTGAACGTCTTCAGGCGGTCTCACACATGGGGTTCTGACATTCCCGGGAGGTGAGGCGGCCAACATCCGGCAGCGAGTTTCGCTCCTGGGTGTGAAATTTGTTTGGGCCAAAGGACATCGGACCATGTTTGACACCTTAAGCGACCGCCTGTCGGGCATTCTGGACAAGATCACCGGACGCGGTGCCCTGTCGGATGCCGACGTCGAGGACGCGCTGCGCGAAGTGCGCCGCGCGCTGCTCGAGGCTGACGTGGCGCTCGAGGTGGTCAAGACCTTCACCGACAAGGTGCGCGAGAAGGCCGTCGGCGCCGAGATCGTCAAGTCGGTGAAGCCCGGCCAGATGGTCGTCAAGATCGTCCATGACGCGATGGTCGAGACGCTGGGCGGCGGTGAGAACACCGCCCTCAACCTGCGCGCCTCGCCGCCTGTCGCCATTCTCATGGTCGGCCTTCAGGGCTCCGGCAAGACCACGACCACCGCGAAGATCGCCAAGCGCCTCACCGAGCGCGACAAGCGCCGCGTGCTGATGGCCTCGCTCGACACACGTCGCCCGGCCGCACAGGAACAGCTCGCCATTCTCGGCAAGCAGGTGAAGGTCGACACGCTCGCCATCGTTCCCGGCCAGCAGCCCATCGAGATCGCGAAGCGCGCCATGTCGGAAGCCCGCAAGGGTGGCTATGACATCGTCATGCTCGACACCGCGGGCCGCCTCGCCATCGACGAGGAGCTGCTCGCCGAAGCGGCAAGCGTTCGCGACATCGTCAAGCCCAACGAAACGCTGCTTGTTGCAGATGCCCTCACCGGCCAGGACGCGGTGAACCTCGCGCGCTCATTCGACGAAAAGATCGGCATCTCCGGCATCGTGCTGACGCGTATCGACGGCGATGGCCGCGGCGGTGCCGCCCTCTCGATGCGCCAGGTGACGGGCAAACCCATCAAGCTGATGGGCACGGGCGAAAAGCTCGACGGCCTCGAGGACTTCCACCCCGAGCGCATCGCCGGCCGCATCCTCGGCATGGGCGACGTGGTGTCGCTGGTCGAGAAGGCCGCGCTCAACATCGACCAGGCCAAGGCGCAGAAGATCGCCGAGCGCATGAAGAAGGGCGCTTTCGACCTCGATGACCTGTCCGACCAGCTGAAGCAGCTGCAGAAGATGGGCGGCATGGGTGGCGTGATGAACATGCTGCCCGGCATGGGCAAGATCAAGAAGCAGGTTGAGGGCATGGACCTCGACAACAAGCTGCTGAAGCGCCAGATGGCGATCATCAGCTCAATGACGCCCTATGAGCGCCGGAACCCCAAGACCATGGACGCCAAGCGCAAGAAGCGCGTGGCGGCAGGCTCCGGCACCAAGGTCGAGGAAATCAACCGCCTTCTGAAGATGCACATCCAGATGGCCGGCATGATGAAGCAGATGGGCCAGGGCAAGGGCCTGTTCGGCAAGATGATGGGCAAGGGCGCACCCGATGCAGCCGAGCTCGAGAAGATGCAGGCGGAACTCGCAGGGCTCGACCCCAATGCGCTGCCGGAAGATTTGAAGGACATGATGAAGGGCGGCTCGCTACCGTCCATGCCGGGGCTTCCGGGCCTCGGGGCGGGAAAGCTTCCCGGTCTCGGCAATCTGCCGGGCCTTGGCGGCAACTCGCCCTTCAAGGGATTGCCGGGTTTCGGCAAGAAGAAGTGAATTGATCAGAACACGGATTAAAGGAGAACCGACATGGCCGTTAAGATAAGACTCGCCCGCGCAGGCACCAAGAAGCGCCCCTACTACCACATCGTGATCGCCGACGCGGCAGCCCCGCGTGATGGCAAGTTCATAGACGTGGTCGGCGCCTTCAACCCGATGCTGAAGAAGGACGACGCCAACCGCGTGAAGCTCGACGCCGAGAAGGCCGCCGCCTGGCTCAAGAAGGGGGCCCAGCCCACCGACCGCGTGCTGCGCTTCCTCGACAAGGCCGGCGTCGCCAAGCGCGAAGCCCGCAACAACCCGAACAAGGCACTCCCCGGCAAGAAGCGCCTGGAGCGCGAGAAGGCCGCCGCGACCGCTGCTGCCGCCGCCGCTGCCGCCAACGGCTAAGACCGAGCGATGGCGCCGCGCGACATGGTTCTTGTCGGCGCCATCACCGGTGCGCATGGCATCAGGGGCGAGGTGAAGCTCAGGAGCTTCACCGCCGATCCCGCTGCCATCGCGTCCTACTCGCCGCTGGAAACGGCGGCGGGTGGCAAGATCGTGATCGCAAAGGTCAGGCCGAACAAGGAAGGCTTCATCGCCATCCTGAAGGGCGTGACCGACCGCAACGCCGCGGAAGCCTTGAGGGGCACGGAACTTTTCGTGGCCCGCGAGCGCCTTCCCGAACCGGCAGATGACGAGGTCTATATCCATGACCTTGTCGGGCTGCCGGTGCACTTGCGCGATGGCTCGCTTCTGGGCGAGATCGTCGACGTGGCGGATTATGGCGCGGGCGACCTGATCGACGTGAAGGTCGATGGCCGGAAGGACACGGTGCTGATCCCCTTTGCCCCCCAGTATGTGCTGGAGACGGCGGTGGACAGGATCGTGGTGGACCTGCCCGAGGGCTTCCTCGACGTGGATGAGAAGCGGGTGGAGGAGGAGCGATGAGCTTCAAGGCCCCCGGCTTCAAGGCCACGGTGCTGACCCTCTTCCCGGAGATGTTTCCGGGGCCGCTCGGCCAGTCGCTTGCAGGCCGCGCACTCGAGCAGGGCATCTGGTCGCTTGAGGCGCGCGACATCCGGGCCTCCGCTTGCGACCGCCACCGCACGGTGGACGATCATCCGGCGGGCGGCGGTGCCGGCATGGTGCTGAAACCTGACGTGCTGGCGGCAGCCATCGACGCCGCCCCGCATGACGGCCCCCGGCTCCTGATGAGCCCGCGGGGTGAACCTTTGACCCAGGCGCTGGTGCGCGAGCTCAGTGCGGGTCCGGGTTGCCTGATCGTCTGCGGCCGCTTCGAGGGCGTGGACGAGCGGGTGATCGAGAAGCGCAACCTGCGCGAGGTCTCGATCGGGGACTATGTGCTGTCGGGCGGCGAGCCTGCGGCCATCGTGCTGCTGGATGCCGTGGTCAGGCTGCTGCCCGGCGTCATGGGCAAACAGGCCTCGGGCGAGGAAGAAAGTTTCGAAGGGGGGCTTCTGGAGCACCCGCACTACACCAAGCCCAATGTTTGGGAAGGTGTTGAAATTCCGGGGATTCTCCTCTCCGGCGACCACAAGGCGATTGCCCGGTGGAAGCAGGAACAGAGGAATGCCCTGACACAGGCAAGACGGCCCGACTTGTGGCGCGCCCTCCGGGGCCCGAATGAGTCGGGAAAGATTTGATTTTGGACCGGGTTGGGGCTATAGGCCCCCATCCCTTTAAGGAAGACAGTCAATGGATATCATCGCTCAGCTCGAGAAAGAGCAGGTTGCAGTCGTGGCCGCACAGCGCGCCGTGCCGGAATTCGCCCCGGGCGACACCGTCATCGTGAACGTGAAGGTCAAGGAAGGCGAGCGCTCGCGCGTTCAGGCCTATGAGGGCGTGTGCATCGCGCGCTCCGGCGGCGGCCTCAACGAGAACTTCACCGTTCGCAAGATGTCCTACGGCGAGGGCGTGGAGCGTGTGTTCCCGATCTACTCGCCGATGATCGACTCGATCAAGGTGGTGCGCCGCGGTGCGGTTCGCCGCGCCAAGCTCTATTACCTGCGCGGCCGCACCGGCAAGTCCGCCCGTATCGCCGAAAAGCAGAAGGCCATTGGCCTTGTTGCATCGGCTGCCGAGAAGGCCGCCGAGTAAGTTCAGGGCCAACGTGCCCGCAGAAGCAACTTTCCAAGGGCCGGGTTTTCCCGGCCCTTTTGTTTTGAGCCGGGAGCCCGCACCATGACCGACGCCTATTTCACGCAGAACCGCCTGAACTGGGACGACCGCGCCGACATCCACATCCGCGATGAAGCGGGCGGCTATCGCATCGACGCCTTCCTCGCGGGCGAAGACAATCTCCATGACATCGAACACGATGAGATCGGCGATGTCGCGGGCCTTCGCATCGCGCATCTCCAATGCCACATCGGCATCGACACGCTGTGCCTGGCGAGACGCGGCGCCACATGCGTGGGACTCGACTTCTCGCCAAGGGCCATCGCCGCGGCGCGCATGCTGCAGCAGAAGACCGGGCTCGAGGCGCGTTTCGTCGAAGGAAATGTCTATGATGCGCGGCAGCTGATCGATGGGCTGTTCGACATGGTCTATGTCACCTGGGGCGCCATCGGCTGGCTGCCGGACGTTCAGCGCTGGGCCGAGGTCGTGTCGTCACTGCTGAAGCCGGGCGGTCGGCTCTATCTGCTTGAAGGCCACCCGTCCTTCATGCAGGTCGACGAGAAGGCAGAGGGCCTGCGCATCGGCTTCGACTGGCGCAACCCGCCTGACAAGCCGCTCACCATGAGCGAGGAGACGACCTACACGGGCGACACCGCGAAGATCGCCCACCCGGTGACGCATGAGTGGCTGCATCCGCTGTCTGCGGTCGTCAATGCGGTGATCGATGCCGGCCTTTCAATCGAAAGATTGAACGAGCATGAGCGGCTGGCCTGGGCTTTCGCGCCCTGGATGGTGGCCGTCGAGGGGCGCCGCCGCATGTGGGTGACGCCCGAGGGCTTGCCCAAGATGCCGGTGGCCTATTCGCTGCAGGCCCGCAAGCTCTAGGCGGCAGGGCGCTCCATGTAGATCCAGAAGGGCTGCAGGAACTCCGGCGGCTCGGCACCGGGATAGGGCTCGCGGCGCCTGAAGCCAGCTGCCTCATAGATCTTCTGCGCCGAGCGCATGAACACACCGGTGTCGAGCCTCACGACGGCGTGGCCGTCCGTTTCGGCTTGTGCCACCAGCTCGTTCACCATGCGCGCGCCAAGGCCGCGGCCGCGGAATTCCGGCAGGGTGAAGATGCGCACGATCTCCGGCGTGCCGTCAGGAAGCGTCCGCAGCCCGCCCATGGCGGCCACGCGGCCGGAGCCGTCGCGCAGGAAATAGACCTGCGCAGTGTGCGGCACGGCGGCCAGCGCCACCTCCATGGTGAGATCGACATAGCGCGCCCGATCCATGCCAACGATATCCTGCAGGCCCTTGCCGGTGACGCGGGCGAGCTCGCCGTCCATCCAGGCGAGATAGGCATCGTTCAGCTGCCTGAACACGGCAAGATCCCCAGCCTGCCCGAGATCGGCAGACACAAAGCTGAATTCCCCGGCGCTGGTCATCACCATCCTCACCCCATCCATTGCGGGAGGTTCTTATGCCGCCCCGCGGGCCGCTGTCCAGAAGGCTCAGCCGTCGCTGGCGCGGTTGCGGACCACCGTGACACTGCAGGGTGCTTCCGCCGCGACCTTGCCCGACACACTGCCCAGCAGCTTGCGCATGGTGGAATTGGTACGCGCCCCCATCACGATGTGATCGACGTTGTTGACGCGCGCATATTCCAGAAGCGCATCTGCAGGATCGACTGCTTCCAGCACGTGAAAGGTGATGCGGCCTGGCAATAGATTCATCGGCCGGGCCCAGTCCTTCAGCTCAACGAGACGCTGGATGTGCTTGTTGTGGCCTTCGTCATCCAGCGTCTGATCCAGCGCGATGCGGTTGAGCTTCAGGACGTTGAGCACCGCCAGGCGCGCGTCAGGAGAGCGTTCGAGAATGCGCAGCGCGCTGCGGCGCAGCTGTTCGGCCAATTCTGCCGTCATGTCATCGAGATTGATTGCAGCCGCGACGATGGGTGCGTCGGATGCCTCAATCGCACGCCCGATCGGTGGGTCGATCAGCATGTCCGCGCCCTCGCCTCGGCGCCTGAGCACGGCGAAGAAGCCGTCTCTCTCGCGCTTTTCGGCACGCGCGGTGAGTCGTACCTGATCGGGGTGACGAAGATCATGCGCCAGTTGGGCGGCATTGGGATAGCGGCGGCCCGCCTTCACCTCGAGGCAGCGCAGCACGATCTCCTGGAACCAGGGCGGAATGTCAGGATTGAGCTTTCGCGGCGGCACCGGATCGCGCCACAGGCGTTGCTTCAAGCCCCGCAGCTTCTGCGGATCGCCAAAGGGGCGCACGCCCGTTGCAAAGAAATACATCAGGCAGCCGAGCGCAAAGAGATCGCTGCGCGGGTCACTGCGGATGCCCATCACCTGCTCCGGCGCCATATAGGGCGCCGTGCCATATGGCAGCCGGAACTCCTCCTGCAGAAGGTCGGGGAGGTCGCGGTGGTGGGCGAGGCCGTAGTCGATCAGCACCGCTTCGCCCGTAGGGCGGAACAGGATGTTGGAGGGCTTCACGTCGAGATGCACCACGCCCTGGTCGTGCAATGACTGCAAGGCATCGGCAATGCTGATGCCGATCGAAGCCACCCGTACCACCGGCATCGGCAGCTGCTTCAGGAGCGGCAGCAGGGAGTCTCCCGCCAATTGCTCCATCACGATGAAGGGCTGGACTGCGAAATCACCATTGGCAACATGGCGCGGCACATGCGGGCCCTTCAGCCGCGGCATGATCATCTGCTCCATCTCGAAGCCGACAATGGCCGCGGGATCTTCCCCCTCGAAGACGACGGGGGTCTTCATCAGGAAGGTGGCGCCGTCCGCCTCGCGCGTGACGCTCCAGATATGCGCCATGCCGCCGGCATGAGTGAGCTTGTCGATGCGGAAACCCTCGACAACCGATCCGATGCTGAGCTTGCCCTTGACCAATCAGCGCCCCCTCAAGAGTCTCTCGGCCAGCGAGTCGGGAAGACCGGCGGCGCGGATGTGCTGCGACACACTTTCGACGTCGTAAGGGGCGCGGTGATATGTCAGCGTGCGGGCAGCGGTATCATACATGGCGAATGATGCCGCCGGATTGCCATCCCGCGGCTGGCCGGTTGAGCCGAGCACGGCAAGCCACTTGCGCTGTGCCATGAGAGGAATTGCGACATCCTGCACGGGAATGTGCGAGATCATCTTGCCCGTCGCCGACAGGCAGTAGATGGCAGGAACATGCACATGGCCACAGAATGTCACCGCGGCAGTGCAGTTCACGAGGCTGGCACGCGCGGCCTCCACATCGGTCACATAATACCACGCCGTGGGATCGGAAGCTTCGGCGTGCACGAAGAGCAAGTCCCCCGAGCGGGCCTCGAATGGCAGGCCTGCGAGGAATGACATCGACGCCTGGCTCAGCTGCGTGCGCGTCCATGCGAGCGCCTCGGCCGCCGTAGAGTTCATGTCTTTCGATGGCTTGAGAACGGCGAGGTCATGATTGCCGAGGACAGCGACGGCACCAGCCTCAACCAGTGGCCGAACGCGCGTGACGACGGCCTCAGGATCGGGCCCATAGCCCACGAAATCCCCGAGGAAGGCAAGGCTGTCAGCCCCCAGCCGCCGAGCGGCGGAGAGGCAGGCCTCGAGCGCCGGCAGATTTGCATGGACATCGGAGAACAGGGCGATCCGCATGGTTGAGAATTCACCACATACCCCTGCGGCGCGGAACACCGACCTTAGTCCCATCGCGACGGCGGGCCCAGCTGCCCGACCATATTGTGTTTGTACAGTGGCTTGATAAGAAGGGCGGAACCTAACAGGAACCCGGCATGGACCTTTCCGCACTCGTGGTGGCGCAATTCACCGACATCTTCCGCCTCGGCCTGCTCGCTGGGCTCATCTACACCACGGCGCGCACGCGCCAGCAGACCGGCGTGCTTCTGCCCTTGCTGGCCGGCATTGTCTTCGTGGCCGTCATCATTCCAGCCACCATGCCGATGCCGGGCACGCCCCAGTTGACGGCTACGCTTTCGGGCATCGCCGTCAACGCGGTGATCGTCGGGCTGTTCTGGCTGGCTTGGCAATCCATCTCGAAGGCCAGAGGGAACTGAAACGCAAGCGGGCCGGGGAAACCCCGGCCCGCCGCAATTCACGTGCTGGAAGGATCAGCGCCGCAGGTCGTCGGCGAAGATGTCCTTCTTCTGTGTGCCGCCCGGCACGAAGATGGTGCCGATCACGACGGTCATCAGCGCAATCACGATCGCGTACCACAGGCCGGCATAGATGTTGCCGGTCTGCGCGGAGATCGCGAAGGCCGTCGCGGGCATCAGGCCACCGAACCAGCCGTTGCCGATGTGATAGGGCAGCGACAGGCCGGAGTAGCGGATGCGCGTCGGGTAGAGTTCGACGAGCATGGCCGCGATGGGCCCGTACACCATCGTCACCAGGATGATGAGGTAGGTGAGGATCGCGACGAGCAACAGCTTCTGGCCCGTGAAGATGTCGAAGAAGTTGGAGGCCTTGGCAATCGTCGGGTTGTCGGCACCGACGACGGGATAGCCAATGGCCTTCAGCGCATCGTTCAAGGTCTTCTCGAAGCCGGCCTTGACGCCCTTCTCCTTGTCGAGCGCGGCCTGGGCCGCGTCGATGGCCGCCTGGTCGGTTCCGGCCTTGGCAGTTGCGAGCGCTTCGGTCGCCGCCTTGATGGCGACGGCGTTGGCGGCAGCGTTGAAGGACGGGACAACCACGTCGCCGATCTTGATCTCGGCAACCGAGCCGGCCGGCGCGGCAACCGTGCTGTAGTTCACCGACGAACGCTGCAGCTGGGCCTTGGCCACGTCGCAGGAGTTGGTGAACTTGAGCGTGCCCGTCGGGTTGAACTGGAACGAGCAGTCAGCCGGGTCGGCCACGACCGTGACCGGTGTCTGCTGGGCCTGATGCAGCGCCGGGTTGGCCGTCTTGGTGAGCAGGTTGAAGATCGGCATGTAGGTGAGCGCCGCGATCAGGCAGCCCGTGAGGATGATCGGCTTGCGGCCGATGCGATCGGACAGCGAGCCGAAGAACAGGAAGCCGCCGGTGCCGAGAATGAGCGACCAGGCCACCAGGACGTTGGCCGTGAAGCTGTCGAGCTTGATCACGTTCTGCAGGAAGAACAGCGCGTAGAACTGGCCCGAATACCAGACCACGGCCTGGCCGGCGACGAGGCCGAACAGCGCGATCAGGGCGATCTTGCCATTGCGCCAGTTGCCGAAAGCCTCGCGCAGCGGGGCCTTCGAAGCGGAACCCTCTTCCTTCATCTTCTTGAAGGCCGGGGATTCATTCATCTGCAGGCGGATGTAGAGCGAGATCAGCAGCAGCAGGATCGAGCCGAGGAACGGAATGCGCCAGCCCCAGGAAGCGAAGGCCTTGATCATCATCGGCGTGCCGTCGGGGTTCATCACCGCCGCGCCGGCCGCATCGAGCACCGCAGTCTCGGGCCAGTTGGCGTTCACGTAGCCCTGCACCAGCAGGATGACGATGAGCGACAGCAGCAGGCCGAGGGTTGCCGTGGTCTGGATGAAGGAGGTGTAATAGCCGCGGCGGTTGCCCGGCGCGTGCTCGGCGACGTAGATCGCCGCACCGCCATATTCACCGCCGAGTGCCAGGCCCTGCGCCATGCGCAGCGCGATCAGGATGATCGGCGCCGCCGCACCCCAGGTGTTGTAGTTGGGCAGCAGGCCCACGAGGAAGGTCGACAGGCCCATGATCAGGATGGTCATGAGGAAGGTGTACTTGCGACCCACGATGTCGCCCAGCATGCCGAAGAACAGCGCGCCGAGCGGGCGGACGATGAAGCCGGCGGCGAAGGCCAGAAGCGCGAAGACGTTGCGCGTCGCCTCGGGGAATGCCGTGAAGAACTGGGCGCCGATGATGGCCGCCAGCGACCCGTAAAGATAGAAGTCATACCACTCGAAGATGGTGCCTGCCGACGAGGCGAGAATGACCTTCTTCTCCTCCGCCGTCATTGGCCGCGAACGCTCGCCGGCCTTCATTGTCGTGTCAGTCATCGAGTCTCCCCATTGAACCGCGAGGCGCTGTGCCTTGCGTGGTTGCCGCGGAGGGCCGAACCTCTCCCAAGGCGGCCCTTCCCTGGGGATCACTCATATCTGCATTGCGTCCGATGGTTTATTGGACTTTCGCAGGGAGAGGTCAGGAATGTTTTCGCGCTTGCGGCAGGTATCTGATATCACAGGAATATCCAGGCCTTACTCCGCAACAAGGCTACTCTTGCCGGGGTGCACTGGCGATGGCTCCGTTGATTGACAATCGCGTGGCATATTGTTGCCTGAGACGCACAATCTTCGGGCGAACCAACTCCGGAGCCCGCAAAATTGCACATTGGGGGGCCCAGGTTGAAGCCTGACTTGATCGAGGAGATTGTCAAATGGCGCATGGGCGCCGCCTATGACACACCCATACTTGATTGGCGTGACGAGAGGCTGAATTTCGACACTGGACCTGCACTGGATCGTGATTTTGCTGGCGCCGTCAAAGTGGATAGGACCGGCGCTCTGCTTGGTAGCCCGCCAGGCCGATCAAATTGCAATCCTCACAGTCGCCGGCGCGTAGTTGCATCCACCGAGGATTTCTTCAATGCATGGAAAGGTCAAGAGAAGCCTCTGCATGCAATTATCGCGATTCAGGATGCAAGGCTTTTTCCGTCTGTCGAGTATATTGGTCCACCGATAGAAGCAAAGTGCGTCCAGTTCTCTTACGCACGCACAGTCTCTCCACACTGGAGAGCGAATACAGAAGTCATATTATGGCCTTTGGACTACCTGTTCCGTTGGTGGAAATTGCCCACCTTCTCTCCCACCCCCTGGGATCATCGCAGTGAGACAGTCCTCTGGCGCGGGCAACCCGCCGGAATGAGTTATGCTCTCGGTGAAGATGCACGCCCCGTTCTGACAGGAATCAGACAGATCCGTCGTTGGTTGAAGGACTTTCTCACAATCGAAGCAGTTGGCGACGAAGAGACATTCCGCAACTGGCTTTCGAATTATCAGCGACTGCTTGCGGTTAGCATGTGTCGACAAATCAAGAATGCGGACGTTCAATTCATCCCCATGTACGATGGGGACCGGACCCCAATCGATGTTGTCGAGAGGTATCTTGGGACAGGCCTCTCATCTGATCGAATTGGCGAGGCAGAGTATTTGGCCAAGCAACAGGGTCATAAATACCTCCTAAGCCTTCAAGGCAACGACGTGCCGTCGAGTCTTCGGACTGACTTGCTTACAGGTTGCGTAACTCTGATGCCGCGGCCATTTTGGGAAAGCGTTTGGTTCTTTGGCTTACAACCTTATGTCCACTACATTCCTCTTCGAGCAGATCTCGCCGATCTCGAGGAACGGTTGAATTGGTGCCGTGACAATGACGCGCAATGCAGAGAGATCGCGGAGACTGCCCGGGCATTTGCACTCGCACACTTCGAGCCCTCGCTGGAATTCAAGGTTCAATCCAGAATGGTCGGGCGCCTGGTGAATCTGATGTCTCTTGGTGCCCGAGCCTGACCCCACCGCAAGGGGGCAACTGCGCCTTCTCACATTCAGCGATGGAACAAATGTGCTGGCATGGTGGGCGACGAGACAGCTTTGGCGCGCTGAAACTGGAGCACCCAAGCGCAACAATTCATCGATCCTGCCGAGTGTCTCGCACTTTGGCCCAAAAGACGCAACGCTTCGCGGGATGGGGGGATCTCCTGAGCCAGGCTTTCGAGAAACTGAGCCGCATATGCAATGCGCCGTCGAACTTCCCAGATGCCCGCACAGGGCCGTGTCGCATGCTTTCGCTTATGCTGCAGGTACTTGATATCACTTGGTGACCACGGCAAAACGTGGTTCCCAACGTTCCTCTTGCCAGCCGCCGGACGATCTCATATACAGCCGCCACCCAGCGCGTGCCCAGGTAGCTCAGTTGGTAGAGCAGCGGATTGAAAATCCGCGTGTCACTGGTTCGATTCCGGTCCTGGGCACCACTTCTTAAATAAAATCAACTACTTAGAGAGACCGAAAAAATCGGTTGTATGTAGCCACAACCTTTCATACTTTACATACATGGCTAGCAGAACGACGCCGTTTGATGTCCAAACGATCCCTGGGTACCCAGATTCACTCCAAATCTATCGGATCCCTGCCTCTAGCTCTTGGCAGGTGCGGATGTTCGTGGATCGCAAGTATGTGCGAAAGAGCGCGGGCTCGGCTGATAGGAAAGAAGCCATAGAGTTTGCCAAGTCACTCTATGACACCATCAGGATCAATCAGCGGCTCGATATCAGCGTCCACACCGACACCTTCTACGCCTGCTCCCAGCATCTAATCCGACGGCAAGAAACCCTCGTGGCTACAGGTCAGCGGGATGAGCGGATAAATGTTGAAGACAACAGGAAGCTGAAGGCTGACATTCTGCCCTTCTTCGGGATGATGGGCGTTAGCTCCATTTCAGCGTCAACACTGGATGACTACATCGCTGATCTGGGCAAGAGGAAGAAGCTGAATCCCTCCACCATCGCAAAGCATCTCATCGTCATTCGGAAGGTGCTCACGGAGGCGCAGAAGCGCGGATACCTGAAAGCTCTTCCACCCTTCCCCGTTTTGCGGAAGAAGGACAATCCTCGCCCCTATTTCAGTACGCAGGAGTATCGGAAGCTTCGCATCAAAGCCAAGTCACTCGCGCAGGAGAGTTTATCTGTTCGGGGTGTCCCACTGACAGACGAAATCTATGACTTCATCGTTTTCGGTATGAATGTCTTTGTGAGACCAAGTGACTTGAAGCTATTGCGCCACCGAGATGTGGAAGTCGTAAAGCATAAGAAAGAGAAGATTACGGTTCAGTACATCTCCATCATGCCACCCAACTCAAAGACAGTTGTGCGTGAGAGCATTTCAATGCCCATCGCAGCAGTCGTGTATGAACGCTTGAAAGAGCGTCAAACGGAACAGGGCTTCGGGAAACCCGAGGACTTCGTGTTCTTCCCTCAATACAAAAACCGAAACTATGCCCTACAGACGATACGGCGACAGTTTGAGTTTGTGCTGGGCAAAGCCGAACTCCGCAAAGATCGGCTCGGGCGGAATCGGACGATTTATAGTTTAAGGCATTCGGCTCTAATGTACCGATTCCTACGCGGCAACAACGTTGACATATTCATGTTGGCTCGGAACGCCCTAACCAGCGTTTCTCAGTTGGAGCGGTTCTATCTTTCCCATGCCGCGAGTAAGGCAAAGATTGAAAATCTTCACTCATTCCGATGACTATCCTGAACGAGGACAGGTTCTAAACCCTGTTCAGCAACTAACCAGCAATCTCTGCTCACGGGCAGAAGCGGCGAACTGGTAGAGCGTCCCACCAGCTCGCTGGAAACCTACCGCAGCATATAGATGTAGGCGGTGCTGATACCGTGCTTCTCAGTCAACTCAGCCACAGGCACTCCAGCCTTCCGTTCTGCATTCAGCAACTTCTTCAGCGCAATCGCTTCCTTCTTGGAACGGCGAGTTCTCGTGGTCGCTGACTTTCCATTTCCAGCTGGAAATGACTTTTTGGCAGCGGCTGGCATAG
>CAMDBX010000080.1 GCA_945889445.1 Rhizobium sp. Q54
GCTAGCGCCACCCGATTTCATGTACTGGCTTCATCCGGTACCTCTTTTCTTTACCATTCTCTTCATTGTCGGAGCCGTCGCCTTTGCGATCTACAGCCTGCTACTGTTGCCGCCGGTTCGTCGGGCGAGCACTGGACTCATCAAGATCAATACCGCCGTTGGTTCAATCTCGGGTGGCGTATTTGGCCTCTCGTTGGCGTTTCTTGCCCATTCCGTCTACTCCATGGAGGATCGCGCTCGCGATGCGGTGAACGCCGAGGCGCACGCCGTACAAGGCATGACCACCGCACTGGATGTAATGACGGGACCAAGTCGGGACGGCCTCGTACGGCTCCTCGAACACTATGGTACATCCGTTGCTGACGAGTGGTCGGTCATGGTGGAAGGCGGCTCCGAAACAGAGCAGTCCTTACGGGACATCTACTCTGCGATCATCGATTGGCCAACGGAAGAGTACAAAGACAAGGTGCAGCAGAATCGGCTTCTTGCCGAGTTTGACAACCTGTCGAATGCCCGCCAGGAGCGCTTATCCATCGCTCAGGACAGGGTGAGCGGCGGCCAGTGGGCTCTTGTTGAAGGTCTTATCATAACGCTGCTTTTCGTGGTTGCCATGAGCCATGCAGACTTTCGCATCGCCGCAAGAGTTTCACTGGGGGCGATCGCGACAGCAGCCAGTCTCTTGCTCTTCGTCATCATCATGCATGACAGGCCATTCTTCGGCTATGGGGCACTAGGTCCCGACCCCATCCTCGCTGCCTCAGGTGACAGTCCTTGAAGATGTGCAATGGGTGTCATTGAGGGTATGGGCGATGGTCGGGACGCGGTTTGAGCGGTGAATTCAAGAACGATCAACTGAGTGACCTGGCCATTCCCCTTCTGCCCATCATTGTCAGTAACTTACGTATTTCTACAGTTGTGAGTGTCAGTCTTTTGATATGATTTTCCCCTCTGACGAGAGGGAGGAAGCGATGTTCAGGACGTCACTCATTGTTGCAGCGGCGATGGCAGCGGGGGCAGTCTGCTCCGCCCAGGCCGAGGCTGGAAGTCCAACGAAATTCGTCCAGTTCACAGTGTCCTGCGCAAGTGGCACGACCTGCTCAAAGGACATTCCCCTGCCGACTGGAACACGAAGCACTTATTCTCTGAAGGGTATTTCCTGTACCTGGGTTGCCGAGAACGTGACGCGTGTCGACATTGAGATTGTTAAGAAGAGCAACAGAGCTCAGCAGTTCATAATTCCAGCAATACTCTCCGAGGAAGAGCGACTCTTACAGGCTTGGATAAGTATCGGCTTTGTGGGGCAGAGTTTTGTACTCGACGCTTCATTGGCTATGATGGTAAACTTCCGGTCATCCCAAGATGGTCAGATGGTGGCGACCTGCTACGCAGCTTTCTGAGCGATTTTGATTGCGGTCAGGGGTTTTGCAGCTTCACCCTTTCTGCTCCACCATGCGCGCAGAGCCACGTCGGGCGTGAAGGCAGAAACCGACCCAGCAAAGGATCAAGCCGAATGCTTGCGACCTTCCGGTATGGCAAGACCATTGCCGCTCTCGCCGTAACCCTGTCGGCGACCTCGCCTGCGGCACATGCAGAGCAAATTTCACTACACAGAATCGGATGCGCTCCGCTTGTGTTCGGTTGCGTTACAACGGCGGCATGAGTGGTTAGACAGGGCGTAATTTGGATGGCGGCATTGAGTGCCCAGGCATCAAGTTGCGCTGCGCTGATGCCAACAGTCTGCGCCACATTACCCCCTTGATTGACCCAAAGGTGATCAGTTCACCTCAAAACCAGTCTCTGAAGGCGCGACCCAATAGCGAAAAATACTTAGCATGGGTCGCGTCTGGGCGATCTCAAGTGGAGCCCGAAGCATGACCCGCCAATCAATAGTGGCTCAATTTTCATGGACATGATCAAGTTCGCTTGAACCGCGCCCTATCTTCATGCGTCTATTCGGGGGGCCGCGATAGCAACAGATCGGATTGCGATGAGACGTTTAGTTGTTTCCATCCTTTGGATCCTCATGCTCAGCAGCCCAGCAATGGCTGATGGACCCTGGTCAGGCGGCTGGACAGTCAGATGGGCCAACGGTGCCGCCGCGTTGACACTCACACAGGATGGATCGACGGTTTCAGGTTCCTACCGCACCGGGCATGGTCATGTCGAGGCGATTGCTCACGGGACACAACTTGATGGAGTTCTGATCGAACTCGGTGAGCGAGAAGGCTTTACAGCAACTCTGGCCTCGGACTCGGAAAGCTTTTCCGGGCACACGAATGCCGGTGATTGGTTGTTCGGCGTTCGCGTTGATGGAAACGATGCCCTCGACATGCGGATCCGCCTCGATTTGAGCAATCCACGTGCAACCTTGAGGTCTTTTCTCAACGCTTCAAATCGCGCACGTGATGGCGAAAACAGCGCTGCTGTTCTTGCGGTGGACGCCGTCGATTTCAGCAAACAGTCGGACTGGAACACGCGCGACGATCAGTCCACCGCAGTCAGCAAACTCTTCAAACTGATCGATCGCACCACGGTCCGCCTCTCTGGCATATCAGAGGAGACACAGGCCTCTGAGGTCACAGTCACACTGGAGTCGGTCGAAGCCGATGCCGACATCCACATCGAGATCAGGCGCTCCGCAACTGGTGACTGGCTCATTGTCATGCCGAGTGAGAACGATCTCGCTTCAATGGAAGCTGCACTGCATATAGGTCCAGGCACGCAGCCCATCGCAGAGGACAGCTTTCGGCAACTCAGCAGCCCGCGCGACACAATGCGCAGCTTCCTTGAAGGAATGTCCCGTTGGAGGACCGGCGGAAACGAACAGGCGGTCGGGACACTCGACTTATCTAACATTCCCGATCTGATGAAGACCGAACAGGGCGAGTTGCTATCTCAATATCTCGTTCGCGTGCTTGATCGGATTGGCTACATACCTCTGCAGAGCATCCCGAACGATGGTGCAAGCCGCGAACCCTTCGTGTATTTCGAACATCCGTCCGGCAGCATCGTCATCAGTCCGGTCGGAACAGGAGCAGACACGAAGTGGAAATTCACAGGCGAAACCGTTGATGGCCTGCGGCATCTCTTCCAGTCTGTTCAGGAACTTCCGCCGTCGCATACTTTGAGCAGCGGTCTGATACCACATTCAACCACCTTTGAAATTAGAGACCTTGTTCAAAAGTATGTGCCTTTCCTGCTGACCGAAGGGCACGGGGCGCTGCATCTGGAGTACTGGCAGATTGTGGGTGGGATCCTCAACTTGGTTCTGATCGCCATGATGTCTTTTATGCTCCGCCCGCTGATAAGATGGCTGTTCACTAAGCTTGACTTCATTCGGCATCTGAGCGCGCCTGGACGCGTCGTAAATCTAGCGTCCATCGTCATTGCATTCATTCTATGCGGTAAATTGGTTCCACTCTGGGGCCTTCCGGTCACGTGGCGGCAATACTCCACTCCGTTCATTGGAACGCTCATTGTTGCAGTCCTTGTCTATTTGGGCTGGCAATTGATCACATTGGTGTCTTCGATCGCAGAGGAATACATGTTGAAGGCATCGAAAAACCCGGACGGTGCGCAGGTTGATCCCATCATCGTGACCTTCACATCGGGACTTCTTCGAGTGGCGCTGATCATCGGGACCGGATTGCTTGTCGGTTACCTTTGGTCATTCTCTACAACGGGCTTGCTCGCGAGCTTCGGCATTGGTGGCCTCGCGTTGGCGTTTGCGTCAAAGGAGACCCTCGAGAATGTCTTCGGGGCCGGAATCCTTATGGGGGACAGGCCGTTCAAGAAGGGGGACCGCATTGTTTCAGAAGGCGTCAGCGGATTGGTTGAAGCAGTTGGCCTTCGTTCAACACGGATTCAAACACCTGATGGCAGTCTTCTCGTGGTCCCAAATGGAAAGCTGGCGGACACCGCCATTGAGAATCTTGGTGGCCGCCGTCACATCAATTTCTCCACGTCATTTACCCTGACGCCAGACAGCGCGCGGGAGCATTTTGCTTCGTTCTCCGAGGCAGTTTTCAAGAGACTTGAGTCGAGTTTGACCTTCAAGGTCAAAGACACTGAGTTCAACATCGTCGGAATCTCGACAGGAGGTGTCCAGGTTGAACTTGCCGCCAATCTTCAAGCTTTGAATGGTGGCAGCAAGCGCGATGCAATTAACCTCTTGTTCCTTGATGTTCTTCAGGTGGCCGCCTCTCAAGGAATTGAATTCGGATATGATGTATCGGCCACCAGTTAGGGATGGTCGGTGCAATGCGGTGATGGGCACAAGACAAATTCCTGACCTGTTGAGGCATGGAGATGAAAATCTGAAGCGGCTCAAAGCAACGGTCTACTCCGGTTCCATTATGCGACGACGGCATATAGGAAGTTGAAAGATCGCTTGACTGCCTCTTCTGGGCACTCAAGTTACGGCCTTTATCCCGAATGGTAGGATTTGGGTGCGCCACGCGGGGTAAAGATGCGAACCTCTATGTTTTTGAAATATCATTGTAATTATATACACGATACGCAGACCTAAGGGTCAAACCCTAGCTGATCCTGTTTCTGGGTGGAATTTCATCCGCAGTTGGGAGAGGTGCTGTTGCCTCTTTGTCAAAAGCCATGCGAGTGGTGTGCCAAGGCTAGGCACAATCCGTGGGGCCTCATCTGAGGCGAATGGACGATCAAGAACGATGACCGCGACGCCGTACCTGGCATATTCATTTGCTGATCACACGCCCGAAAGTCTCAAAAAATCTGACGACGAAAAAATGCCGTGAGACTTACTTCAAGTAGGACCACTTCAGTGGGAGTGGAGCAATCTCACCCCGGGCAATTGTGTTGCCAGACTAGCTCTGTGACATATCTGGCAAAGGGCAAAGATTATTGAACACATGCTTTTCCAACATTTGATCTGATCGTCTGCAGGTCCACTTCATCGGTCAAGCCATTCCTATCCAAATCGTACCAACTCGATTTTCCCTTTGAGGCTTTGACCATGCGCTTATAGTCTTCGATATCCTTCCTGTTGACAAGTCCATCGCCATTGCCATCTCCGGGACAGTCCTCATGAGAGGCAAGTAAGTTATCGAGTTCGGTTTTTAACATAGAGTACATCTGATTATTCGTTGAATCCGCGACTGAATAGTCAAGCTGGGTTCCGTTCCTATCCAATTTGGGAACGGGTAGTGCTTCATCAACTTGATATAGTTCCTCTGTCGTTACGTCGACGCAACCATCTTGTGTGGCATCCGGGTTGGTGGGTTGATAGTCCTTCCAGCTGTTGCGTACCAGTTTGTAGCCTTCGGTATTACGTATTGCCCAAGCATTTTGGGGGATGACCGTCGCAGCCGGCTGGCCCTCACTCACGAGCCAATTCTGGACCTGGCAACAATACTGAAAACCACCCTCCGGTATCTCAGGTGGATTTGGCACGCTTTGTGTGGGACTAGATGGGTATGTTCCCTCGGCGTCAACACCAAACCAAACACCCAGGTTGTCTTCGCAGACTTCTTTGCTCAAAAGCACATGCGAGCACGAGTTTGCAAATTGGCAAGGCGCCTGTATGGTATCGTTAATCATACGGTTTAAGCCGATTTGAGTAAAATTTGTTTTTCGAATACTCAACTGATTGGGTTGCTTCAGATAGGGCAACATGGATTGGGCATCTACTGTACGCGGTGAGGCCGCTTTGTGGACATCAACCCCAGCGACTTCTCCTGCCAACTGATAGACATCGGCAATGTTTATCATGGCTTCGACTGATCTATTGGGCTGAGCGACCATTGGTCCGGCGACTATCAATGGCGCCCAAACGCCTGTCTGATAAACAGTGCCCTTGGCTCTTTGGGGGTCAAATGGAAGTCTCGTATTGCTGCCAAACGAGCCATTGTCATTGACATATACGACTAGAGTATTCGTAGCGTCCGGTTGATAAGCAATGCTGCCATCTGTTTTTCTTTCCGCCAAACCTGTCTCAACCAGCAGCCGACCAATGTCCACATCCATTGCCTGTATCATCTGATTGGCTAGGACGTAGTAGGCTAGAGGGTTCTGAGTGACATCGAGACCATTGGCGTCAAGAGAGGTGGGAGGCAGCATATCGATCGGTGGCGGCTGCAAAGGCGTATGCACAACTGGATAGGCCAACGTCGCCATCCAGGGCTTGGACGACGTGTGCTGCTGTTTGATCCATTTTATTGCCGCATCAGTAGACTGCACATTCCGAAACTGACGGGAGTCTGGGGCTGTCAATGGAAACCGAGTGACTCTCCTCCCATTATCAATACCCCAAGGGGATACATAGTGTGCATTGATGGTGTCGAAGTTGATCGGAGGAATAGGTCCCGTGCATGATGCTTGTCCGGGAACAAAGACCCCGCCACTGGTTAGGCACTGTCTCCCAGGCGGATTCTTATCTCCATATGGTGCGCTGAGAATCTTGCAGTTTCTTATGGTGCCTTTGGTGTAGCAAGCACCACCGTCCGATCCGCCATTATTTGAACCTGGCACATACCCGAGGGGATAATCTCCGGCTGACCCCACACCGCCAGCACTCGTATCAATTGTAGTAGGATCGCCTGTCTCGTCGTACCATCCAGCGAAGTAATCCCAACCAAGGGATCGCATCATTTTATATTTGTACGGATTATTCTTCTGAAGACCAACATGGTACTTGCCGAAGATTCCGCTGGTGTATCCGGCCTTTTTGAGAATCTTTGGCAACGTCATTTCGAACGGAGAGGTCATCGAGTTCGCAAGATCTTCTGGACCAATAGCTGCGAGGACATTTGTTCGAAAGGGATAGCGGCCCGTGTATAAAACTGATCGAGCGACGGAGCAGGTTGGCATCGACCAAGTGTTTCTGAACCTAATGCCCGCATCGGCTATTGCATCAATATTTGGAGTAGCGGCTGCATTTCCAGCAGTAGTCTGGGCTTGACCAGTCAAGGTTGCAGCCAACCCGCCATAGCCAAAGGTATCGAGTTGGTCGATCCCGACGTCGTCTGTAAAGATAATCAGAATATTCGGCCTATTCGCCTTCGATGCCGCAGTCGCCGGGTGGGGCAGCAGCAATAGTGCAAGCAGCGAGACCAAAAGCGAGAGGGAATAAGAAACAGGATATTTCTCGACACGAATGATAGGCATTTTCGACCCCCGCATATCTAAGCGAATTGCTCTCTATTCTGTGTGACTGCACATTTTGACCAGCATCCACCGGATGCCCGACTTGTCGAAACATCTATTTGTTCAGTTCACTGCCATTTGCGACATAACTGTCTCTGGAATAGAAATAGTACAGACTCAACAGCGCGTCTTCCTGAAGTATTGCTTAGGTAGTTATATCTATGCGTCGCTTTGAGAGGCAGAAGATCGAAACAGCAGGCATGCACGCCCGGCAGGCCTATCTCGGAGCGGCAGTTTCCGAAATCCGCGTCAACGACCACGGGATCATGATCATCGGTGACAAGGCCAGACTGCCAACCGGCATCGCAGGTCGTCGGACCTCGGCCGGAAAAGTGATTGGTTTTGTTGGCAAGGGCGGACACCGTGGGCGTCGTCCACATTGATGATGAGGATTGGCCGTCGGGTCGCCCGACTTGCCGAGAGCGAGGATGAAGCCTTTGCCCGGGGAGTTTTTCTGCTCTTGTGGGGTGTTGGTGGTGGATCATCTTCTCTTGATCGTCGGACCTCGGGCAAACCACTCATGCGCTTTGAACAAGGCGCTGTATTCTGCGGATACGCCGTCCAGCCGGGTCTCGACAGCGATGGCGAAATGCCCCTACAATCGCTTCAAAAGCGAACAACAAGCCTTGTCACAGGGAGCGAAACACAATGAAATACAGGACTTTGCTTGCCGCCGCCGCAGGCGTCGTGATGCTCGTCTCGGGCACCACGGCAGCCCTTGCCGAGAAGCTCGTCATTTCAAACTGGGATGGCTACATGCCTAAGGACATGGCGGAGAAGTTCAAGGCCGCCACTGGGATTGACCTCGAGATCGCGGTTCACGCCACCAACGAGGAGATCATGGGCAAGGTCACCGCATCAGGCGGCGAGGGCTATGACGTGCTCTTCGTCTCCTCGCCCTTCGCCGAGGCGCTGAACAATTTGGGCCTCCTCGCCCCCATCGACCATGCCAAGATCCCGAACCTCGCCAATCTCTACCCCGAGGCCAACGAGTTGAAGCACGATTCGGGCAACACCTTCTCGGTTCCCTACACCTGGGGTACCACTGGGCTCTGCTACCGCTCCGACATGGTCAAAACTGCACCCACGAGCTGGAACGACCTGCTGAGCCCCACGGACGACCTCAAGGGCAAGATCACCATGCTGTCGACCGACCGCTGGCTGATGGCGGCGGGCTTCCTCGCCGACGGCCTGTCCGTCAACACCACCGACCAGGCGGACCTCGACAAGGTGCGCGACCAGCTGATCGCCGCCAAGCGCAACCTGCTGGCCTATGACGACACCACCTTCTACTCGAAACTCGTTTCCGGCGAGGCGATGATGGTGCAGGCTTGGGACGGCTGGTGCAATTACGGCATCACCGACAAGCCGGAGATCAAGTACGTGATCCCCAAGGAAGGCTCCGACCTTTGGGTCGACACCATGGTGATCACCAAGGCCTCGAAGAACCCGGAAGCCGCGGCCAAGTTCATCGACTTCCTGATGAACGCCGACAACGGCAAGTGGGTGGTCGAGAACATCATGTACAAGTCACCCAACAAGGCCGGCATGGAAGCGGTGGACAAGTCGCTGTTCGAGAAATACCCGAACATGTCGATCACCCCGGCCGAGCTCCTGAAATACGAGCAGCTCCGCGATCTCGGCAACGGCATGAAGGCCTTCTCCAAGACCGTCTCCGAAGTGATGGCTGCCAAGTGAAGCCAGAAACGTCTCTCCCGGCCCGGCCGGGAGAGACGTGATCACCCTCATGAACACGCGATCCGGCACGTGGCTCCTGATGCTGCCAGGCCTTTTGTGGCTCGGCCTGCTGATGGTCGTCCCGTGCCTTCTCATCTTCGTGCTGATCTTCTTCGAGCGCGGCATCTATGGCGGTATCGACTGGCAGGCGCCGACGCTGGAGAACGTCACCCGCGTCTTCGATCCACTCTATCTATCGATCTTCTGGGATAGCGCGGAGATCGCCGGGCTCTCGACGCTGGTTGCCCTGCTCATTGGCTATCCCGCCGCCTATGCCATTGCCAAGGCGCCCGCATCACGGCAAACCGCCCTGCTGTTCCTCGCCATCTTGCCATTCTGGACAAATTACCTGATCCGCACCTATGCCTGGATCGTGCTTCTCAATCCTGCGGGCCTGATCAATACCCTGCTGATCTGGGCGGGCCTGCGGAGCGAGCCGCTCACGCTGCTTTACACCAAGCCCGCCGTAGTCCTAGGACTGGTCTACAGCTACACGCCCTTCGTCATCCTCGCCATCTACTCCGCCTTGCAGCGCCTTGATCCGTCCTATGCGGAGGCGTCGCGCGATCTCGGTGCCGGCGCCTTCCAGACTTTCCTGCGCATCATACTTCCTCTCACCGCGCCCGGCGTCGCGGCTGGTGCCGTCTTCGTATTCGTGCTGTCAGTCGGCAATTTCGTGACGCCTGATCTCCTCGGCGGTGGCAAGTTCCAGATGGTCGGAAATCTCATCTACGACCAGTTCCTCTCGGC
The DNA here is from genome assembly GCA_945889445.1 of Rhizobium sp. Q54. Taxonomy (GTDB): domain Bacteria; phylum Pseudomonadota; class Alphaproteobacteria; order Rhizobiales; family Aestuariivirgaceae; genus Aestuariivirga. The sequence goes on from CAMDBX010000080.1 coordinate 9,664, forward strand.
GCGTGACTGGCCCTTTGGTGCCGCCCTGTCGGCGCTGCTGATCGCCCTCATGATGCTGCTGTTGTTCGCGCAGGCCATCGCCTCGCTCCGCGCCAGGGGGGATTATGCGCGCGCTTAATGGCTGGCTCATCGCCGTCTATGGCTTCCTCTATCTACCCATCGCGTTGCTGATGGTGCTGTCCTTCAACCACTCGGGGCTTCCAACGGCCTGGGGCGGCTTCTCCTTCGAATGGTATGGTGAACTCTTCGACAACCCCAAGATCATTGGGGCGGCATGGAACTCGCTCGTCGTGGCGACTTGGGCCACCGCCATCTCGACCGTGCTCGGCACATTGCTGGCGCTGGGTGTCGAGCGCTCGAGACCGTCAACCTCCCGTGAGGCGCTGCTCTTCGCGCCGATGATCATCCCCGACATCGTGCTGGCGATCGCGCTCCTGTCCTTCTTCACCCTCATGAAGTTCACCTTGGGTCTCCGCTCCATCGTCATGGCACATGTGGTCTTCAACCTCGCCTTCGTCTGTGCGATTGTGCGGGCGAGGCTCAAGAGCTATGACTGGTCATTGAACGAAGCCTCGCGCGACCTCGGTGCTACGGCGGCCGCGACCTTCTTCCGCATCACGCTGCCGCTCATCGGCCCCGCCGTGTTGGCCGGTGCGCTGCTTGCCTTCACACTGTCGATCGATGAATTCATCATCGCCTACTTCACGGCGGGTGCTGGCCAGTCCTCCACCACGCTGCCGATGCAGATCTATGCCATGATCCGCTTCGGCGTGACGCCGGAAATCAATGCCATGGCCACGCTGGTTATGGGCGTGAGTTTCGTCATGATCCTCGCAGCCCAGCGCCTCAACAAGGGGCGCCTGCCGGGAGCCTGACGGTCAATGGGGAACAAACAGGGAGAGACATGATGGCCAAAACGGCAGTGAAGAAGTCGAAGGCCGCGGCAGGCAAGAAGGCTGCGACCCCGAAGAAGGCCGTGGCGAAGAAGCCCGCGCGCGCAAAGAAGCCGAAGAAGGTGATTGCACTCTTCCCGGAGGCCGCCTTCGGCCCGGCGCTCAATTCCGTAGGCATCGGCCAGGCGCTGGAGAAACTCGGCCACAAGGTGGTGTTTCTGTCGGATCCCGGCTTCCTCGACGTCTACAAGGGCTATGGCTTCGAGGCCCATGCGGTGAACCTTTCTGAGCCGCTGCCGCCCGAGCAGATGGCGAAATTCTGGGTCGATTTCATCAACGGCCACATCCCCAACTTCCGCAAGACGCCCTATGACCAGATCGACAATTACGTGAAGGACTGCTGGAGCATGATCGTCGAGACCGCCAAGTGGGCCGAGAAGGACCTGCCGGGCGTGCTCGACCAGGTGAAGCCCGACGTCGTCTGCGTCGACAACGTCATCCTGTTCCCGGCGATCAAGCGCTATGCCAAGAAGAACCGGAAGCCGTGGGTGCGTATCATATCGTGCTCCGAGAACGAGATCGAGGACCCGGACATCCCGCCGCACCTCTCGGGCGCGGGCGCCAAGGACAAGAAGGCCCATGCCGCCTACCGCAAGCACTTCAACGCGGTGATCAAGCCGATCCACGAGGAGTTCAATCGCTTCCTCACCTCGGTGGGCGAGCGCAAGTATCCGCTCGGCCAGTTCTTCGAGGCGAGCCCGCACATGAACATCCTGCTCTATCCGAGCGCAGTGAAGTTCAAGCGCAGGCACAAGCTGCCGGCGCGCCAGTTCCAGTATCTCGAGGGCTGCGTCAGGAAGGACAAGCCCTGTGACGTGCCGCGCTTCAAGGCCAACAACGACAAGCCCTTGCTTTACGTCAGCTTCGGTTCGCTCGGCTCCGGCGACACCGACCTCCTGAAGAGGCTCATTGCATCGCTCGGCAAAATGCCTGTGCGGGCGCTCGTCAACGTCGGCGACTACAAGGATCAGTATTCGGACATTCCGCCCAATGTCATCATCGACAGCTGGTTCCCGCAGCCCTCGGTCATTCCGCTGGTCGATGCGGTCATCCACCATGGCGGCAACAACTCTTTCACCGAGTGCCTCTATTTCGGCAAACCGGCGATCATCATGCCTTATGTCTGGGATGGCCACGACAATGCCACGCGCGTCCAGGAAACCGGCCACGGCTTCAAGCTCGACCGCTACCAGTGGACGGACGAGGAGATGCAGCAGAAGATCATGGCCATGCTGACCGACAAGAAGATGAAGGCGCGGCTGAAGAAGACGTCGCGCCAGATGCGCGCCAAGCACGGCCCCACCAAGGCCGCCAAGGTGATCGAGGCCCTCGCATGAGTTCCGCACCGCATATTCCCAATGCCTCCACCCATTCGGACCTTGCTGACTGGGGCGTACAGCCCAATGCGCTCGATGGTGCATCGCATTCGAGCGGACGGCTTCTCTACAAGGGTCCGAACAACCAGCCTGAGAGCGGCATCTGGGTCTGCACGCCGGGGCGCTGGACGCTGTCGATCCCGCGCGACGAACTCTGCTATTTCATGTCGGGCCGGGCCACCTACCGCTCCACCGAAGGCGAGGTCATCGAGGTGGCAGCAGGCACGACCGTGATGTTTCCCGCCGGGTGGGCGGGTGAATGTACCGTGCACGAAACCATGCGCAACAGCTATATGCTCGTCTGAGACAGGATCAGGACAATGATTACGCCTTACTGGACATCCCCCTTCACCGTCACCGATCTTGTCGACTGGGGAATCATTCCGACCATGATTGAAGGTGAGAGCCGCACCAGCGGCAAGTTGCTGCACAAGGGGCCGAATGGCGAATCCGAATGCGGCCTCTGGAAGTGCACGCCGGGCAAATGGTTCTGCCATGTCACGCGCGACGAGTTCTGTCACTTCCTGAAGGGCCGTTGCACCTATGTGCATGAGAGCGGCGAGGTGATAGATATCACGCCGGACACGGCTGCCTTCTTTCCCAAGGACTGGAAGGGTGTGTGCACCGTGCACGAGGAGATCACCAAGGTCTACATGATCCGATGATGAGTTTCGACCCCGGCACGCCGCACTATTTCCTCAATCCGCATTTCGCGGCGGCACATGGCCCCGGCCACGAAGTGATCGATCCCGGAAATCTCTCGCCTGTTGGTCGCATCGCGGAGTCGACCAGCGGCGAGATCACGTCCGTCATCACGGCGGTCAATGCGGCACAGCGCAAGTGGAAGGCCGTCGACGCGAAGTCACGCGCCAGACTGCTGCATGAAGTTGCTAACGCCATTGAGCGGGCGGACTTCCGCCACTGCGCCGAATTGATGACCCGCGAGATGGGAAAGCCCTATCCAGAAGCCATCGGTGAGCTTGCCAATTGCGCACCTGTTTTCAGGTATTATGCCGAGATGGCGCGCGATGATGCGGGGAAGGTCGCGGGCACCACCCAGGCCGGCTCCTTCCAGTTCGCGCGCTATGAACCGCTGGGCGTCTCGGTGCATATCATGCCGTTCAACTTTCCGGTGCTGCTGATGTGCTGGACAGTGGCTGCCTCGCTTGCCTGCGGCAATGGGTGTATCGTGAAGCCGGCACCTGCAACAACGCTCAGCACGCTCGAATTCATGAAGGTCTTTTCCGCCTTGCCCGACGGACTGATCGCCTGCCTGCCTGGGGGCGCTGCGGTGGCGGAGGCGCTGATCGCGTCTGCCCAGACGCATGCCGTGGCCTTCACCGGGTCGGTGGCCGCGGGCAAGGCGGTGGCTGTTGCCGCAGCCTCGAATCTGAAGCCTGCCGTCATCGAGGCGGGCGGCAGCGATCCCATGATCATCTGCGCTTCGGCGCCGGTCGACATTGCGGCGGCCGGCGCCGCGACTGCGGCCTTCCATCTCTCCGGTCAGGTCTGCACCTCAGCCGAGCGTATCTACGCCGTCGATGCGGTCCACGACAGCTTTGTGGCAGCGCTTGCCGAACGGGCAAAGCAGTTGCGAATCGGCCATGGGCTGGGCCGCTCGGAGATAGGCCCGCTGGTCAGCGAAGCCGCGCGCAGCAGGGTGATGCGGCTGGTCGAAGATGCGCGCGCCAAGGGCGCTCGTGTCGTTACCGGAGGCCGCATCCCGCCAGAGCTTGAGAGGGGCTGGTTCTATGAGCCGACGGTCCTTACCAACGTGACCAGCGACATGGCCATCATGCGCGAGGAATGCTTCGGCCCCGTGGTCGCCGTATGCCGTGTCAAGGACTTCGAGCAGGCGATCACAGCCGCCAATGACAGCGTCTTCGGACTGGGGGCCTCGGTCTTCACCACGGTACTCGAAGAGGCAATGGAGGCCGCGGAGCGGCTCGAGTCCGGTATGGTCTGGGTCAACAACCCGCTCATCGATAATGATGCCCTGCCTTTCGGTGGCTGGAAGAATTCCGGCCTCGGGCGCGAGCTGTCGCGGCAGGGCATGGATGCGTTCCGGCGCTCCAAGATGGTCATCATCGATCACAAGCCCGTGCTGCAGGCTTGGTGGTATCCTTACCCCGACGATTGGTTCCATGACACGGGTGGACGCAAGCACGTGTGATTCAGCGTGCCGGTGACGTACCGCTGGGGGAGCGGCTTGAGCCGCCGTTCATGCCGCGCGCGTTTCCAGTACTCCCCCGCAACATCCGGCACCCCACTATTTGCCGTGGCGGGTCGGGTCGAAACAGCTGAGGCATCGCTGTTGTTCCGCATGCTGGGAAATTTGGCGCACCCGACAAGATAAGTATGAGAACTGGTGGATTATCCTTACCCTGTGATTTCTTGAGGGTCCAGCCTACTCAACCCTGAAGGTCGGCTTGAAGGAGGCCGGAGCGAGGCTGTCGTTCATGTCGGCAGCCTCGATGTTCTTGCCGTCAATGATGCGGATGGCTGGTCCGGCGTGGGTTACCGTGAGCGTGTCTTCGAGTGCGCGGATTGCCTGATCGATGGAGAGTTCGCCCTGCAGGACGGGTGAGTCCGTTGGCGCTGCAATGACCTTGCCGCGCTTGATGGCACGGTAGGTACCATGGGTGAAATAGTCGGCGAGCACGCCGATCCTGCCGGTCAAGTTCCTGGCGCGGAGCAGGCTCACCGCCGCATCCGCCGTCACGGCGCTTCCGATGATGTAGTCAATGTCTGGGTGCTCCTCGAGCATGTCCTCGAGCAGCAGCAACTGGTCCTCGAAACCGGTGTCACCCCATTTGACGGACACGATTTCGGCTGCGCTCGCCGCAAGGCCGCGCTGGAACCCCTCCTCGACGAAGCCAACCCAGCCTGCTCCCTTGGGCCCGGGAAACCACGCAACCCGCACTTTTGGCGCACCCTTGGGATGGAGGGTTGCGAAATAATGCCCGATCGCCTCGCCCATGCTGATCCAGGAGACGCCGGACTTCGCACTGATGCCCGCACTGTCGATGTCATTCACCGCGGCGATCACCGGCATGCGCTTCGACAGTGACACCAGCAGGGGGGTCAATCCATCATACGATACCGTACCGACGATCAGGGCATCGGCGGACTTGGTGCAGTCGGTAATCTGAGCCTTCTGCTTGTCGAGGTTCGGGTAGCCGCCTGCCTCGACGATCTCGAGTGCGATGCCCAGCTTTCGGGCATGGCGCACCATGCCGTAGTTGACGGAGAGCCAGTAGGAATCCTTAAGGTGCGGATATGAGGCGCAGATGCGCCAGTGTTTTCGGGCCGTTTCCAGTGACTGGTAGGAGATCTGGGCGGGCGTGGCGCGGTAGTCGAAGGGCGGGTTCCAGCTCTCCAGCTCCCAATTATCCGCCGCACGGCAGGCGCCCGTGAGGGCGAGCAAGGCGAGGGCGGCAAGGAGGGGTCTCATTTGGCGTGTTCCTGAAACCAGCTTACGCTGTATCATGAAGCTAGCGGGTTCCTGCCGGAGGGCAAGCCTCATGGCGGCAGGAAATGGCGGGGTAGGGAGGGGCAAACTGTTTTCGCGGCTCGGCATCGGCGCGCGGCTGTTCATCGCCTTCCTCGGCATCGCGGCGCTGTCGCTGTCGTCGGGCGTTGCCGGCTGGTGGATTCTGCGCGACGTTTCAAAGGCCCAGTTGCGCATCACGGAGGAGGCGCTGCCGGCGGTGGCCGCCGCCCAGGCGACGGGCGATGCCACCACCCGCATTCTTGCCGCCGGCCAATCGCTGGCTGCTTCCCCGGACGAGGCCACGCGGGCACGGCATGCCCAGGAGATCAATGTGCTTGCCGCCGACATCCGGCGTGACCTTGCGGATGCCGCGCTGTCGAAGCTGGATTATCCGCTGCTCACCCAGCTCTCGGGCAACGCGGAGACCCTGATCGCGAATCTGAGCGAGCAGAACCGTCTGGTGACCACCAGGCTGCAACTGCTCCGCGGCTTCGACCGGCGTGCGGAGAGCACGCTGGCTGCAGCGACCAACCTCGTCGATCTCTCCGAAACGCTGGTGTCGAATGCCTCGGCGGGAGCCTCCGCCGTGGTGGCGGGCCTCTACGGCCTCATCGACGGCGAAGGCACGCGCACACAAGCCTATGACGCGCTCGACCGGCTGATCGAGCAGGACATCTACCTTCTCGACCGCATGTGGGAGTTGCGCCTGCGCGCCTCCCAGCTGGCGCTGCTGACCAACCGCCTGTCACGCGCGGTGACGCGTGACGAGGTGCTCGCTCTATCCAGCGATTTTGCAGCCAATCTCCGTATCGTGAAGCGGCGCGTGTCCGGGATTGATGATCCCATCCGCCGGGCCCAGGCAGAGGAACAACTCCTGGCGCTGCGATCGGCAGTGGGCGAGATGAAGGTCAACTCCAGCCTGTTCGAGGATCGGCTGCGGCTGATCGACATCGGCGAGGAGCTGGACAAAGTTGCCGAGAGTAACCGGCTGCTATCCGGCAAACTCACCGATGTTGCACAGACGGTGGTGAGCAATGCACGGGGCTTCGCGCTCGCTGCCTCGGCTCAGGCCGACCGGGCAGTCTCGGCGGGCCTCCTCGCGCTGCTGGCCACGACCGCTGTCGCCGTGCTGATCTCCGGGCTGATCGTCTGGCTTTATGTGGAACGCGGTGTGGTGCGCCGCCTGCAGGAGCTGGCACAGGCCATGCGGCGGTTGACCCTCGGCGACCTTGCGGTCGACGTGAAGCAGGGAGGCACGCATGAGCTCAAGGACCTTGCGGAGGCCGTCACCGCCTTTCGCGATGTATCACGCGAGCGCACAGAACTGGAAGCTGAACGTGAGCGCACCAACGAGGAGCTGCGCCGCCACCGCGAGGAACTCCGCGAACTGGTGGCGGAGCGTACAGCGCAACTCGAGCATGAGGTGACCAGCCATGCCTCGGCGCGCGAAGCCGCAGAGCGCGCCAGCCGCGCCAAGTCCGACTTTCTGGCCACCATGAGCCATGAGATCAGGACGCCGATGACCGGCATGCTCGGCATGCTGCGGTTGCTGAAGGATGGTCGGCCGGGGCCTGAGCATGCGCATCGTGTTGCCACCGCCTCAGCCTCTGGCGAGGCGCTGATGGGCATTCTCAACAGCATCCTGGATTACTCGAAGATCGAGTCTGGCAAGATCACGGTCGACCCTGTGGTGTTCCGGCTCGACGAAACGCTGACCGGCATCGTTGCGCTGATGCGGCCATCTGCCGAGGAGAAGGGTTTGACGCTCGAACTCGCCATGGCGCCGGACATCGCGGCATGGTTCGAGGGCGATGCCGGAAAGATCCGGCAGGTTCTCTTCAATCTTGTCAGCAACGCCATCAAGTTCACGCCCAGCGGCAAGGTTACCTTGCGGGCCGCCTCCACGCCGTTCGGGCAAGTGTATCAAAGACTTGCCATCTCGGTTGCCGACACCGGCATCGGCATCCCCGAGGCAAAGCGTCAGAGCGTCTTCGAGTCGTTCACCCAGACCGACAGTTCTATCACCCGCCATTATGGCGGCACCGGCCTTGGCCTGTCGATTTCGCGCGGTCTGGCGCAGGCTCTCGGCGGCACACTCAACGTCGAGTCTGGGCCTGGACAGGGCAGTACCTTCACCTTCGTGCTCGACCTCGATGTAGCAGAGCCACCGATGGTGGCGACAGATGCCGAAGGGGTTGCGCCGCAGGGCGCCAGCCAGTCGATCCTGATTGTTGAAGACGATGACGCGACACGCGAGGTGGCCGTTCACTTCATCCGGGCGCTGGGGCACCGCTGCAGCGTGGCGCGCGATGGCTACGAGGCCCTCGCGCTGGCGCAGGAACTTAAGCCCGACATCGTGCTGATGGACATTAGCCTCCCCGGGCTTGACGGCTTATCGACAGCCCGCCTAATCCGCGAGGCGCTGGCGCCATCGCCCATTAGCTTCATCGCCATGTCGGCGCATGTCTTTGCGCAGGAGGTGGAAACCTATCTCAATTCCGGCATGGTGTCCTATGTACCGAAGCCCCTGACGCCGGAGGCTTTGGCGGGTGCCATCGCGCAAGCCCAAGGCACGCCTGTTTCCATCCCGGCAATCGACGAGGCAGCATGGCAGGCGGATCTGGAGGCGCTAGGCGCTGACCAGATGCGGAAGATACTCGCAATTTCGGCGAAGACGCTGCCGGAGCGGATGTCAGATCTGTGCGTGGCACTTGCGGCGAATGATGCCCCTAGGCTCGCCAGCGTGGCGCATGCCGGCTACAGTTCTGCATCTGCGGCGGGCTTCAGCCTCCTGCAGCAAATCTTCGCCCGGATCGAAACCGCAGCGCGGAACGGGGACATTATGGCCTGCCGCGTGTCTGTCGCAGGTCTCGCTGATCTCATCAGCGAGACCTTGGCCGAAGCCAACAGGCTTCTTGCCGACGGTGAGTATCCCGCTAGGCCCGCTCGAGTGGAACCGCGAAGAGATACCCCTCTCCGTGTGAGGTGACGATGAGGCGCGGATGGCTGGCGTCATCCCCCAACTTCTTGCGCAGGCGGCGGATCACCACGTCCACCGTGCGGTCGGACGGGTCCCAGTCGCGGTGGGCGATCTCATGCAGCAGCCGATCGCGTGACAGCACCTGGCCAGTGTTGGAGGTGAGCAATGCCAAAGCCTTGAACTCTGCGCGCGTGAGGTCGACGAACGTTCCGTCGGCACTGCTGAGGGTCCGGCTTGCAAGGTCGAAGGTCCAGCCCTGGAACTGGCGCTTCTTGGGTGCAGAGGCACCACTTGTTCCACTGCTTTTAACCCGGCGCAGCAGGTTCTTCACCCGCGCCAGCAACTCGCGCTGCTCGAAGGGCTTGGTCACATAGTCGTCGGCACCGATCTCCAATCCCACGATACGGTCCACCGCGTCGCTGCGTCCGGTTACCAGGATGATGCCAACATCTGACTGCGCACGAAGCTCCCGAGTCAGCCGCAACCCGTCCTCGCCGGGCAGCTGAATGTCGATCATCAGCAAGTCGGCAGGGTCGGTTGCGATGATGTCCCGCATCGTTTCGCCATCTTCCGCCTCGCTGATGCGATAGCCCTCCGCCTTGAAGTAGGCGGCGAGCTTGGCGCGGGTAACCGGATCGTCCTCGACGATCAGGATATGGGCGGGAAAGACCTTCATATCATCATTTTAACAAGATTTAACAAATCCCGCCAGAGCTTTCACGAAGTTCCGCCAACGGCTTTACAGAGGGCCGCTATCGTCCCTTACAGCGCGGGACAGTGAAGCGCAGCGGGCGGCCTCTGAGACCGGCCGCCGAAACAAGAAAATGGAGGGACGCATGAACTACGTTAGGACGATCGCTCTTCTCGGAGCCCTGGGCCTTGTGTCCGGCAGTGCTTTCGCGGAGGACTCGAGCGATCCCATTAAGATCGTGACCAACAACTGGACGAGCCAGGTCGTGCTCTCCAACGTGATCGGCCAGGTGCTCGAGTCGCAAGGCGATAAGGTCGAGTACAAGTCGTCTGATACGCAGCTGCAGTTCACCGCCATCGCGGCAGGCGACATGGACTTCCAGGTCGAAGTCTGGGAAGGCTCCATGGCCGAACCGTTCGAAAAGTCGCTGGCTGGCGGAGCCGTGGACTACGGTGCGCACGCCGCCGTGACGCGTGAGGACTGGTGGTATCCCGCCTACATGAATGAGATGTGCCCGGGCCTGCCCGATTGGAAGGCGCTCGATGCCTGCGCCGCCAAGCTGGCAACCGCCGAAACCGGTTCCAAGGGCCGCTTCGTCGGGCCGCCGGCCGACTGGGGCAAGCACTACTCGGAGCGCATTCAGGCGCTGAAGATGAACTTCCAGGAAGTGCCGGTCGGTCAGGCAGCAACGCTGTGGGCCGAACTCCAGGCGGCCTATGACCGCAAGGAGCCGATCGTCCTCTTCAACTGGACGCCGAACTTCATCGAGGCGAAGTTCGAAGGCCAGTTCGTCGAGTTCCCGAAATATGAGGCCGCCTGCCTCTCCGACCCGAAGTGGGGCCAGAACCCGGACGCCGTCTATGACTGCGGCGCACCGGCCAGCGGCTACCTCAAGAAGGTGGGCTCGAAGGAGCTCGAGCAGAAGTGGCCGAAAGCCGCCTCCATTCTCAAGAAGGTAAACTTCAGCAACCCGCAGATTGCGGCTGCCGCTGCCCTTGTTGACGTCGACGGCATGACGCCGGAAGACGCCGCCAAGAAGTGGATCGAGACCAATCAGGATACGGTCAAGTCCTGGCTGCAGTAACACCCAACTCAATTGAGGGGGCGCGGGGCTTTTGCTCCGGGTCCCTTCACTTACACTGCGGAATGCCTGACCATGCGTGACCAGCCGAAGATTTCCTGCCGCCATCTCTGGAAGGTGTTCGGTTCCGATCCCCAAGGCTTCCTCGCCCGTCATGGCCATGCACCCACGTCGGAGAACTTCGCGGCAGAA
>CAMDBX010000081.1 GCA_945889445.1 Rhizobium sp. Q54
CGTCGCAGCCATGCACAAGTTCCTCACCATCCTCAATGCCATCATGCGCGACAACTCGGAGTTCCGTCATAGCCATTGAAAATCGACAGTTGCTTGTCCCGGCGATCCTTTTTGGTGGCCGTGAAAAAGGATGGCCGGGACAAGCCCGGAGATGATGAGAAGTGGGGAAGTGTGGGCTGGGATTACGAATGAATGGCCCGTCCAGCCACCGCCATGGCGGCTTCCTTCACCGCTTCCGACAGTGTGGGGTGCGCGTGGCAGGTGCGGGCCAGGTCTTCGGCCGAGCCGCCGAATTCCATCAGCACGGCGGCCTCGTGGATCAACTCGCCCGCCATGGGGCCGACGATGTGGACGCCCAGCACGCGGTCGGTCTTGGCGTCGGCCAGCACCTTCACGAAGCCATCCGTCGTCTGGTTGGCCTTGGCGCGGCCGTTGGCGAGGAACAGGAACTTGCCGGCCTTGTAGTCCACGCCCTCGGCCTTGAGCTCCTCCTCCGTCTTGCCGACGGCGGCGACTTCCGGGTTGGTGTAGACGACCCCGGGGATGACGCCATAATTCACATGGCCCGCCTGGCCCGCCAGGATTTCGGCGAGGGCGATGCCTTCGTCCTCCGCCTTGTGGGCGAGCATGGGGCCGCGGATGACGTCGCCGATGGCATAGATGCCGGGCACGTTTGTCTGGAAGTGGTCGTCCACCTCGATGCGGCCGCGGTTGTCCAGCTTGACGCCCGCGGCGTCCAGCCCCAGTCCCTCGGTGTAGGGCGTGCGACCGACGGCGACGAGCACCACTTCGGCCTCGACCTGCTCCGGCGTGCCGCCTGCGGCGGGCTCCACCGTGAGGGTGACCTTGTCCTTGGACTTCACCGCAGCCGTGACCTTGGACGACAGGCGGAAAGCGAAGCCCTGCTTCTGCAGGATGCGCTGGAAGTTCCTGGCGACGTCGAGGTCCATGCCTGGCAGGATGCGATCGAGATACTCGATCGCGGTCACTTTTGAGCCGAGGCGCGCATAGACCGAGCCCAGCTCGAGACCGATGACGCCCGCGCCGATGACGGCGAGCGATGCGGGGATCTTCTCGAGCGCCAGCGCACCGGTGGAGGAGACGATCTGCTTCTCGTCGACGTCGATGCCCTTGAGCTTCGCCACGTCGGAGCCGGTGGCGATGATGATGTTCTTCGTCTCGAGCGTGTCGTTGCCAACCGTCACCTTGCCCGGCCCGGCGATCTTGCCCGTTCCATGGAACACCGTGACCTTGTTCTTCTTCAGCAGGAAGTCGATGCCCTTGGTGTTGCCATCGATGGCTTCCTGCTTGAAGCCCATCATCTTCGGGAAGTCGACGCTCGTTTCCGCCTTGATGCCCATCTTGGCGAAGGCATGCTTCGATTCGGCATAGAGTTCTGAGGCGTGCAGCAGCGCCTTGGAGGGGATGCAGCCGACGTTGAGGCAGGTGCCGCCATGGGTGGCGCGCTTCTCCACCACCGCGACCTTGAGCCCCAGCTGGGCCGCACGGATGGCGCAGACATAGCCGCCGGGGCCGGTGCCGATGATGGTGACGTCGAACTGGTTCGCCATGGTTCTGTTCCTGTTAGCAGCGTCCGCCGGCCACGGGGATGATGGTGCCGGTGACATAGGAGGATTGATCCGAGCACAGCCACATGATGGCATCCGCCACCTCGTCGGCTGTGCCTTCACGCTTCATGGGGATCGCATCGCGCATCATCTTGACGCGGCCGGGGATGCCTGAGCTGTCGTGGATTTCGGTGTCGATGATGCCGGGGCGCAGCGCATTGACGCGCACGCCTTCGGCGGCGACCTCGCGGCCGAGCCCGATGGTCAGCACGTCGATGGCGCCTTTGCTGGCGCCGTATTCGACGCCGAGGCCGGGTGCACCGTGATAGGCGGCGGCGGATGACATGTTGACGATGGAACCACCCGAGCCTCCATGCTTCGTCGACATGCGCTTCACCGCTTCGCGGGCGCAGATGATCGAACCGAAGGTGTTGATGTCGAGGATGCGGCGGATGCGCTCCGTCGTCATCTCGTCCAGCCGGTTCTGCTGGTCCATGACGCCGGCGTTGTTGACCAGCACGCGCAAGGTGCCGAGCTTGTCGGCTGCGGCGAAGAGGGCGACGATGTCGGCCTCCTTCGCCACGTCACCCTTGACGGCCACGGCCTTGCCACCTGCCGAGGTGATGGATGTGACCACCGCATCGGCGGCGGCGGCATTCGATGTGTAGTTGACGACGACGGTATAGCCGGCCGCACCCAGCTTGAGGGCCGCTGCCCTGCCGATGCCGCGGCTTCCGCCGGTGACGATTGCGATCTTGTCGGTCATGCTCGTCCTCCCCTTGATGCCGTCACCCCGGCGAAGACCGGTGTCCAGCTTTCGTGTTCGCAGTCGCCGCCTGAAGCTGGATCCCGGCTTCCGCCGGGATGACGGCAGTATTGTTACAGGTCCAGAATGGTCCGCTGCGGATCTTCGAGGTTTTCCTTCACGCGCACCAGGAAGGTGACGGCTTCCTTGCCGTCGACGATGCGGTGGTCATAGGACAGTGCCAGATACATCATCGGGCGGATCACCACCTGGCCGTTGATGGCCATGGGGCGTTCCTGGATCTTGTGCATGCCGAGGATGCCGGACTGCGGCGCGTTGAGGATGGGCGTCGACATCAGCGAGCCATAGACGCCACCGTTGGAGATGGTGAAGGTGCCGCCCTGCATGTCGGCGATCTGCAGGTTGCCGTCACGCGCGCGCTTGCCGTATTCGGAAATGGTCTTCTCGATGCCGGCGAAGGACAGCATGTCGGCGTCACGCAGCACAGGCACCACGAGGCCCTTGTCGGTGCCCACCGCCACGCCGATGTTGTAGAAGTTCTTGTAGACGATGTCGTCGCCGTCGATCTCGGCGTTGACGGCCGGAATTTCCTTCAGCGCCTGGATGCAGGCCTTCACGAAGAAGCTCATGAAGCCGAGCTTCACGCCGTGCTTCTTCTCGAAGATGTCCTTGTACTGGTTGCGGAGCGCCATGGTCGCCGTCATATCCACCTCGTTGAAGGTGGTGAGCATGGCGGCGGTGTTCTGTGCATCCTTCAGGCGCCGCGCGATGGTGAGGCGGAGACGCGACATCTTCACGCGCTCCTCGCGCGAGGCATCGGACGGGGCGCGCGCGGCAGGTGCGGGAGCAGCGGGGATCACCAGCGGCTTGGCTTCGGCGGCAGGCTTTTCCAGATGCGCGATCACGTCACCCTTGGTGAGGCGTCCGTCCTTGCCGGTGCCGGAAACGGCGGCGGTGTCGACCTTGTTTTCTTCCACCATCTTGCGGACGGCAGGCGACAGCGTCTGCTCGGCGGCCTTGGCGGCCGGAGCGGCTTCCACCTTCTTCGGCGCTTCGGCGGGTTTCGAGGGGGCGGCGCCTGCCGCACCTTCCTCGATCATGCCGAGGAGGGCGCCGACATTCACCGTGACACCCGGTTCGGCAGAGATGGAAGAGAGCTTGCCCGACGCCGGTGCCGGAACCTCGACCGTCACCTTGTCGGTTTCGAGTTCGACTAGCGGCTCATCGGCCTTCACCGCTTCGCCGGCCTTCTTGAACCACTTCGCAATCGTCGCCTCGGTGACCGATTCACCCAGAGCCGGAACGCGGATTTCCTTTGCCATCTTGTCTGTTCCTTCAAGCCTTGTTTTCGCCCAGCGCCTCGTCGAGGAACGTTCTCAGTTCCTTGAGGTGCCGGCTCATCAAACCGGTTGCGGTGGAGGCGGACGCCGCGCGACCCACATAGCGGGGCCGCGTGTGTTTCGCGCCGATGAAGTCGAGAACGCGCTCGATGTTGGGCTGCACGAAGCTCCAGGCGCCCATGTTGTAGGGCTCTTCCTGGCACCAGATGAACTCGGCACCCTTGAAGCGCGAGAGAATGTTGATGAGGGCCTTGTGCGGCCAGGGGTAGAGCTGCTCGACGCGCAGCAGGTAGATGTCGGTGAGGCCGCGCTTCTCGCGCTCCTCGTAGAGATCGTAATAGACCTTGCCGGTGCACAGGATGACGCGGCGGATCTTGTCGTCGGGCTGAAGCTTGATCGCCTCGCCCTGCAGCATCTCGGCGTCGTCCCACAGCAGGCGGTGGAAGGTGGTGCCTTCATCCATCATCGAGAGCGGCGAGGTGGCACGCTTGTGGCGGAGCAGCGACTTCGGCGTCATAATGACCAGCGGCTTGCGGATGTCGCGCTTCAGCTGGCGGCGCAGGATGTGGAAGTAGTTGGCGGGCGTGGTGACGTTGGCCACCTGCATGTTGTCCTCGGCGCACATCTGTAGATAGCGCTCGAGCCTCGCGGAGGAATGCTCCGGCCCCTGGCCCTCATAGCCATGCGGCAGCAGCACGGTGAGGCCCGACATGCGCAGCCACTTGCGTTCACCGGACGAGATGAACTGGTCGAACACAACTTGCGCGCCATTGGCGAAGTCGCCGAACTGGGCTTCCCAGATGGTGAGCGTGTTGGGCTCGGCCAGAGAGTAGCCATATTCGAAGCCAAGAACCGCCTCTTCCGAGAGCATGGAGTTGATGGCGTCGATCTTGATCTTCTGGTCCTTCACCAGGTGATTGAGCGGCGTGTAGCGCTTCTCGTTGTCCTGGTCGACGAGCACGGCGTGGCGCTGCGAGAAGGTGCCGCGCTGCACGTCCTGCCCTGAAAGGCGGATGGGGAAGCCGTCGAGCAGCAGCGAGCCGAAGGCCAGGTGCTCGCCCATGGCCCAGTCGAGCCCGGTTCCTTCCTCGATCATTTTGCGGCGCGCATCAAGTACGCGCTGCATGGTGCGGTGGACCTTGAAGGTCTTCGGCACCTTGGTGAGCTTGAGGCCGATTTCCTTGAGCGTTGCCAGCGGGACGCCGGTTTCGCCCTTGCGCGGCTCCTCATGGTCGCGCGCGGCCTTGAGGCCGGCCCAGCGGCCATCGAGCCAGTCGGCCTTGTTGGCCTTGTAGTTCTCGGCCACGGTGAAATTGTCGTCCAGCGTCTTGCGGTAGGCCGCCTTCATGGCGTCGAATTCGGCCTCGGAGATGACGCCTTCTTCGATCAGACGCTTGCCATAGAGCGGCACCACGGTGGACTGCTGGGCGATGCGCTTGTACATCAGCGGCTGGGTGAAGGCCGGTTCGTCCGTCTCGTTGTGGCCGAAGCGGCGGTAGCAGAACATGTCGATGACGACGGGCTTGTGGAACTTCTGCCGGAACTCGATGGCGATCTTGGCGGCATAGACGACCGCTTCCGGATCATCGCCGTTGCAATGGAAGATCGGCGCCTCGATCATCTTGGCGACATCGGAGGGGTAGGGCGAAGACCTGGACCAGTGTGGCGCCGTGGTGAAGCCGATCTGGTTGTTGACGATGAAGTGGATGGAGCCGCCGCAGCGATGGCCGCGCAGGCCCGACAGGCCGAAGCATTCCGCCACCACGCCCTGGCCGGCAAAGGCGGCGTCGCCATGGATCAGCAGCGGCAGCACCGAGGTGCGCTCCCTGTCGTGGCGCTGGTCTTGCTTGGCGCGGGCTTTTCCGAGCACCACGGGATCGACGATCTCGAGATGCGACGGGTTGGCAGTAAGCGACAGGTGAACGGTGTTGTCGTCGAACACGCGGTCCGACGAGGAGCCGAGGTGATACTTCACGTCGCCTGAGCCTTCGACCTCATCAGGGGTGGATGAGCCGCCCTTGAATTCGTGGAAGATCGCCGAAAACGGCTTGGACAGCACGTTGGCCAGCACGTTGAGGCGACCGCGGTGCGCCATGCCGAGCACGATTTCCTTGAGCCCCAACTGGCCGCCGCGCTTGATGATCTGCTCGAGCGCAGGGATCATCGACTCGCCGCCGTCAAGGCCGAAGCGCTTGGTGCCGGTGTACTTGACGTTCAGGAACTGCTCGAAGCCCTCGCCCTCGATGAGCTTGTTGAGGATGGCCTTCTTGCCGTTGGGCGTGAAGCTGATGGACTTGTCGGCACCTTCGATGCGCTCCTGGATCCAGGCCTTCTGCTCAGGGTCGGAGATGTGCATGAACTCAACACCCAGCGTGCCACAGTAGGTGCGCTTCAGGATGTCGGTGATCTGGCGGATGGTGGCATGCTCGAGGCCCAGCACCTTGTCGAGAAAGATGGGGCGGTCCATGTCATCGGCAGTGAAGCCGTAGGTGGCGGGGTCGAGCTCCGGGTGGCTCTCCCGCTCGACCAGCTTCAAGGGGTCGAGATCGGCGGCGAGATGGCCGCGCATGCGGTAGGCGCGGATCATCATCAGCGCACGGACGGAATCCATCGTCGCCTTGCGCACGTCATCCGCCGAAAGGGCGGGGGCCTTGGCCTCGGGTGCCGCACCCTTCGCACCCTTGATGGCGGGAGGCGCCACGATCGGCCAGTTGCCGTCCAGTGCGGAGACGAGTTCGCCGGATTCCGCCTTGGGCCAGTCCTTGCGCTGCCACGAGGGCCCGTCGACCTGCTGCTTGGCGAGTGCCGCGTTGTCTTCCAGCCCGGCAAAGAATTGCCGCCAGTGCTGGTCCACGGCGGCGGGATTCTCGAGATACTTGGCGTAGAGCTGCTCGATGTATTGGGCGTTGCCGCCATAGAGGAAGGAGGTTTGCTCGAAAGCGGTCGTGAGATCGGTCTTGTTCATCCCAGTGTCCTCTATCTGCGGCCCCCGCGCGCGACGGCGCGCGGGAGTTTAGGTGTTGAATGCTGAAGGAGTGCTTAGCCCTTCAGCTTCTTGACTAGCGTCTTGCCGAGAAGTGCGGGCGAATCCGCGACGGCGATGCCGGCGCGCTTCATGGCGTCGATCTTGGACTCGGCCCCGCCCTTGCCACCGGAGATGATGGCGCCGGCATGGCCCATGCGGCGGCCGGCAGGTGCGGTGCGGCCGGCGATGAAGCCAGCCATCGGCTTCTTCTTCTTCGACCTGGCGATGAATTCCGCCGCGTCTTCCTCGGCCGAGCCGCCGATCTCGCCGATCATGATGATCGACTGGGTCTCGTCGTCGGCGAGGAACATTTCCAGCATGTCGATGAACTCGGTGCCCTTCACGGGATCGCCGCCGATGCCCACGGCCGTGGTCTGGCCCAGGCCCTCCTGCGTGGTCTGGAACACCGCTTCATAGGTGAGGGTGCCGGAGCGCGAGACGATGCCTACAGAACCCTTCCTGAAGATGTTGCCGGGCATGATGCCGATCTTGCACTCGTTGGGCGTCAGCACGCCCGGGCAGTTCGGCCCGATGAGGCGCGACTTCGAACCCGACAGCGCGCGCTTCACCTTCACCATGTCCATCACCGGAATGCCTTCGGTGATGCAGACGATGAGCGGGATCTCGGCGTCGATCGCCTCGAGGATCGCATCCGCCGCGAACGGCGGCGGCACGTAGATCACGGAGGCGTCAGCGCCCGTGGCCTGCTTGGCGTCCCACACGGTGTCGAAGACGGGGAGGCCCACATGCGTGGTGCCGCCCTTGCCCGGCGTGACGCCGCCGACCATCTGCGTGCCATAGGCAATGGCCTGCTCGGTGTGGAAGGTGCCATTGTTGCCGGTGATGCCCTGGCAGATGACCTTGGTATTCTTGTTGACGAGAATGGACATCAGGCCGCTTCCTTCACAGCTTTGACGATCTTGGACGCAGCATCGTCGAGATCATCGGCAGGGATGACGTTGAGGCCGGACTCACGGATGATCTTCTTGCCGAGGTCCACGTTGGTGCCTTCAAGCCGCACGACGAGGGGAACCTTGAGGCCCACTTCCTTCACCGCGGCGATGACGCCCTCGGCGATCACGTCGCACTTCATGATGCCGCCGAAGATGTTGACGAGAATGCCCTTCACCTTCGGGTCGGCGGTGATGATCTTGAAGGCCGCGGCGACCTTCTCCTTGGTTGCGCCGCCGCCCACGTCGAGGAAGTTGGCAGGTTCGGCACCATAGAGCTTGATGATGTCCATCGTCGCCATGGCGAGGCCTGCGCCGTTCACCATGCAGCCGATGGAGCCATCGAGCGCCACGTAGGAGAGGTCATACCTGGAGGCCTCGATCTCCTTCGGGTCCTCTTCCGAAAGGTCACGCAGTTCCTTGATCTCGGGGTGGCGGTCGAGCGCGTTGGAGTCGAAATCGACCTTGGCATCGAGGCAGATCAGCTTGCCGTCCTTGGTGACGACGAGCGGATTGATCTCGAGCAGGCTCATGTCCTTGTCGACGAAGGCCTTGTAGAGCTGGCCCATCATCTTCACGCACTGCTTGCCCTGGTCGCCCTCGAGCTTGAGGGCCGCGGCGATGCGGCGGCCGACATAAGGCGCATAACCGGCGGCAGGATCGACCTGCACGGAGATGATCTTCTCCGGCGTGTCATGGGCCACCTGTTCGATGTCCATGCCGCCCTCGGTTGAGGCGATGAAGGCAACGCGCGAGGTTTCGCGGTCAACCAGCATCGAGAGATAGAGTTCGCGGGCAATGGCCGTGCCTTCCTCGATGTAGAGGCGCTGCACCAGCTTGCCTGCGGGGCCGGTCTGCGGCGTGACGAGGGTCATGCCGAGCATGCGCTTGGCCTCGGCCTTCACGTCATCGATGGACTTCACCACCTTGACGCCGCCGCCCTTGCCGCGGCCGCCAGCGTGGATCTGCGACTTCACGACCCACACGGGGCCGCCCAGCGTTTCGGCTGCCTTCACGGCCTCGTCGACGGTGAAGGCTGCGATGCCCTTGCCAGTGGTGACGCCGAAGCCCCTGAGGACTTCCTTGGCCTGGTATTCATGAATGTTCATCTGCGCGTTCCTTGCGTTACGTGCGCGTCAATCAGGCGAGAGGGTTAAGCCAGGTCCGGTGCGATGACCTTCGCCGCTTCCATCAGGCCGTGCACCGCATCGACCGACTTCTTGAAGCCTGCCTTGTCTTCGTCGCTCAGTGCGATCTCTGCGATGCGCTCCACGCCATTGGCACCGATCACCACGGGCACGCCCACATAGGTGTCCTTCACGCCATACTGGCCGGTGAGATGGGCGGCGACGGGCAGCAGGCGGCGCTTGTCCTTCAGGTAGCTCTCGGCCATCTCGATCGCCGAGGTGGCGGGGGCGTAGTAGGCAGAGCCGGTCTTCAGCAGGCCGACGATCTCGGCACCGCCATCACGCGTGCGCTGCACGATCTTGTCGATCTTTTCCTGGGTGGACCAGCCCATCTTGATGAGGTCCGGCACCGGAATGCCGGCCACTGCCGAGTAGCGGATCAAGGGCACCATGGTGTCGCCATGGCCGCCCAACACGAAGGCCGTCACGTCCTGGACGGAGACGTTGAATTCCTCGGCGAGGAAGTGGCGGAAACGCGCGGAGTCCAGCACGCCCGCCATGCCGACCACCTTGTGGGGCGGCAGGCCGCAATATTTCTGGAGCGCCCAGACCATGACGTCGAGCGGGTTGGTGATGCAGATGACGAAGGCATTGGGGGCATACTGCTTGATGCCCGCACCCACCGAGGCCATGACCTTGAGGTTGATGCCGAGGAGGTCGTCGCGGCTCATGCCCGGCTTGCGGGGGACACCCGCCGTCACGATGCAGACGTCGGCACCGGCGATGGCCTCATAGGAATTCGCACCCGTCAGCCTGGCGTTGAAGCCCTCGACTGGCCCTGACTGGGCGAGATCCAGTGCCTTGCCCTGCGGCAGGCCCTCGGCGATGTCGAAAATGACGATGTCGCCCAGTTCCTTGAGGACTGCGAGATGCGCGAGGGTGCCGCCGATCATGCCGCCGCCGATCAGAGCGATTTTCTTCCGAGCCATGTGAGGGATTCCTTCTTGAAGGCCAAGCCGTCAGGTCGTTTTGCACTGCAAAAGTGACGTTTGTGTAGACCCGATATCTAACACCTTCAAGGCACCGGCCTAGTCCTTTTGGGGGAGAAACTTGACCAAAACGTCAAGTTTCGACGATTTTTTTGCCCCACCAGGAGGCCGACTGCATCTCCTTGAGGCGGGAGACGGTTCTGCCGAATTCGAAGGCGTGGTCACCCGCCGGATAGATGCCATCCGGGGCTTGCGCGGAGGTGGCCACCAGCCTGACCTTGCCGTCATAGAGCGTGTCGATCAGCAGCACGAAGCGCCTGGCTTCGTTTCGGCGGTCCGGGTTCAACTCAGGGATGTGTTCGAGGAACAGGATCTGGAAGTTCTGGGCCAGTGCGAGGTAATCCGGCGGGCCGAGCGGCTGCTCGCAGAGTTCGGCGAAGGTGAAGCGGGCGCAGCCATGGGCCGCCTGCGGCACGTGCAGCTTGCGGCCCAGCACGTCGATGTCGAGGGGCTGGCCCTGCTCGGTATCTGTGAGGCGCTGCCACAGGTCCTGCAGTCGGGCGTCGGTATGGGCTGAAATCGGCGTGTGGAAAGTCTCATGCGCCTTGACGCGGCCGAGGCGATAATCCGTCGGGCTGTCGAGCGAGATGACATCCAGCCGCTGCCTGATGAGCGCGATGAAGGGCAGGAAGAGCTGTCGGTTGAGGCCGTTCCGGTAAAGCTGGTCCGGCGCCAGGTTCGATGTGGTGACGATCACCGCGCCGGCAGCCAGCAGGCCTTCGAACAGGCGGCCGATGATCATCGCGTCCGCGATATCGGTGATCTGCATCTCGTCGAGGCAGAGCAGGCGGGCTTCCCTGGCGAGCGCCTTGGCCACGGGGGCAATCGCATCCTGGGTATGCGACTGGCGGGCGTCGTGCAGGCGGCGGTGCACGTCCTGCATGAAGGCATGGAAGTGGACGCGGCGCTTCGGGGCTGTTTCGACCGTCTCGTAGAAGAGGTCCATCAGCATGGTCTTGCCGCGGCCGACCTCGCCGTGGATGTAAAGGCCCTTGGGTGTGGGCGGGGATTTCTTGAAGCGGGCGAGGAGGCCGATGGCGGGGGCCTGTGCCGTCAGCTCAACCGCAAGCGCGTCTAGCCTCGCTGCAACGGCGCGCTGCGCGGCATCGGGCTTGAGCGCGCCCGCGTCGCAGCGGCTGTCGTATTCAGCGAGGATGCCGACCATTACACAACAATCTCAACGACCGTCATCCCGGCGAAGGCCGCGATCCAGCTTTCCGCGCGGTCGATACCCAAAGCTGGACCCCGGCCTTCGCCGGGGTGACGGCAATGAGGGGGCGCCGGGATGACGCCAGTGAGGGAATGTCGTGCGAACACGCGCAGCCCTACAGCGTCTGCCCGGTCTTCTTCCAGTCGGCCAGGAACTGCTCGATGCCCTTCTCGGTCAAGGGGTGCCTGACGAGGCCCTTGATGACGGAGGGCGGGCAGGTGGCGACGTCGGCGCCGATCAGGGCCACCTGCTTCACGTGCAGGGGCGTGCGCACCGAGGCTGCGAGGATCTCGGTGTCGAAGGCGTAATTGTCATAGATCTGGCGGATCTCGGCGATGAGTTCCGTGCCGTCGAGATGAATGTCATCGAGGCGGCCGATGAAGGGCGAGATGAAGGTGGCCCCGGCCTTGGCGGCCAAGAGCGCCTGGATGGCCGAGAAGCACAGGGTGACATTGACCATGCAGCCATCGGAGGTGAGCGCCTTGCAGGCCTTGAGGCCGTCGAGCGTCAGCGGCACCTTGATGGTCACGTTCTTGGCGATCTTCCGCAGGTCGGCGGCCTCGCGCATCATGCCTTCGTAATCGAGCGACACGACCTCGGCCGACACCGGGCCCTCGACGATGGCGCAGATCTCGGCGATCACGTCCTTGAACTTGCGGCCCGACTTGGCGATGAGCGACGGGTTGGTGGTGACGCCATCCAAGAGCCCCAGGTCATTCAGTTCCTGGATGTCCTTCACTTCGGCGGTATCGGCAAAGAATTTCATGGGCGTTGGTCCTTCTCTCTGAAGCGGAGCCTTACCGCCCGGCCTTGGCCAAATCAACCATGCGCGGGTCGTGGCCGCATTGCAGGCGGGCGGCCTCGCACAGGGACTGGACGAGGTGGGAGAGATCGGCCTGGGCCAGCGGCTCCCGGTCCAGCGCGGTGACGGGGCGGATGAAGCGCAGGCTGTTGGTGAGGAAGACGGCATCCGCGTCCTTCAGTTCCTCCGGCTTCACCACGCGCTCCTCCGGCTTCAACCCCAGATGGGCGGCGGAATGGAGCAGGGTCTGGCGGGTGACGCCCGTCAGGATGCCCTGGTCGCGGGCGGGGGTAATCAGCGCCTTGCCCTTGAGCAGGAAGACATTGGCAATGGTGGTGCAGGCGACATTGCCCGCCGTGTTCAGCATCAGCGCATCCTCGACGCCATGGCTTGCCGCCTCGCGGGCGGCTGCGATGTTGTCGATGTAGGAGGTGGTCTTCAACCGGCACGAAACGCTTGCCGGGTTGCGGCGAATGGCGGTGGAGGACAGCGCCACGGGCTTCAGCATCATGGCGGGGTCGAAGGCATCGAGCATGAGGAGCAGGCTGGACGAGCCGCCCACTGCCGCAAGGCCTCGCGCCGCACTGCCGCGTGTCAGCGTCACGCGCAGCACGTGGTGGAGCTTCGGGATGCCGTCGAGGATTTCGGCGATCGCATCGTCCAGGCTGTCGCGATGGAAGCCGAGGCCGAGTTCATGCGCTGCCGCCTCAAGCCTTGCGAGGTGCATGTTGCCCCACAGGGGCGTGCGGTTCAGCACCAGCATGGTTTCGAACAGCCCGTCGCCCAGCAGCAGCCCGCGCTCGCCGCGCGCCACTTCCAGCGGCCCATCGATGAGGGCGCCGTTGAACCAGGTGCGGCTCATTCCACCGCCTTCAGGAAATTGCGCAGCATGTCATAGCCGCCCTCGGTGAGGATCGATTCGGGGTGGAACTGTACCCCATAAGTCGGGTGGCTGGCATGGCGAAGGCCCATGATCTCGCCCTCGTCGCTTTTCGCGGTGACGACGAGCGGCGTGTCGCGGCCCTCGAGTTCCACGATCAGCGAATGATAGCGCCCGGCGCTGAAGCGCTGCGGCAGGCCCTCGAAGATGCCCGTTCCATCGTGATTGATCTCGGACGAGTCGCCATGCATCGGGCGCTTCGCGCGTGTGACGAGGCCACCGAAGACTTCGCCCATCACCTGGTGGCCGAGGCAGATGCCGAAGATGGGGAGCTTGCCGGAATACTCGCGCATGATTGCCATCGACTGCCCCGCCTCGGTGGGCGTGCAGGGGCCGGGCGAGATGACGATGGCCTTGGCGGCATCGAGGTCCTGCGCGGTGACTTCGTCGTTCCTCACCACGCGGGTCTGCTGGCCCAGCTCCTCGAAATAGCGCGCCACGTTGTGGACGAAGCTATCGTAGTTATCGACGATGAGAATCATGGTTTGAAAGCCTCCATGATCCGTTTGATCTTGGTGAGGCTCTCTTCGTATTCCGCTGCCGGGTTCGAGCGCGCGGTGATGCCGCCGCCGCCCTGCACGCGGCCCACGCCATCAGCGAACTGCGCAGTGCGGATGGCAATGTTGAAATCCGTGCGGCCATTGAAGCCGATGTAGCCAATGGAGCCGCAGTAAACACCGCGTGGGGCCTGCTCGATCTCGGCGATGATTTCCATGGCGCGGATCTTCGGCGCGCCGGTGATCGAGCCGCCGGGGAAGGTGGCGCCGATCAGGTCGCCCACGCCATGGCCGTCCCTGAGTTCCGAGGTGATGACCGAGACGAGGTGGTGGACATTCGCATAGGTCTCGAGCCCGCACAGCATGGGCACCTTCACCGTGCCGGGCTTCGAGACGCGCGAGAGATCGTTCCTGAGCAGGTCGACGATCATCACGTTCTCCGCCCGGTCCTTGCGGCTGGCGGTCAGGTCTGCAATCAGGTTCGCATCGCGCACCGGGTCACTGTCGCGGCGCCTTGTGCCCTTGATGGGGCGGGCCTCGACCGTGGTGCCGTCATAACGCAGCAGCCGTTCCGGCGAGGACGAGGCGATCTGGATCGAGCCATAGTCCATGTAGGCCGCGAAGGTGGCGGGGTTCTTCTGGCGCAGCACGCGATAGAAGCCCAGGGGATCGAAGCCATCCGGGATCGGGGCTGAGAACAACTGGGTGATGTTGGCCTGGAAAATGTCACCAGCCAGAATCAGCTCCACGGTGCGGGCGATGGCCTTCTCATAGTCTTCGCGCGTGAAGTTCGACTGCCAGCCTTCGATGGCGTGGCCGCCCGGCACCTTGGGGCGGTGGCGGAGCAGATCCTCCATCTCGTCGGCGCGTTCGGGCGTTTCCGAAATGATCCAGGCGCGCTCCTGCATGTGGTCGAAGGCGGCGACGCAGTCATAGTGGTGAAGGATCAGGTCCGGGCAGATGGGGGCAAAGTCCGGAATCCTGGCGTGTGGTTCCAGCCGCCGGCCATAATCATACGAAATGTAGCCCGCGAGGCCTCCCTGGAAGGGCGGAAGGCCCAGGAGGTGGCGCTGGCGGTTGTCGCTCACCAGTCGGTCAATCAGGGTGATGGCACTTTTCCGGTGCGGCACGCCGTTGAAGAAGGTGCCCTTGGCATTCACCTCGATGGTGGCGGCCGGATTGCAGGCGAGGAAGGAATAGCGCCCGAGGTGTTCCGAGCGCATGACGCTCTCCAGCAGCGTCAGGTGGCGCTGGCCCTTCAGCCGCAGCGCCAGCGCCGATGGTTCGAGGCAGACGATCTCTCTGGCGTGGGGTTCCCTCATGGGTTGGCCATATAAGGGTGGAAGCGGGTCGGCCCCAAGTCTATTTCAGACAGGATGACCCGCGATTCCGCCATAGCCGAGGTATTGCTGCCGCTGGCGCTCGACGGCCCCTATTCCTACCGCGTGCCGGACGGCATGGCGCTGGAGCCGGGATGCTATGTGATGGTGCCGCTGGGCCCCCGGCAGATGATCGGTGTGGTCTGGGCGCTGAAAGCCAAGGCGGAGACCGACAAGAAGCTGCGCGACGTGGCCGAAGTCTTCGACATGCCGCCGCTCACTGAAACGCACCGGCGCTTCGTCGACTGGCTGGCGGCCTATTACCTCGAGCCCGCTGGAAACGTGCTGCGCATGGTGCTGAGGTCTCCCGGTGCCTTCGAGGGCCCGCGCGAGCAGATTGCCTATCGTGCGACTGAGCAGGTTCCGAAACGGATGACCCCGCAGCGCGCCCGCGTGCTGGAGGTGGCGCGCGAAGGCTTCGCCATGCGTGCCGCGGAACTCGCCGAGGCGGCGGGTGTCGGCACCTCGGTGATCAAGGCGCTGGCCAAGGATGGGGCCCTCGAAGCCGTAGCGCTGCCGGCACTGAGGCGCTTTCCCGAGCCGGACCTCAATGACGGCGGCTATACGCTCTCCAAGGACCAGCAGGCGGCGGCGGAAGCGCTGCGTGCGGTGGTGGTCCAGCGCCAGCACAAGGTGATGCTGCTCGACGGTGTCACCGGCTCCGGCAAGACGGAGGTTTATTTCGAGGCGATGGCGGCGGCACTGGCCTCAGGGGCCCAAGTGCTGCTGCTGCTGCCTGAGATCGCGCTCACCCAGCCCTTCATCGAACGCGTGGAGCGGCGCTTCGGCTGCGAGCCCGCACAGTGGCATTCCGATTTGCGCCCGCGCGAGCGTGAGCGGGTGTGGCGCGGCGTGGCCGATGGCACGGCGCGGATCGTGGTGGGTGCGCGCTCGGCACTTTTCCTGCCGTGGAAGAAGCTGAAACTCATCGTCGTCGATGAGGAGCATGAGAGTGCCTACAAGCAGGATGACGGCGTGCCCTACCATGCGCGCGACATGGCGGTGCTGTATGGCTCCATCGGGAAATTCCCGGTGGTGCTGTCCTCCGCCACGCCCTCGCTCGAAACGCTGGTGAACGTCGATCGCGGGCGCTACGGCGTGGTGCGGCTGATGGACCGGCACGGGCGGCCGGAGCTGCCGGAGATCGACCTCATCGACATGAAGCGTGTCACTTCCGAGGCGGGCATGTGGATTTCATCGCCGCTGTTCGATGCCGTGACGAAGACTCTCGCCAAGGGCGACCAGGCGCTGCTGTTCCTCAACCGGCGTGGCTATGCGCCGCTCACCTTGTGCCGTGCCTGCGGGCATCGCCTCGAATGCCCCAACTGCGCGGCCTCGCTGGTGGAGCACCGCTTCCGCCGCCAGCTGATGTGCCATCACTGCGGCCACCTCGAACCGATGCCGAAGGAATGCCCGAGCTGCCACACCGAAGGGAAAATGGTTCCCGTGGGACCTGGCGTGGAGCGGCTGGCGGAGGAGGCGGCGGTGCGTTTCCCGGAAGCGCGCATTTCCATTCTGTCGAGCGACCTGTCGCGTGGCACGCTGCTGCGTGATGCGATCCGCGATGTGGAGGAGGGGCAGTTCAACCTCGTCATCGGCACGCAGCTGGTGGCCAAGGGGCACCACTTTCCGCACCTCACGCTGGTGGGCGTGGTGGACGCCGACCTGGCACTCGAGTCCTCCGACCCGCGCGGCGGCGAGCGCACCTGGGCGCTGATGGCGCAGGTGGCGGGGCGCGCAGGCCGCGGCGCCAAGCCCGGCCGCGCGCTGGTGCAGACCTATTTGCCGGAGCACCCGCTGATGCAGGCGCTGAAGAAGGGTGACCGCGATTCCTACCTGAACCAGGAAAAGGCAATCCGCGAGAATGTGGGCCTGCCGCCTTACGGGCGTCTGGCGGCGATCATCCTGTCGGGCAACGATGCGGCGGAGACGGAGCGCTTCGCGCGCAGCCTGTCGCTGATTGCTCCGTTGGCGGACGGTATCACCGTGCTGGGCCCGGCTGTTGCACCGATCGCGATGGTGCGCGGGCGGCACCGCTTCCGGTTTCTGGTGAAGGCCGGGCGCGACGTGAACCTGCAGGCGTTCCTCAGGCTGTGGCTGAAGGACGTGAAGCCGAAGGGGTCGCTGGCACTGCAGGTGGATGTGGACCCGTATAACTTCCTGTAGGAGTTCGCCCTTCGTCCTCTCCCGCGGAGCGGGAGAAGACATGTGCAAGCCCGGCGATGATGACTGGGGGAGTGGGGGGTAATCGTTTGAGGAATTTAGTCCTTGACAGCGCGCGCTCGATGTGCTAGGTTCCGGCATACTCCACACATGCACCTATCGATGCCTTCGCCGGGATGACGGCTGAAAGGGAGAGCGAGGCACGTGACGTTCAGCGCGAGAAGCGCCACTCGATGCGGTTGCGGTAGACCGCGCCGGGGCGAAGTTCGGCGCTGGGGAAATTCTTGTGGAGCGGCGCGTCGGGGAAGTTCTGGGGTTCGATGGCGATGGCGGTATATTGCGAGAGGGGGCCGGCCTTGCCGGGGAAGCCCGGGTTCCAGTGTTCGGCGGTGTACATCTGCATGCCGGCCTCGGTGGTCCACACTTCCATGGTGCGGCCCGACACCGCGTCCTTCAGGGTGAGGCCGTGCTGCAGCGTGCCGCGCGGGCCGTCGAGCACCCAGCAATTGTCATAGACCTCGGCCACGGGGCGCAGCTTGCGGAAGTCCCAGCGGGTGCCGGTGACATCGTGCAGCTCGCCCAGGGGCAGCAGCTCTTCGCTTAAAGGCAGATAGCGCGAGCCGAGGATCTGCATCTCGTGGGCGAAGGCGTTCCGTTCGCCGCCCGACATGTTCCAGTAGCCGTGGTTGTTGAGGTTGATGACGGTGGGCTTCGTGGTGCGGGCCTCGAGGTCGAGTGCCAGCGTGCTGCCGCTCAAGCTGTAGGTGGCGGAGACATCGAGTGCGCCGGGGTAGCCCTGGTCGCCATCGGGGGAATGGAGGGAGAAGTGGATTTGATTGTCCGTAGGCTGAGCTTTCCAGTGACGTACCGCGAAATTATCCGGACCGCCGTGCAGCTGGTGCTGGCCAAAATTCTGGGCCAGCGGATAGTCCGTGCCGTCGATGGTGATGCGGGCATTGGTGATGCGCCCGGCGATGCGGCCGATGGTGGCGCCCGCCGTCCAGTCGCCCGCCAGAATGTCGGCATCGCTGCCGCCGCCCATCAGCAGGTCGGCGCCGGCGAAGTCGAGCGACACGAGGCGCGCACCGAGGGTCGTGAAGCGCGCGCGGATCTGGTCGGATTTCAGTTCGAGCATGGCCGGGGCTCCTCTCGAGACCCCCTCCCCCTTGTGGGGAGGGGCAGGGGTGGGGGTGATGGCGGAGGTCGGAGACGGCCGCGACAGCGCATGCTGTACGACCCCCACCCCCACCCCTCCCCACAGGGGGGAGGGGAGTTCTCGTGGGCGCGCTCCCGCGCCTCAGTGATTGTCGCGCGGCAGGCCCATGGTCTTGGCAACACGCCGGAACTTGGTGGCGCCCTTCAGCACCATGCCGCCATCGAGCTGGCCCACTTCCTTGCGGAAGATCTCCTGCCACGGTGTCTGGCTTGGGGGAACCTTGTAGCCGCCCGCCTTCTCCAGCTCGGCGCGGCGCTTCTCGATTTCTGCGTCGGCGATCTGCAGGTCGCAGGTGCCCTTGTTGAGGTCGATCCTCACCATGTCGCCGTTCTGCAGGATGGACAGCCCGCCGCCTGCGGCCGCTTCCGGCGAGGCGTTGAGGATCGAGGGCGAGCCCGAGGTGCCGGACTGGCGTCCGTCGCCCACGCAGGGGAGCGAGCGGATGCCTTTTTCGAGGAGGTAGTTGGGTGCTCGCATGTTGACGACTTCCGCCGCACCCGGATAGCCCAGCGGGCCGACGCCACGGATGAACAGGATGGTGTTCTCGTCGATGCCGAGCTTCGGATCATCGATATGGGCGTGGTAGTCCTCCGGCCCGTCGAACACGATGGCCTTGGCCACGAAGGCGTTGGGGTCCTTCGGGTTCGACAGGTAACGCTGGCGGAATTCCTCCGAGATCACGGAGGTCTTCATGATGGCGTTGTCGAACAGGTTGCCGGTGAGGCGCTTGAAGCCCGCGTGGTCCTTCATCGGCTTTGCAAACTCGCGGATCACCGCGCGGTCCCAGGAGAACTGGCCCTTGCAGTTCTCGCCGATGGTCTTGCCATTCGCCGTGACGCAGTCCTCGTGGATCTTGCCCGCACCGATCAGCTCGGCGATGACGGCGGGCACGCCGCCGGCACGGTGATAGTCCTCGCCGAGGTATTCGCCGGCGGGCTGCAGGTTGACCAGCAGCGGCAGGTCATAGCCGTGCTTCTCCCAGTCGGCGACGGTGAGGTCGATGCCGAGATGTGCGGCGATGGCATTCAGATGGTTCGGCGCATTGGTGGAGCCGCCGATCGCCGTGTTGACCGCGATGGCATTCTCGAAGGCCTTGCGCGTCATGATCTTCGACGGTGTCAGATCTTCCTTCACCATGTCGACGATGCGGCGGCCAGTGGCATAGGCCATCTGCCCACGCTCGCGGTAGGGCGCGGGGATGACGCCGTTGCCGGGAAGGCACATGCCCAGCGCCTCGGTGAGCGAGTTCATGGTGGTCGCCGTGCCCATGGTGTTGCAGAAGCCGGTCGAAGGTGCCGACGTGGCGACAAGTTCGATGAAGCCTTCATAGTCGAGCTCGCCCGTGGCCAGTTTCTCGCGCGCCATCCAGACGATGGTGCCTGAACCCGTGCGCTGGCCCTTGTACCAGCCGTTGAGCATGGGGCCGGAGGAGAGGGCGATCGCTGGAATGTCCACCGTGGCGGCGGCCATCAGGCAGGCGGGCGTGGTCTTGTCGCAGCCGATGGTGAGCACCACGCCATCCAGCGGATAGCCGTAGAGCACCTCGACGAGGGACAGGTAGGAGAGGTTGCGGTCGAGCGAGGCGGTGGGGCGCTTGCCGGTTTCCTGGATGGGGTGGATGGGGAATTCCAGCGGAATGCCGCCATTCTCGTAGATGCCGTCACGCACCCGCTTCACCAGGTCCACATGGGCGCGGTTGCAGGGGGAGATGTCGGATCCGGTCTGGGCGATGCCGATGATCGGCTTTCCGCCCTGCAGCTCCGAGCGGGTGAGGCCGAAGTTGAGGTAGCGCTCGAGATAGAGCGCCGTCATGTCGGCATTGGCCGGGTTGTCGAACCAGGCCTGGGAACGGTACTTGAGCGGCGTCTTCGGGGTGTTAGCCATGGGATCCTCCAATTGTCCTACATTTACAGGCAGGTGTTGGCGGCGTCTATGGCAAGCGCGGCATGAAAGGCTCAACGGGGCCGCGGGGCGGGCGGTTCCGGGCGGAGGGCCAGGTTTTTGACCGTCTGGACGGTTTCAGGCCGGCCGAGGGCCGTTCAGGAGCCCGGTTCCCGACTATTATGACAGCCGGATGAACATTACAAATCAGCCACTTATCAGTTTTCTGACATTTTCGTGTTTTCCAGTGTTGACAGTCCGGTGTGCATCGCCATATAAGCCCCATCACTGAGGGACGCGGCGCTGTTTGTGCGCGGCGTGCCTTTCTGCCGAAAGCTGACAAGCTGGTGTGGCTGCCGGATGTCCTGAGAAGGGGATCCGGAGGTTTCTGCGCCTGTGGGGCTGAGGTGGGAGATTTGGG
>CAMDBX010000082.1 GCA_945889445.1 Rhizobium sp. Q54
CGACATGGCAACTAGCCGCGATCAGCACTTCTTCGGGTCAGTCAATGGTAGATCGGCGCGGAACACTCATGGTTTGCAATCTGTCTTCTGACTTGTGAGGATATCTCACGTACGAGAGATTGATCCTTCCTCATCCGAACAGGGCAAGAGATATGTGGCAAGTGATCGGTTTGAAAATGAAAGCACTCTGTTGTGGAAGAGACTGCGGTCTTTCCCGCAACGCTATGTCGCGAACACTTCGAGACCAGCGCGGCGCCTGAGCCCTGCCACGACCCGGTCGATCAGCGCGACTAAGACAAGATAGAAAGCGCCGACAACAGCGAGAGGCGTGAATTGATCAAAGAATATGTTGCCCACCGACATGGCCCCACCCATCAGGTCGTGCACCGTGATCACGCTTGCTATGGCCGATGCCTTCATCACGGCGACGGTCTCATTGCCAAGGTTTCCCAGGATAGCGCGATAGGCGAGCGGCCCTTCGACGCGAAGCGCGATCTGCCGCTCAGTCATGCCGATCGCCCGGCCTGCTTCAATCATGCCGCGACCAACACCGAGCAGGCCGCCCCGGATAGTTTCAGCGAGGTAGGCGGCATTATTGATCGAGAGGACAAAAAGGGCTGTACGAAATGGGGACTCAAGAACGAGATCCCAGAACAATGTACCGCGAAGCCAAGTCAGGCGCGGTAATCCATAATACGCGATGAACAGCAGTATTAGAAGCGGAATGCCACGCAAAACGAAGACATAGGCCGCCGCCAAGGCCGCTAAAGGCTTCGGCCCTCGCGTCCGTGCAAGCGCGATCGGCACCGCGAGTGCGAGTCCGGCCGCCATGCTGCCGAGCGTCAGAGTCACGGTCACTACCAGCCCAGACAACACAGCTTGCCAGAAGGCGGAGGCGAGAAGGATGTGGGGAAATTCCATGAGTCAACCTGTGGCGCGGATCCGCGTCTCGATCCACGCCTGAGCGGTGCTCGTCACGGCCGTGATTGCCAGATACATGGCTGCAGCGATCGCGTAGCATAGCAGTGGATCACGCGTGGAGCCGGCTACAATCGTGGTACGACGACTCAACTCTTCTACACCGATGAGAGAGACAAGAGCGGAAACCTTCAACAGAACGAGCATGAGATTGCCCAGGGCCGGGGTCGACTGGCGAAGCAGCAATGGTACAAGGATGCGAAGGCGAACCTGGCCATTCGTCATTCCCACTGCCGCTCCAGCTTCGAGCAATCCCCTCGGGAAGACACGTAGCCAATCAGAAAAGATGACTGCCGCGTAGGCACCGAACTGCAACGAAAGCGCAACGAGGGCAGCAAGTACGGGTGAGACATCAGGAAAAGATATTTCGGTCCAAGCCTCGAGCCGGCGCAAGAAGACGGTGGATCCGTAGAAAATTGCAAAGATCACCAGCACCTCGGGCAGCGCTCTGAACAGCGCCAAGTAGGACACCGCTATCCGAGCCCTAGGCCCTCGTCCGGTCGAGGCCGCCAAGGCCGCGGCAATACCTAGCGCGATGGCAACAGGGAAAGCGGCGACTGAAAGGACCAGGGTGATGAGCGCCCCAGTCCCCCAGAACGCAAGATAGGGCGCCACGGCATCAAACATGGCGCCTCTCCTTCACTTGGCCTTAAACGCCGTTCCGAAGTACGGCATGGCAAGACGGTCGATTGTGCCGTCGGCAGCTAGAGCAGCAAGAGCTGCATCGACGGGCTGCGTAAGATCGGCTGACCCCTTGCGGAAGATAAAGCCTCGACCATCGCCGGTCCACTTGCTGTCAAAGTTCGGCTCTACGACCCATTTGTACTTTCCGTCTTTCACGAACTGGGCGCCGAGTTGGAGATTGTCGCCAGCGAAAGCCGCAATGCGTCCAGAGTCAAGATCAAGGATACCTGCATCTGGGTTCTGGTAACCTCGAATGTCAGCATCGTCGCCAAGCATACCCTTGATGAAAGCATAGAAGGCTTCTGTACCGGTAATTGTTCCGACAGGTTTACCCTTAAGACCGTCAAGGCCCTTGGATATGTCGGCATCGGCTGGCACGATAAAGCCAAAACCTAGGCCGTAAATCGTGGCGCTGGCGTCGTACTTCTCCAGTCTTGCTGGTGACTTTGTTACCGTAGTGCCGATCATGTCAATATTGCCGGACTCCAGCGCAGCGAATATGCCTTCCCAAGGAACGTTTGAAATTTCGCACTTGCGCTGCATTTTTTCACAAACAGCCTTCACAAGGTCAACTTCAAAGCCTGCAAGCTCGCCGTTTGGTTCTACATAGGCAAATGGGCGGTAAGCCGCGTCTATTCCTACCTTGAGGGGTTCCTGTGCCGTCGCCGTACCTGCAAGAAGTACAAAGCTTACTCCGAGCGCTGCAGCCGTATCTCTAATTAGTCGAAACATTGTCTTTCCTCCTTTGTTATATTTTTAAGGGGACAGCCCCTACTTCTCCACTTGCTTCAGCCGGAATACCGAGCAAGGAAGCTTCTGAGTTGCGGTGATTGAGGAGAACCAAAAATAGCATCAGGCTGTCCTCTCTCCACAATGGATCCTTGGGCAAGGAATAGTGTCTCGGTTGACACTTCACGTGCGAAATGCATTTCGTGCGTCACAATCACCATGGTTCTGCCTTCTGCCGCCAGTTTCTGGATGACGCGCAGAACCTCTCCCACGAGTTCCGGATCCAGGGCGGATGTAGGTTCGTCGAAGAGAATTGCATCAGGGTTCATGGCGAGGGCGCGCGCAATCGCTACCCTCTGCTGCTGTCCACCTGAGAGCTTGGATGGGTAATTGTCCGCCTTTTCCAGCAGGCCGACCTTCGCAAGCATGTCCCTGCCAAGTTCCCCTGCCTCTTTCGGCTTCATACGCAGGACCTGGGTGGGACCCTCGATTACATTTTGCAGTGCAGTGCGGTGAGGCCATAGATTGAAGGACTGAAATACCATACCCAGCCGCCGGCGGAGCGAGACGAGCCTCGCCCGCTCCCTGCGGTTCCAGTCCTTCCCTGTTCTGGGGCGGAAGCACTCTCCCCCAACGACGACCTCTCCTTCACTGGGCTCCTCGAGAAAGTTGAGACAGCGAACGAAGGTACTCTTGCCGGAGCCAGAACTGCCAATCAGCGACACCACGCTGCCCTTGTGCGCCCGGAGATCGATGCCCTTGAGGACTTCGAGGGCCCCGAACGACTTCCGAATTCCACGCGCCTCGATGAGGGGCGAGGTATCCGAGTACGGACGAGGGTTGGGAGGAGCGTTCATTTTAAGCGCACGCCGGATGTTTCTTCAGAAAAGATTGCGCGATCGTTCGCCTGTTGCGTCATGAATAGCTGTCTCGAAATGTGAATCATTTTCACACCACTTGCGAACGAGACGGTGACCCATCCGGCCCCCTAAGCCTTAGGCGGTCTTGTCGGAAGGGTTCGTCGGCCGCACGGGTCGCAAACCAAGCTTGCTTCGTGTCTCTTCCGAGCCCAGCGCGCGCGCCCCAAGGCGCTCAATCACCTCCCGCGCACGGGTGACGAGTTGCGCGTTCGTGGCGAGGACGCCCCGGTCGAGATACAGGTTGTCCTCAAGCCCAACGCGTACATTGCCGCCCATCAGCACCGCCTGCGCCGCCATGGGCATCTGGAGTGCCCCAAGTCCGAAGCCAGCCCAGATCGCGTCCGGCGGCAAGGCGTTGCGCAGGGCCATCATGGCCTCGGCTGTTGCCGGCGCACCGTAGCGGATACCGAGGCAGAGCTGGAAAATGGGTGGCGCCTCGATAAGTCCCTCCCTTATGAGTTGCTTGGCCATCTCGATATGTCCGAGTTCAAAGACCTCGATTTCTGGCCGCACGCCTGCGGCTCGATATGCCGCAGCGGCAGTGCGCAGCCAGGTCGGCGTGGTCGCGTAGAGGGCCTCGTCAAAGTTAAGCGACCCCGTGTCGAGGCTCGCGATCTCGGGCCTGAGTTCCAGAATGTGCGACATGCGCCCCTCGGGGCCAACAAAATCAGATCCCGGCGCGGGCGGCAACGGCACCTCGGGTGGGCCGAAAAGGATTTCTCCGCCCATGCCGCCGGTCAGGTTGAGGATCACATCATTGTTGCGCTCGCGAATGAGGCCAACGAGCTCACGGTAGAGGCCGGGATCGCGGCTACCCAGCCTCGTCTTGGGGTCGCGGACGTGAAGATGCACAATGGCCGCGCCCGCCTCATGCGCCTCGAGTGCGCTGTCGGCAATCTCCTGCGGGGTGACTGGAACATGCGGGCTTCGCCCAGCCGTGTCGCCGCCACCGGTGACGGCGCAAGTGATAAAGACTTCACGGTTCATGCTCACTCCATTTGGTTGCGTGTTTCAATCAGCGAGCCGAGACTGGCAGTCGAAAGACGTACTCCTCTGCAAGCAGCCGCTCGCCTCAAACTCTCTGTCAGTTTGGCGCAGCTGCCGCGCCGGACTACTGACTTCGTCGCTGTGAGCGGTAAGAAGCATTCACCTGTCGCCGGGAACGAAACCGGCCTCAGCTGCAAGCGAAGCCGCCTGGCAGAATCAGGTTATGGGGGCCGAGGTCACTGACGTCGCATTCGCCGCAGAGCGCCATTGTCGTGTCAAGTTCCCGCCGGATCAGCTCAAGCGCCAGCGTGACTCCCCCTTCACCCATGGCGCCCAGGCCATGCAGGTAGGCACGCCCGATCAGCGTGCCGCGCGCGCCAAGTGCCAACGCCTTGAGTACATCCTGACCCGACCGGATGCCAGAATCGAGCCAGACCTCTGTGCGGGGACCCACCGCCGCCACGATCTGGGGCAATGCACGGATCGAGCTCGGCGCGCCGTCTAGTTGCCGGCCGCCATGATTAGATACCACGATTGCATCAACACCGAGCTCAGCCGCCATCCGCGCGTCCTCGGGGTCGAGGATACCCTTGACGACGAACCGCCCCGCCCAGCGGTCGCGGATGCGTGCGACCTTCGCCCAGTCGAGCTCAGGGTCAAACTGCTCGTTGGTCCAGGCCGTTAGTGCATCGAGGCTGTCGATGCCCTTCACGTGGCCCACGATATTGCCGAACCTCCGTCGCGGCGTGCGCGCCATGCCCAGCGCCCAGCGCGGCCTGCGCGCGATGTCCAACAGGTTGGCGAAGGTCGGACGGGGCGGGCTCGTGAGTCCGTTGCGGAGGTCCGAATGGCGCTGCGCCAGCACCTGAAGGTCGAGGGTCAGGACCAGCGCTGAACATCCGGCGGCGCGCGCGCGCTCAATGAGGGCGTCGACGAAGCCCTCGTCGCGCATCGCGTAGAGCTGGAACCAGAAGGGCGCGCCAACCGCCTGGGCCACGTCCTCGATAGAACAGATCGACATTGTGCTAAGCGTGAAGGGTGCGCCGAAACGCGCCGCCGCACGGGCAGCCAGGATCTCGCCGTCAGGGTGCTGCATTCCGGCCGAGCCGACTGGCGCCAGCGCCACCGGCATAGTGACCGCTTCGCCGAGCATCCGGCTCGTGAGCACACGGTTGGACAGGTTCCGCGCAACCCGCTGGCGCAGGCGGATCAGAGCAAAATCCGCCTCGTTGTCGCGGAACGTCTGTTCCGTATAGCTACCGCTCTGGCAATAGTCCCAGAACATCCGCGGCGTGCGCGTCCGATGCAGCCGCTTGAGGTCTTCAATGCAGGTGATGGTTGGCATAAGGGCAGACCTCGGCCAAGGCGTCGGCCGTCAGTGGCCTTTCCAGACCGGCTTGCGCTTCTCGGCGAAAGCACGTGGCCCTTCGAAAAAGTCCTCGGAGGCCGACATTCTCTCGTACATCGGCAGGCCCGAGCAACCCGGCTTGGTTAATGAAAGCGCGTCGGGCGTCGGCATCATCTCGATGTGCCGCAGCACCTCCTTGAGAGCCTGAAGCGCGAGCGGTGCACCCTCGGCGATCATGCTGGCATAGGCACGTGCCTCCTCGCGCAAGCGTTCGCCGGGATGGACCGCGTGGACGAGCCCCCAGCTCCGCGCTTCCTCTGCCTCCATGCGCCGGCCCGACAGCAGCATCTCCACCGCGACGTTGCGCGGCAGACGGCGGGGCAATCGCTGGACCGCGCCTGCATCGGCCAGAAAGCCACGCTGCATTTCGGGAAGCTGAAAGAAGGCGTGGTCAGCCATGAAAATGACGTCGCACGCCAGCGCGATTTCAAAGCCGCCACCTACGGCTGCGCCATTGATCGCCCCAACCACCGGCTTCAGCAGGTCATGGTACTCGACGATGCCCGCAAAGCCGCCAGGCCCGTGGCCTCGCTCCGGGTCGGTGTCGAGCGCAGGGTCAAAATCCGGCTGCGCCACCTCCTTGAGGTCCCATCCGGCCGAGAAT
Source organism: Rhizobium sp. Q54 (assembly GCA_945889445.1). Lineage (GTDB taxonomy): Bacteria > Pseudomonadota > Alphaproteobacteria > Rhizobiales > Aestuariivirgaceae > Aestuariivirga. Next base: position 6,311 of record CAMDBX010000082.1, read on the forward strand.
ATCCGCGTGCCGGCCCCGGTCAGGAGGCCCACGCGTAGGTCCGGGTCATCCTGGAGTTCACGCAGCGCGGCATGGATTGCGCGGCTCGTGGCGCGGTTGATGGCGTTGGCGGGCGGACGGTTCAGCGTAATCTCAAGCACGGGTCCGAAGCGCTCGACGGTGATAAGGGGATCGCTCATGGCGCGGGCCTCGCTGGATGGATGGGGAGAGGAGAATCGGGAGAGGACGACAGGGGACGCAGCGCCTCGACTGCGGCGCGTACTGCGGCGACGCCTACATCGCGTCGCTGCAGAAGTGGCGCCTGCCCGCCAGGGCCAAGCCAAGCCATCACTTCTTCGGCATAACGGTCGAGCAGCTCTGCGTCCGGCTCGAAGTCGGGGGGCGCCACATAGCCGCTGCGAAGCTCTTGCGACAGTAGGTCTACAAACTCGCGATAGAGCGTCACGTTTCGCGCACCGAGAAAAAACACCGACGAAGGTCCCATAACAGCCCAGCGGATCGCTGGCCCGGCGCTCACCGCGCGGTCGATCGTCTCGAGGTCGGCCACGCCCTCACGCAGTAGGTAAAGCAACTCGCGGAACACAGCGAACTGGATACGGTTGCCGATGTAGCCATCGATTTCACGCTTCAGTTCCACCACTTCGCAGCCGGTGGCACGGTAAATCGCCGCCGCCAGCGCCGCCGCCTCCGGCGCGCCGTCGCCACCCGCAATTTCCACTAGCGGCACGAGGAACGGCGGGTTGAAGGGATGGCCGATGATGATCCGCTCTCCGTGGCGCGCGCCAGCGCGCAGGTCGGCGGCGAGAAAACCTGAAGAGCTCGACGCGATCACCGTGCCCACAGGCAAGCGCATGTCAATTTCGCCCAGCAGTCGCACCTTGGCCGCACGGTCCTCCACCGCGCTCTCCTGCACGAAGTCCGTTCCATGGAGCGCCTGTTCAAGATTGGTAGTGAAGGTTAGCCTGTTCCGCGACGCTCCAGGAGCGAGACCCATCGCTGCCAGCGTCGGCCAGACGCGGTCGAGATAGTCGTGGAGGAAGCCTTCTCTTTCGGGCGCAGGATCATGTACCACGACGTGGAGACCGGCGCGCAGAAAATGCGCGGCCCAGCCCGCTCCGATAAGACCACCGCCGATGCAGGCGATGCGGGACACGGACAAGCTACTCATACGGGATTCTCCAAGGGGTAAGACAGGATCACAGCATCCACCGCAACAGCCCCTCGGGGGCCGGTGATCAGCGGATTGACGTCAATTTCGCGAACATGGTCAGGAAAGGCCGCGACGAGGCGGGAGAGCGCTGCCACCGCCCCCGCGGCAGCAGCACGGTCTATGCCCGGCCGCCCCCGGTACGGATCGAGGAGCGGCGACAAGCGCAGGCCCGCTAGCATCGCCAGCGCCTCCTCCTCGGAAACCGGGGCAAGCGCGAAGCGGCGGTCGGCAAGAATCTCAGCCGCGACGCCACCGGCACCGACCATCACCATGGGCCCGAAGGCCGGATCGACGAGCGCACCGAGCGCCAGTTCCACGCCCCCGCGCACCATGGGGGCCACCAGGACCCGCGGCCCGATTCGCCCGGCGAGATCTTCATAGGCGTCCGCCACCGCCTCGGGCTCCCTGAGGTCGAGATGAACACCTCGGGCTTCGGTCTTATGCAGAATTGGTTCAGCGGTCTTGAGCACAACCGGCCCATCGAATGCGGCAGCCGCCGAGATGGCTTCCTCGCGCGAGTAGACAACGTGTGCGGGTGCCACGGACACACCTGCGGCCGACAAGACCGCGAGCGCCGAGGCTTCGTCCGCAGGGCGAAGCGCGGCAAGTGCCTCACAGGTGGCTGCGCGCTCGGAGGTCGACAGGTGCGGGGCAGCCGGCCATTGGAGACGGTCGCGCCTAGCAAAGAGATGCGCCAATGCCGCAAACGAAGTCTCCAGCCCGTCGAGTACCGGAATGCCCTTCGCCTCTATGTCGAGGATGCGGGCAGGGAAGAAGTGCCGGGTCGCAAAACTTGCGGCGACCACTGGCTTGTTCCCGCCTGCCACTCGCAGTGCACCCTCGGCCATGCGGGTCGGAAAGGTGTCAGCCTCCGGCACGCCAAAATCCGTCAGCACGAGGGCCAGAGCTGTGTCCTGGTCCTCTAGGGCCGCGCGCAGGCAAGCTTCAGTGTGACCCGGGAGATCCTCCTCACCGCTCCAAATGTCGAGCGGGTTCCGCGGCTCGAGGTCGGACGACAGCAACGCCTTGAGTTTTGCCTCGGTCGCCTCGGAGAAACGGGCAAGAGGGAGGCCCACGGCGGAAGCAGCGTCAAGCGTCATAGCCCGCTGGGCGCCAGAATCCGTCACCACGGCGAGGCCTCCCGGTCCCAGCGTCAGATCGGCCGAAAAGAGTCGCAGCGTGGTCCAGAAATCGTCCATGGTCCGCACCTGCACCACGCCGTAGCGGCGGAAGACCGCTTCGAGGGCCGCCGTTCCCCCGGCGAGGCGGCGGGCATGAGTGGCAATGGCATCCGCCGCGGCCTGGCTGCGGCCTGGGGTCAGCGCCACCACCGGCACGCCGCGCATCTCCGCCCGGGCCAGCGCTGCAACGAAGCCATCCGGATCCGCAACGGTCTCGAGGTAGAGCCCGACGACCCGCGTGCCGGTCAGGTCGAGTGAATAGGACATCATGTCCGAGAGCGTTGCCCCTGCCTCGCGCCCGGGCTGGACGGCGAGGCTGAACCGCAGCCGCGGGTCGATCTCGTTGGCATATGAGATGAGCGCGCCCGATTGCAGCACCAGCGCGATGCCGCCCGCGCCACGCTGGCCTTCCGGCGGCGCAATCCAAGTAGACAGCGTGCTTTGGGCGTAATTGACGAAGCCCACTGAGTTTGGTCCGAGCAGCACCGCACCTGCCGATCTCGCCATGGCCTTGAGCCGGTCGCAGTCCGCAGGCGGGAGGTCGCCCACGACATGCAGCGCACGCGCGCCCGCGCCGAGTGCTGCGTCACAGTCCGAGAGGATGCGCGCCGCCCCGCTTGCGATCACGGCGAGGTCTACGGCTTCGGGCAGTGCTGCGGCGTCCGGCATGCAGGCGTATCCCAGGATCATCTCGTATCGCGGCGTCACGGGATAGACGCGCGGGGTCGATCCAAGCAACCCCAGAGCTGCAATTAGGTCGTGGCCGGGACGGCCGGGCCGCGCCGATGCACCGAACACAGCGATCGAGCGGGGACACAGAAGCGGCGAAAGATCAGCGGCCATCATTCTGCCTCCCCAAGCAAACGGACCACGCGGGCCAAATGCCAGTCAGAGTCTCCAAAGCCGAGGTCGAGAAGCGTCAATCGCGCCAGCCGACGGCCAAGCGGGTAGTCCATGGTCATTCCGATTGCTCCGTGCAGTTGCAGCATTTCTTGCCCGACGCGCCGGCCTGCTGGCCCCGCGTGCGCTTTGGCGACCGAGATGCGCATCGCCCGCTCCGCCGCTGGCACACCCTCGGCGAGTGCTGAAGCCGCATCGTGGGCCATCGACCAGGCTGTCTCGCACAATGCATATGCGTCCACCAACCGGTGCTGGAGCGCCTGCAAGCGCGAAAGTGGAGCACCGAACTGTTCGCGAGCACCCAAGTAACTAATCGTCATGTCGAGGCAAGCGTCCATTGCTCCCACGGCCTCCGCCAACGACAAGGCCGCACCCGCATCGAGCGCGAAACCAAGCGCTTCGGCGCCATTTCCATCATCCAGCCGGGCATCCTTCGGCAGTTGCAGCCCTTCAAACCGCAAATCCGCTGCGCGACCACCGTCAGCGGTGGCATAGGAGAGGATGGACATCCCCTGCGCCCCGACCGGCACCAAGAACAGACCTACCCCGTCGTCCACGGCAGCGCTCACCACGATTGCACTGGCCTCGCCAGCCCACCGCACGGCAGCTTTGAAGCCTGACAGAACCCAGCCGCCCGCGACCGACTCCGCCCGAGTCAGCAGGGGTACCCGCATCCAGCCGGCACCCGGCTCGGCCCACGCAAGCACAACCGGCGCCCCACCGTTTATGGCATTAGCAAGCCGATCGCCGAGCCCGGCGGTATTCGTCACCCGCCCGGCGATCGCGGCGGGCACGCAGAGCCCATCGAGGAAGGGCACCAGCACGCTATGCCGCCCAAGTGGCTCGAGCACTGCTACCGCGCTGCTGATGCCGCCGCCCAAGCCACCTTCCGATTCTGGAAGTAGGACGCCGAGAGCACCAAGCTCCGCAAGTGCTGCCCAGGCAGCCGCGTGCTCCGAGGGCGCGCTCGATGTGGCGGCGAGCCCGTCCGCAAGTCGCCGCGATACGGACTCGCGGACCTGCAAGGTGATGTCATCGAGAGCCAGAGTGCGAATCATAACCCGAGCACTGCCTTGGCAAGGATGTTGCGCTGAATTTCGTTGGATCCGCCGTAGATCATCGTCTTCCGGTAGTTGAAGTGCGTTCGCAGGGCGTGCCTTGCCTCGGGTGGGGCCACCTCCACAACTGCGGGAGCGTCGAGATCGCCGAGGTCAGCCACGGCATAGGGACCGAGCAGGTCCGCCGCGCAGGCAAGAATGCGGTTCTGCACCTCGGTCCCGCGCAGCTTCAGCAGGGCAGCCTCCGCTCCCACTGCCTCGCCGCCATGCATCAGCAGGCGCAACTCCGTCCGTTCCACCGCCTGGAGTTCCACGTGCAACTCCGCCAGCCGCCTTGCTACCGTGAGATCGTCCAACATGCGTGAGCCGTCCGGACCCGTCCGAGTGCAAAACCGGCGCAACCGAGCAAGCGAGGCCAACGAGCGTGACACCTCGGCGTTGCCGAAACGCTCTGCCGCGAGAAGGTCCTTTGCAATTCCCCAGCCGCGCCCCTCCTCGCCCACCCGTTGTGAGGCGGGTACACGAACGTCGTCGAAGAATACCTGATTGATTTCGATGCCCGTGCCGTCGAAGGTACGGATCGGCCGCACGGTGATGCCTGGGCTGCGAAGGTCGAGCAACAGAAAGGTGATACCTTCCTGCTTGCGCCCGGCGGAGTCGGTGCGGAACAAGCCAAACATCCAGTCCGCGATGTGGCCTTCCGAGGTCCACATCTTGTGGCCATCGATCACATAGTCGTCGCCATTTCTCCGGGCGGCGCAGCGGAGAGCGGCGAGGTCGGAACCCGCGTTCGTTTCCGAGAAGCCCTGGCACCAGAAGACATCGCCCTCGAGAATGCCGGGCAGGATGCGCCGTTTCTGCTGCTCGGTTCCGTGCCGGATCAGCGTTGGCCCGAGCATATTGACGCCATAGAGCATCGGACGCGGCGCTCCGGCGAGCGCCAGTTCACGCTCCAGCAGATAGCACTCCACGTCGCCAAGGCCCGGGCCGCCAAAATCCTTGGACCAAGCCGGGCACGCGAGGCCCTCAGCCCGCAATATGCGGTGCCAACGCCGCTGATCCTCCTTGGAGAGGTCCATACGCTCCTGCTCACCCTGTTTGCGGATGTCATTCGGCAAGCCGCGGGCCAGAAATGCGCGGACCCGTTCGCGGAAGTCTGCGGCACGGGTGTCACGGAGAGGTGCGTCGAGAGGCTGCATGGAGTGAGACCAATTCAGTTTAGAAAGAACACTAGCCCGGCGGCGAGGCTTTTTGGGTTGCAACTTGCGACCCGACATGTGAGCATGTTAGACAGATCGTCATGAAACTCCCGCCGCTACAATCGCTCCGCGTTTTCGAAGCGGTGGCACGTCTTGGCAGTATGACCGCCGCCGGCGAGGAGCTCTTCGTTTCACATTCCGCAGTCAGCCACCAGATGCGCAAGCTTGAGGAATGGCTCGCCATACCACTCGTGGAGCGCTACGGCCGCGGCATTCGTCTCACCGAGGCCGGCGAGCGGTATCGCAGTAGTATATGCGAGGCGTTCCGGCGCATCCACGAGGAGACCGATTTGCTGCGCCGTCAGCAACACGCGACACGTGTACGAGTTTCGGCCTTGCCGATGTTCGCCGTGTCGTGGCTCTTGCCACAAATGCATGACTTCTGGGGCAAGCACCCGGACATCCAGATTGCCCTGCACTACTCGCGCGGGACCATGGAGATTGATCCCGCGGAAACTGACATCGCCATACGCTTCGGCCAACCCGGTGACTATGTTGGCTTCGTTGCGATGCCCCTGCTGGAGGGCGCCGCGATGGCGGTTGCGTCTCCTGACTACTTGGCTCGTGCGGGCTACCGAAGTTTTGCAGATGTGTCGCGCCTCACCTTCCTACACGATGAATTCCGCGACTTCTGGGGTCTGTGGCTGAAACGTGCAGGTCTCGACCCACGACCTTCAGAGAGCGGGGTAGTCTACCCGGACGGCAACTTGGCCTTGGCGGCAACCATGGCGGGTGAAGGGGTTGGCCTTCTGCGCCGCGCCCTGATTGAGCCTCAGCTTCGCAGCGGTAGCTTGGTAGCGATTTCTGATTTTGAGATCCAGGAGAATCAAAACTACCTTGTTCTTACGCCCGCAAATCGTCCAGTGCCCCGGAGCGCGCTGATCTTCGTGCAATGGCTGCAATCACTCCCCGGCACAATCCGGCTGGGTGTTCCGCGGCCTTAAGCGGCCTCAGACAGACCTTGGCCAATGGTTCAGCGACATGTGAGTACTGCTCACGCCGGGCTGAGCGCGCTCTTGTCCCTGTCCCGCGCACCCCGTCCAAGTCTAGCCGCAGGGCCTTGCGCGGCCAGTGTCTAGCGCCGGATACGGCTTATGACAGCGAGTACCGAACGTTCCGATCTGATTAGATAAGAATCAAGCTGTGCGGATGCTTCGGCAAGCCGTCCTGTCTCGAGTGCAGAGAGCAGGGCAGCATTCAATTCAATGAACGGCGCGTGAAGATGGGCCGTGTCTTTCACTTGGCCGAAGACCAGGCGGAGTTCGGCCAGCACCAGTTCGAAACAGGCGCTCAGCCTCTCACTTTCACAGAGTTCCACCATGGTCCGGTGAAACTCCAGGTTGAGTGTACCGACCAACGGCCAATCCCCCCGCTCTCCCGCCTTTTGGCTGCGGTCCGACACCTCTCTCATGCGGGCGAGCGCCGGGTGACCCGGAGTGGTAGCCGCGATCGCGCCCTTCTGGATCACCAGCCGCACACGGTAGATGTCGATCACGGCCGCCTCGTGGGGGGCGGCGACGAAGACGCCGCGGTTCGGGATGTAGGTCAGCAGCCGCTGGCTTGTCAGCAGCCGGAATACCTCGCGCAAGGTGTTGCGGGAGACGCCCAGCTCGGCCGCCAGCCCAGCCTCTGAAAGCTTGCGGCCTGGCGGCAGGTCTCCGGCAATCAGTCTTTCCCGAATCCTTCGGGCGGTGACAACGACGAGTGATCCCTCGCCTTCGGATGTCTCAGCATTCGGCATCAGGTTCCTACGGACATAGCGGGTAGTTCCAAGATTCAGATTGTTGAACAATTAGTATCATGTTACCCTACAAACAACCACGATCCTAAGGACAATATGCGATGGCCCGCATTGACCTCAACAGCGATCTCGGCGAGAGCTTCGGCCCCTGGAAGATGGGGGACGATGCGCGGATGCTCGCCATCGTCACCAGCGCCAACGTCGCCTGCGGCTTCCACGCGGGCGACCCGGCCGGCATCCTCACCGTCCTGAAGGAAGCAGCAAGGCGGGGCGTGGCGGTAGGCGCGCATGTAGGCTACCGCGACCTCGTGGGCTTCGGCCGCCGCCAGATGGACCCCTCGAGCGAGGAACTGGTGGGCGACACCATCTATCAGATCGGAGCCCTACAGGCCCTGGCCACGGCGGCGGGAACGACCGTGCGTTATGTGAAGCCTCATGGGGCGCTCTACAACACCATGGCGCAGGATCAGCGTCAGGCAACTGACGTCATCAGCGCGATCAAGGCGGTAGACCCCGCGCTCGTCCTGATGTGCGCCTCGGGTGCGCCGGTGGTCCGTCAGGCACGCGACGCAGGGCTGAAGGTCGTGTGCGAAGTTTTCGCCGACCGAGCTTACAATCCCGACGGCACGCTCGTGAGCCGCCGCCTAGAGGGCGCGGTGATCCATGACGCGGCGAAGGTCTCGGCCAGGATCTTGCGCCTCGTGGCAGAGGGTTCTATCGCCGCGATCGACGGGACGGATGTCCGGCTCGAGGCCGATTCGATCTGCGTCCATGGCGACAACCCTGCAGCAACCGCACTGGCGGCGGCGGTGCGCGAGGCGCTCGGAAGCGCGGGCGTTACCATCAAGAGCTTCCTGGATGGCTGAGAGCCAGCGCTTTCTGCCGGCGGGCCAGGATGGCCTCCTCATCGAACTCGCGGACCTCGAGACAACGCTGACGCTGCACGACAGGCTGCGGGCGTCGCCGCTCGAGGGGGTGACAGAGATGGTCGTTGGGGCGCGCACCCTTCTGCTGTCCTTCGACGGCCGCGTGACGGATCCCCGCCCCCTCGTCGCGCGCATCCGCCAAATTGACCTCTTGAAACGGACGGTACGCGAGGGCGAGACGATCGAGATCCCCGTCACCTATGACGGCGAAGACCTTGACGACGTGGCGCGGCTCCTCGGCTGGAGTGTCCCTGAACTGATCCGCCGCCATGGCGCTGCGACCTACACTGTGGCCTTCACCGGATTTGCGCCGGGCTTCGCCTACATGACCTCCGATGACCCGGCCCTGGAAGTGTCCCGTCGCACCAGCCCGCGGACGCGCATTCCGGCCGGCTCCGTGGCGCTCGGCGGCAAGTTCGGCGGCATCTATCCATCCGACAGCCCCGGAGGTTGGCAGCTGATCGGCCGAACACCGCTCAAGATGTGGGACACAAACCGCTCTCCCCCGGCTCTGCTGGCACCCGGCCACCGCGTGCGCTTCCGGGAGATCGGCAAGGAAGCGCCCGCACAGGAGCCCACCACCACCCAACCGGCGCAGGCAAGCGTTCAGGCCGGCCCGTCGGCGAGAGGACTCCTGGTCACACGGGCCGACAGGCCGGCTCTGTTCCAGGACCTCGGGCGGCCGGCGCAGGCCCCGCAAGGCGTGTCCGTCTCGGGCGCGCTCGACAGGTACAGCCTGAGTGAGGCCAATCTCTGCGTAGGCAATCCGCCGGGTGCCGCGGCGGTCGAGATCGCCTATGGCGGCTTCGCGGTGAGGGCAGGCCTGCCGGTGACGCTGGCAGTTGCAGGCGCCCCGGCACCCCTGAAAATCTTAACGGCCGAAGGGCGGAGCCTTCCCGCGCCGCATGGCCGCCCCTTCGCCCTCGATGCCGGGGACGAACTGACCCTGGCAGTCCCGCCGGAGGGCACGCGCAGCTATCTCGCCCTGCGCGGCGGCTTCGCCGTGAAGACGACGCTGGGTTCGGCCGCGACCGATACGCTGGCCAGAGTAGGCCCTCCCCCAATCCACGAGGGCGACCTCCTGCTGGCGGAGAATGGACCCTGCGCCGCCGTCGATCCTTTCCGGCCGCCGCCGCCATCCCTGCCCAAGGCATCCGATACCGTGGTGATCGACGTGGCACCTGGCCCGCGCGAGGACTGGCTCACGCCCGACGCGCTGCGACTGCTCCTTGATCAGCCCTGGGAGGTGACGAGCGAGACGAGCCGTGTGGGCGCCCGGCTTCGCGGCGCGCAGCACCTCACGCGGCAGGAGATGAAGGAACTTCCTTCGGAGGGAACGCCCCGCGGCGCCATCCAGGTGCCGCATAGCGGCGAGCCTGTATTGTTCCTTGCCGATCATCCGGTGACGGGCGGCTATCCTGTCATCGCCGTGGTGGCGAGGCACCATCTCGACCTTGCGGGCCAGGTTCCGATCGGTGCCCGGATCCGTTTCCGGGCGCTCCCCTGCTTCGGCCACTTCAGGAAGGACTCACCGTCATGAAAAAACTCCTGATCGCCAACCGGGGCGAGATCGCCATCCGCCTTGCCCGTGCGGCGCGCGACTATGGCGTCTCGCCCGTGGCCATCTATGCGGATGCCGATGCCGGCGCACTGCATGCCTCCATGGCGGATGAAGCCTATGGCCTGGGCCCGGGGCGGCCGTCCGACACCTATCTGAACATCGAGAAGATCATCGCCATTGCCGCAAGGTGCGGTGCGGATGCCATCCACCCCGGCTATGGCTTTCTCTCTGAACGGGCGGAGTTCGCGGAAGCAGTACAAAATGCGGGGCTCAAGTGGGTTGGCCCGGCGGCCCGGGTAATCCGCGCCCTGGGCGATAAGGTGGAAGCCCGCCACATTGCTGCAAAAGCAGGCGCGCCTCTGGTGAAGGGGTCGGACGGCCCGCTCGGCTCGGCGGCAGATGCCGTGGCCTTCGCGCGGAGTGCGGGCCTTCCCATCGCCATCAAGGCGGCCTTCGGCGGCGGCGGCCGCGGCATGAAGGTGGCATGGACGCTCGAAGAGGTGCCAACCCTCTTCGAGTCCGCCGTGCGCGAGGCCGAGGAGGCCTTCGGGCGCGGCGAATGCTACGCTGAGCAGTTCCTGCACCGCCCCCGGCACATCGAGGCGCAGGTGCTCGCCGACACGCATGGCAACATCCTCGTCCTCGGAACGCGCGACTGCAGTCTTCAGCGGCGCAATCAGAAGCTCGTCGAAGAGGCGCCGGCACCTTTCCTCACCGACGCTCAACGCCGCACCATCGAGGAGGCGGCGCGCGCCATCTGCGTCGAAGTGGGATACACGGGGGCCGGCACCGTCGAGTTCCTGATGTCGCCCGAGGGCGTGATCTCGTTCCTCGAAGTCAACACGCGGCTCCAGGTGGAACACCCCGTGACCGAGGAAACCACTGGCATCGACATCGTGGTCGAACAACTCAGGATCGCCGACGGCCTGCCGCTCTCGCTGTCTCAGCCCCCCGCGCCGCGCTGCCATGCGATCGAGTTCCGCATCAATGCCGAGGATCCTGGCCGTGGCTTCCTGCCCACCCCCGGCAGGATCACATCCTTTCTCGCCCCCACGGGCCCTGGCATCCGTCTCGACAGCGGCGTGGTGGCAGGCTCCGAGATTCCATCGCTCTACGACTCGCTGATGGCCAAGCTCATCGTGACCGGGGCGACACGCGGCGAGGCCTTGGCGCGTGCACGGAGAGCGCTGTCCGAGTTCGAGGTCGAAGGCGTTGCCACTGTCATCCCCTTTCACCGCGCCCTGCTGCAGGAGAAAGCCTTCACGGGCGAGAATGGTTTCACAGTCCATACCGGATGGATCGAGACCGAGTTTCGCGGCATCGCCCCCGCGCCGCGCGTCGAGGCTGCAGACGGCGCACTCGTCCACAGCTTCATCGAGATCGATGGCAGGCGGCATAGGATCGCCCTTCCGGCACAGCTGTTTGCCGGCATCGCTCCGACGCAGACAGCGCTGGCCGCCGCGGATGAGGGGGCCGGACCCCGTGTCACCGCACCGATGGCGGGAACCCTACTCTCGTGGCTGGTGGAGGATGGCGCTTCCGTGGCGGAGGGCGAACCCGTTGCCATCATGGAAGCCATGAAGATGGAAACACGTATCCGCGCGCCCCGCGCGGGCCACATTCGCATCGCCCAGCAGCCCACAGCAGCCGTGGCTGCGGGCGCTGAACTCGCACTGATCGACTGACACATAAAAGCACCGGAGAGACGGCATGAAGCCAACCCCCATCACCCCGCCCCCGGCCGATGACGCGGCCCGCAAGGCTGTAAGCCCTGTGATCTGCTATCCGACGGAAGCGCTCCCCCGCCCCGACATCTCCGCCTACCGCAAGGCGCGGGAGGGCGCGGAGCTCGTCGAGACCGTGATCGTGCCGCCGCGCGAGGCGGCGACGTGGGAGTTGCCCGCGGGCCACTTCTTCCGCATCATCTGCTCGGAAGGGCCGCAGGTGGGCGATCTTAACCTTTTCAACCTGCACAATCTCAAGGAACGCTTCTACAGCGGCAAGACGCGCGCCCTGAACGGTACCCATCTGGGCACGGGCGACCAGCTATTCTCGAGCTTCCCCTATCTTCGTCCGCTTGCCACCATCACGGAAGACACGTTGGACTGGTATGGCTTCGACGCCTTCGGCGGCGCGGTGCATGACGTGATCGGCACGCGCTGCGACCCCTATACCCACAACCTGCTGAGCAATGGCGGCCAATATCACCACTGCTGCCACTCCAACCTCACGCGTGCACTGGCGCGGAAGACGGGGCTCAGCCTCGCCGAGGCCGAACCCCACATCCACGACGTGCTGAACGTGTTCATGTGCACCGGATTCACGCGGGATACCGGGCAGTATTTCATGAAGGCGAGCCCTGTGCGGCCTGGCGACTTCCTGGAATTCTTCGCGGAGATCGATCTGCTCGGATGCCTGTCGGCCTGCCCAGGCGGAGATTGCTCCTCGGAACATTCATCAGATACATCCGTCTGCTATCCGTTAATTGTCGAAGTCTGGGAACCGAAGTCTCTACCCATCGGTTGGACCCCTCCAGAGCTAAACGGCTACGATGGCAGTCATAGTCATAGCCTCTGAACGATTGGCCTCATCGACATGCGGTCCCCTAATGTAGTCCACCGCTCAAGGCCAAGAGGCTGCGAGATACTCGCGTTCGGATCCTGACATCAATTTCGGCGACACCCGCCGAAGGGGTGTGCCAATGTTCTGGTCAAACTCGGCACTGTGCCTGAAGATGGGCGTTTGGATTGCCCTTCAAGGGTTCCTTGACCTTCCTCGCGACGACTTCGTGTTACCTTATCTCATATCCCGGAGGCGGTTCAGGTCAGTCACCTTGGGATAGTGAACACCTGGATGCGAATTCAATTCCTCTTACCAGTGCAGAATGGTCAAGCTGATCCAACCCTTGGGCCTGTACTGATTGCATGAGTTGCGCGATGCCCGCTGTCTGCGGCAACGCCACACCAAGCTGGCGGGCACCCTGAAGGGCGAGACCGATATCCTTCTGATGCAACGCAATGCGGAATCCTGGATTAAACGTGCGCTTGATCATCCGCTCGCCGTGAACTTCGAGGACACGGCTTGATGCAAAGCCGCCCAACAAGGCTTCCCTGACACGCGCAGGATCAGACCCTGTCTTGCTCGCAAACACAAGGGCCTCGGCGACAGCGGCAATGTTGAGCGCTACGATCATCTGGTTTGCAACCTTTGTGACCTGGCCCGATCATGCTCCGCCCACGAGCGTGATGTTTTTCCCCATAAGCGATAGCAAAGGCTTGACCCGCTCAAAAGCTTCCTGACGCCCGCCCACCATAATGGTGAGAGACGCTGCTTTTGCTCCAACCTCACCGCCCGAAACAGGCGCATCGAGATAATCGCAACCTAAGCCCTCGATCTTCGCGGCAAACTCCCTGGTAGCCATGGGTGAGATGCTGCTCATATCAACGATCGTCTTGCCGGGAGACAGGCCATGGGCTGCTCCATGTCCGTCGTCAGATAATTTGAGATCTTTGGGTGCGTGATCGAAGAGAGGATCTGGCGCATCTGGGCATGATATTATGCGGCCTTGTCGCGATGTTGCAAGCGTCAGGTTGTGATAGTGTCGTGGTTGATCCGTTCTCGTTCCAGTGTGATAGGGACGCTGTATCTCGCTGCGTGCAGGATCAGATCATTGACGGTGGGCTCCGCTCCGATAGTCTTGGGTCCCATGGAGAGTT
>CAMDBX010000083.1 GCA_945889445.1 Rhizobium sp. Q54
CGCAGCCACGGCATGGACATGAGGCCAGAGCCGAGGAAGGTGTTGGACGTCGGGCAATGCACCACCGTGGACCCTGACTCGGAAAGCCGCGCGCATTCCCGCTCGGACAAATGGATACCGTGGGCGAAGAGGCTGCGGTCGCTCAAGAGGCCGAAGTGATCGTAGACGTCGGTATAGTCCTTCGACCAGGGGAACAACTCCTTGACGAAGGCGATCTCGCGCGGGCTTTCGGAAAGATGCGTCTGCATCAGCGCGCCGGGGAGCGAGGCCAGCAATTCACCGGAGACTTTCAGCTGCGCATCCGACGAGGTGGGCGCAAAGCGCGGCGTCACGGCATAGCGGAGCCGGCCCTTGCCATGCCACTTCTCGTAGAGTTCCACCGTCTCGCGCGCGCCGGTATCGGGCGTGTCCTCGACGGCGGGGATGGCGTTGCGGTCCATCATGGTCTTGCCGGTGACCAGCGCCATGCCGGCGTCCTGGGCGGCGGCGAACAGCGCGTCGGCACAGGTCTTGTGCACCGAGCAGAAGGCCAAGGCCGAGGTGGTGCCGTGCTGGAACAGGCGCGACAGGAAGATCTGCGCGGCGGCCCGGGCATATTCGCCATCGGCGTAGCGGCTTTCCTCCGGGAAGGTGAAGCGGGTGAGCCAGTCGAGCAGGTCTTTCCCCGGTGCGGCGAGCATCCGATACTGCGGGAAGTGAATGTGGGCATCGATGAAGCCCGGCATGACGAGCATCTCGCCATGGTCATCCGTTTCCACCTGCTGAAAGGACTGCGGCAGCAATGACTGCGGGCCGGCCCACAGGATCACGCCGTCATCGCCGATGGCGATGGCGCCCCTGCTCTCATGCACGGCCTTGCCGTCGGCGGTGAAACTCAGCGTCTGGCCCTTGATGACCCGCGTCATGGCGACACCCTGTCCTCGATGCGAAACCGGAAGATGCGGCAGACTTGGCTCAGCGCCGTCTCGAACTCGACTGCCAGGTCATTGCCGACGCGCGCCTCGAAGCTGTCGAGGATCATGTGCTTGGTCGCACCCTTGACGGCGAAGATGAAGGGGAAGCCAAAGCGCTTCTTGTAAGCCGTATTGAGGTCGGTGAAGCGGGCGAATTCATCGGCATTCAGCGTGTTGAGGCCTGCACCGGCCTGCTCATTCGACGAGTCCTCCGTCAACTTCGCCTTGGTGGCGAGATCGGGGTGTGCGCGGACAAGGGTCAGCTGCGCATCGTGGCTGGCGGCGCGGATTGCGGCTTCAAAATGCCTCACCAGTGCCTCGCGACTGGCGAAGGGACGCGATGCATCCGCCTCGCGCGCCACCCAGGGGGAATGCTCGGCCACATCACCAAAGGTGGCGATGAAGGTCTTCGGGCTCATGGCATTGACCTCGGAGATGTTCATCATTGCTTGGCGATCCATGTTCCGAGCTTGGCGCGTTCCTCGTCCAGCATGCCGGTTCGGTTGGCGAGTGGCATGGCCTTGTTCTGCACCGCCTGCACCTGGATCTGCGCGGCATAGCGCTTCAGCTGTTCCAGCGTTTCAAGGTGAACACCCTTGGGCGCCACCTTGATCGTGGCATCTGTCGGCTGCGCGGCATGGCAGGAGGCGCAGCGGGCCTGCACGATGGAGAGAGCCTCCGCATCTGCCACGTCACCATGGAACAGGACGAGCTTTCCGGGCTGCGTGAGAATGAGCCCCACGGCCAGCGCCGCGCCGATCAGCGGCAGCGTCCAGGCGAGGTCGACGTGGCGGTCGCCCACCTCGGTGCGAACCAGGAAGTGGCGGGCGAGTCCACCGGCGAGAATGATGAGGCCAGCAAGCAGCCAGGCATGGGCATTGTCGGTGATCATCGGCACGTGGTTCGACACCATCATCGCCAGAACGGGAAGCGTGAGATAGGTGTTGTGCAGCGAGCGCTGCTTGCCGATCGCACCCAGACGCGGGTCCGGCTTCTCGCCCTTCAACAGCGCCGCCGTAATCTTGCGCTGGTTGGGGATGATTACCATGAAGACATTGGCCGCCATGATGGTGCCAATCAGCGCGCCGATGTGGATGAAGGCCCCGCGGCCCGAGAACACGTGGGTATAGCCCCAGGCGAAGGCCAGCAGCATGGCAAAGAAGCAGGCTGCGAGCAGCCCGGTGTTGCGCCCGATGGGTGATTTGCAGAGGGCCGTGTAGAGCACCCAGCCCAGGACGAGGCTCGCCACCGAGATGCTGATGGCCTGTACCTGCGTGAGCGACATGATGTTCGGGTCGATCAGGTAGCTGTCGGCCTGCAGGTAGTAGAGCACGACCAGCAGCAGGAAGCCCGTCACCCAGGTGAGATAGGCCTCCCATTTGAACCAGATCAGGTCCTTGGGCAGTGTCTCGGGCGCGGTGAGATATTTCCGCACGTGGTAGAAGCCGCCACCGTGCACCTCCCACGCCTCGCCACCGACGCCGGGCGGCATCGAGGCTTCCTTGCGGAGCGAGAAGTCCAGCGCCACGAAATAGAAGGACGTGCCGATCCAGGCGATGCCGGCGATCATGTGCCCCCAGCGGATGAACAGATTGGCCCAGTCGAGCGAGAACAGCGGCGAGGACGACAGCACCCAGGCACCGCCGAGCGAGACGAAGATCACGGGCAGTGTCCAGCCGATCTTCGACAGCGGGTCACCCACCTCGTGCCGTACGAGGAAGTGGCGCAGTGCCGCGCCGCCGATGACGATGAGACCCACCAGAATCCACGCATTCGGTGCATTGGTGAGCATGGCGAAATGGTTCGACACCATCATCAGCAGCACGGGCAGCGTAAGGTAGGTGTTGTGCAGCGAGCGCTGCTTGCCGATGGCGCCAAGGCGAGGATCAGGCGGTTCGGCCTTCATCAGCGACGCCGTGATCTTGCGCTGGTTGGGGATGATCACCATGAAGACGTTGGCCGCCATGATGGTGCCGACGATGACGCCGACATGGATGAAGGCGCCACTGCCTGAGAACAGGTGCGTGAAGAGGTAAGCGAAACCCAGGATCAGCGCGAAGACGCAGGCCGCGAGCGCGCCGCTGTTGCGGCCAATGGGCGACCGGCACAGCCCGTCATAAATCGCCCAGCCCGCGACGATGGAAACCAGCGAAATGACGATGGCCTGCCACGGCGCCAGATCGGCAACGGCAGGATCTATGAGGTTGGCGCGGGCATTGAAGTAGTACACGACGGCAAGCAGGAAGAAGCCCGTGACCCAGGTGAGATAGGCCTCCCACTTGAACCATGTGAGATGTGCGGGAAGCGTGGCCGGAGCGGAAAGATATTTCTGCACGTGATAGAAGCCACCGCCATGAACCTCCCATGCCTCGCCGCGCACGCCTTGCGGAAGGCCCTCTCGCGTCTTCAACGAGAAGTCCAGCGCCACGAAATAGAAGGACGTGCCGATCCACGCGATGCCGGCGACCATGTGGCCCCAGCGGATCACGAAGCTCAGCCAGTCGGCGATGAAAGGCTCCAAGGTCTCGATGCTCCTCATGAATACGCCTGCCGGGGATTGCTCCCGCGGCAGGCGCTGGTTTCGTGGTCCGCGCTTACTGCGGCAGCTTGTCGTCGACGCCCTTGATGTAATAGTTCATGCCAAGGAGCTCGCCGTCGGGAAGCGGCTTGCCGGCTTCGCCGACCGTCGTGCCGTCCTGCTTGGTGATCGGGCCGGTGAAGGGATGGAACTCGCCGGACTTGATCTTGGCGACCGAGTCCTCGGCCATCTTCTTCACGTCGTCGGGCATGTTGGTGAAGGGCGGGAGGACGACCATGCCGTCCTTCATGCCACCCCAGGTGTCCTCCGACTTCCAGGTGCCGTCGAGAACGGCCTGAACGCGCGCGATGTAGTAGGGATCCCAGTCATCCGTGTTGGACGTGAGCTGGGACTTGGGCGCGAACTTGATCATGTCGGAGGACTGGCCGAAGCCGAGCTTGCCGGCCTTTTCGGCCTCCTGCAGCGGCGCGGTCGAGTCAGTGTGCTGGACCATGATGTCCGCACCCTGGCCGAGCAGCACCTTGGCGGCGTCGGCTTCCTTGCCCGGATCATACCAGGAGTTCACCCAGATGATCTTGACCTTGAAGTCCGGGTTCACCGACTGGGCGCCGAGCATGAAGGCATTGATGCCCATGACGACTTCCGGAATCGGGAAGGACACGATGTAGCCCGCAGTACCCGTCTTCGACATCTTGGCGGCGATCTGGCCCATCACGTAGCGGCCTTCATAGAAGCGCGCGTTGTAGATGGCCACGTTGTCGGCCTTCTTGTAGCCCGTCGCGTGCTCGAACTTGATGTCCGGATACTTGGCCGCGACCTTGATGGTCGGGTCCATGAAGCCGAAGGAGGTGGTGAAGATGATCTTGCAGCCTTCGCGCGCGAAGCGCTCGATGGCGCGTTCGGCATCCGGGCCCTCGGCCACGTTTTCGAGGAAGGCCGTCTCGACCTTGTCGCCCAGCGCCTTCTCCACCGCCTTGCGGCCGAGGTCGTGCTGATAGGAATAACCGAAGTCACCCACCGGGCCCACATAGACCCAGCAAGCCTTCAGCTTGTCAGCCGCGTTCGCAGCACCCGCCGAGACGCCAAGCGCCAGGGCCGCTGCCAGTGCCATCCATTTCTTCATTCTCGTTTGCTCCTTGTTCAAAACCCATTTCCCTGCAGCCCTTGTTCTTGTTGCTTCGAAGGCGGCTGCAGGCCGTGACGAAGCTTCTTCATGGCCAGCGCATGTTCCAATCGGAACATGCGCCAGATTATAGACTGGAGCATGATCTTATCGCAAAAGTGGGTTCCACTTTTGCGGATCATGCTCTAGCGGTCGGGCACAAAAGGCTGACCGAGGCAAGCCGGCGTATTGGCCCGCATGAGCGCCCGGTTCCGCGATATGAGAACCAGCACGAGGATGGTCACCACATAGGGGAGGGCGGAGAGTAGCTGGGACGGGATGCCGATGCCATATGCCTGAAGTGAAAATCCCATCACCGTAATTGTACCGAAGAGATAGGCCCCCACCACGATGCGCCAGGGCAGCCAGGAGGAGAAGACCACAAGCGCCAGCGCGATCCAGCCACGGCCTGCCGTCATGTTCTCCACCCATTGCGGCGTATAGGCGAGCGACAGGTAGCCGCCTGCAAGACCTGAGCAGGCACCCCCGAACATGACGCAGAGATAGCGCACGCCGACCACCGAATAGCCCAGCGCATGGGCGGACTGGTGGCTGTCGCCCACGGCCCGGATGATGAGGCCCGCCTTGCTGCGGAACAGCAGGTAGGAGACGCCTGCCACGATGGCGAAGGACAGATAGACCATCAGGTCCTGCCCGAACAGGATGGGACCGATGAAGGGAATGTCCGACAGGCCCGGAACATGCAGCCGTTCGAGATGGACGCCGGGCTGGCCGACGAAGGCTTCGCCCATCAGACCCGCGGTGCCGAGGCCCAGCAGCGTGAGCGCAAGGCCGGTCGCCACCTGGTTCGACACCATGGTGAGGGTGAGGAAGCCGAAGAGCAGTGACAGCAAGGCGCCGGCGAAGAGGGCCGCCAGCACGCCGACATAAGGGTTGCCGGTGAGCAGTGCGGCGCCGAAGCCCGAGACGGCGCCCACCGCCATCATGCCCTCGACGCCGAGGTTGAGGACGCCCGAGCGCTCCACCACCAGCTCGCCGATGGCGGCGAGCAGCAGCGGCGTCGAAGCCGTGATGATGGTGAGGATGACCGAGAGCAGTTGTTCGTTCATGCCCGGCCCTCCGCCAGCTGCGGCGTGCGCCCGATGAACTTGAGCCGGTAGAGGATCAGCGAGTCACAGGCGAGGATGTAAAACAGCAGGATGCCCTGAAAGACGCGAGCCGTCTTGTCCGAGATGCCGAGCGCGACCTGAGCCGATTCACCGCCCAGATAGCTGATGGCCAGCGCAAAGGCCGCGACCAGCGCGCCGATGGGATTGAGCCGACCGAGGAAGGCGACGATGATCGCGGTGAAGCCATAGCCGGGCGAAATGCCGGGCTGCAGCTGCCCGACCGTGCTCATCACCTCACAGATGCCGGCAAGGCCTGCGAGCCCGCCCGAGAGGAGGAAGCAGAACCACACGGTCTTCTCGCGCGAGAAGCCGGCGAAGCGGCCGGCGCGCGGTGCAACACCCTGTACGCGCAGTTCGAAGCCCTTCAGCGTGCGGCCCATCATGAAGGCCAGCGCGACCACGGCAATGACGGCGAGGATGGCGCCGAGGTTGACATAGATCGGGCCAATGGACGGCGGGATGAGCTGGAAGCTCGGCAACATCTGCCAGTCGCTGAAGGCGATGGTCTTGGGGAAGTTGTAGCCCTTGGGATCACGCCACGGGCCGCGCACCAACCAGTCGAGCACCAGCTGGATCACATAGACCAGCATCAGGCTGGTGAGGATTTCGTTGGTGCCGAAGCGATTCTTGAGGAAGGCGGGGATAGAGGCCCAGGCCATGCCGCCGATGATGCCGAGCGCCAGCATCACGACGAGCGTGAACGGCGACTGGAACTCGGGGAAGAACACCGGGATGGCGGAACCGAGGATGGCGCCCGCGGTGAGCTGGCCCTCGGCACCGATGTTCCAGACATTGGCCATGTAGGAGACGGCAAGGCCAGCACCGATCATGGCGAGCGGCGTTGCCTTGACGATGAGCTGCTCGATCGACCAGGCGGTGGTGAGCGGCTCGACGAAGAACACGTAAAGTGCCGAGAACGGGTTCAGGCCACGCAGCGCGAAAATGATGCCGCCGGTGACGAGGGTGAGCAAGATGGCGATGATGGGCGACAGGATCGCCATGCGCCCCGAGGCCTCTGCCCGCTTCTCAAGCACGAGCCGCATGGGCCGTCTCCTTCAGTTCATGGGCACCCGCCATGAGGAGGCCGATCTTTTCCGACGAGAGCTCGGAGGCCGGATAGGCCTCGGAGAGCTGGCCGCGCGAAATGACGGCGATGCGGTCGGCGATCTCGAAGATCTCGTCGAGGTCCTGGCTGATGACCAGCACGGCAGAGCCCTGCCGGGCGAGGTCGACGATGGCCTGGCGCACGGTGGCCGCTGCACCCGCGTCGACACCCCATGTCGGCTGGTTGACGACGAGGACTCCGGGCTTGCGATCAAGCTCGCGGCCCACCACGAATTTCTGCAGGTTGCCGCCCGACAGCGAACGCGCTTCAGGATCGGGCTTGCCCTTCCTCACGTCGAAATCCTTGATGACGCGCTGGCTGACGCCTGCTGCACCACCGCTGCTCACCATGCCGGACTTGACCAGCGCCTCGTCAGACGAATGGCGCGTGAGCACCACGTTCTGCGACAGCGTGAATCCCGGCACCGCGCCATGACCCAGCCGCTCCTCCGGCACGAAGGCCGCCCCGGCATTGCGCCTTGTGTTGACGCCGTCATGGCCCATTGGCTTGCCGTCGATCACCAGCATGGCGGCATCCCTCAGCGAGCGCTCGCCCGATACCGCATCGAAGAGTTCCGACTGGCCGTTGCCCGCGACGCCCGCGATCGCCACCACCTCGCCCGCCTTCACGTCGAGCGAGACGTTCCGGAGTTCGACCGAGAAAGGCCCGTCGGCGGGAAGCTTGAGGTGATCGAGCTTGAGGCGCGTGGCGCCGCGCTGGTCTTCCCGCGCGCTCTTCACCACATGAATGTCGCCACCCACCATGAGGCGCGCGAGGCTCGCCGCCGTCTCCGTCGCGGGGTCGACATTGGCCACCACCTTGCCGTGGCGCAGGATGGTGACGTTGTGGCAGAGGCGCTTCACCTCCTCCAGCCGGTGGCTGATGTAGATCACCGCGCAGCCTTCACCGGCAAGCCTGGCCAGCGTCACGAAGAGCTGGTCGGCTTCCTGCGGGGTGAGCACGGCGGTGGGCTCGTCCATGATGAGGAGCTTCGGTTCCTGCAGCAGGCAGCGCACGATCTCGATGCGCTGGCGTTCGCCCACCGAAAGATCAGCCACCACTGCGGTGGGCTCCAGCGGCAGGCCATAGTCGCGCGACACGCGCGTGATGCGCTCGGAGAGCTTCTTCATGTCGAAGGCACCGGGCATGGCGAGCGCGATGTTCTCCGCCACGGTCAGCGCATCGAACAGCGAGAAGTGCTGGAACACCATGCCGATGCCGAGTTTGCGCGCCGCGGCGGGGCTGGGAATGGTGACGGACTTCCCCATCCAGCGGAACTCGCCGGAGGTGGGTTGCAGCGCGCCGTAGATCATCTTGACGAGGGTGGACTTGCCGGCGCCGTTCTCGCCGAGGAAGGCATGGATCTCGCCGGGCTTCACCTTGAGAGTCACGTCGTCATTGGCCTTCAGGGTTCCGAAGACCTTGGTGACGTGGAGTGCCTCGAGCAGGTATTCCATTGATCAGCCAGCGTTCCTTGCCGACAACATGCCGTGGGTTGCGGAGGCTGACAATGCCTCATCGAGGGTTATAAGCTGCGCCGAAACGGCAACCGCGATGGCGGCGGGAAGCTTGGAGCGGATGCCGCCAATACCGATGGGGCAGATCATCGCCGCCACCCGCGACTTGTCCACACCCGCCGCGCTCAGCCGCCGCTCGAAGCGGACCCGCTTGGTGGCGCTGCCGATGACGCCGACATGGGCAATCGCGGGGTTCCGCAGGGCCGCATCGGCGATCTGGAGGTCGAGCGCGTGGGAATGGCTCATGATGAAGGCCAGCGATCCTTCAGGCGCCTCTGCCACCACCTCCAGCGGGTCGCCCACGAAGCCCGTCACGTTCTGCGGCATGGCGCCGGGGAAGACCTCCGGGCGGGGGTCCGCCCAGGTGACGTCAAATGGCAAGGGGGCGAGCGACAGGATGAGCGCGCGACCCACATGGCCCGCGCCAAACACCAGCACGGCGCGGCGCCGCTCACCGAAGTTTTCCACAAGGCCGGGGAGCCGGTTGGTGAGGCTGAAGGGCCCGACCTGCTCGCGCGCCGCCAGTTCCCTCGCCTCCGCCAAGGAGGCCGCATCGAAGCTTTCGATGGCGAGTGTCACCCGCCCGCCGCAGCACTGGCCAAGGTCGGGGCCGAGCGACTGGGTGAGCATCCTGATCTGGCGCGGCTTGCCCAGCAGGCGCTGCGCCTCCGCCAGTGCCTTCCATTCCAGCGTGCCGCCGCCGATGGTGCCGTGGAAGCCATGGGCAGTGACCACCATGCGGGCCCCCTCCTCACGCGGCACCGAGCCTTCGGCACGGGTGACGGAGACCATGGCACAGGAGCCCTGCGTTTCCAGCGCGCGCGTGATCAGGCTCCACACCTTCATGACTGCATCTCCTTCACCGCGCGGAGGATGGCCTCCGGGGTTGCGGGCGCATCGAGCTTCGGGATGTCACCGGGCTTGAGGCTGGCGATCGCATCGAAGATCGCGGTCCACACCGAATTGCCCAGCATCAGCGGCGGCTCGCCCACCGCCTTGGAGCGATAGATCGTGTCTTCCTTGTTGCCGCGGCTCTCGAACAGCTTCACCCGGAAGTCGGCCGGAACGTCGGAGGCGCAGGGGATCTTGTAGGTCGAAGGCGCATGGGTGCGCAGGCGGCCCTGTTCGTCGAAGACCAACTCCTCGGTGGTGAGCCAGCCCATGCCCTGCACGAAGCCACCCTCCACCTGGCCGATGTCGAGGCCGGGATTCAGCGAGCGGCCGACGTCGTGGAGGATGTCGACGCGGTCAACCGTCATCTCCCCGGTCAGCGTGTCGATGGTGACTTCCGAGCAGGACGCGCCATAGGCGAAATAGAAGAAGGGCCGGCCCTTGGCCTTGGGCCTGTCCCAGTGGATCTTGGGCGTCGCATAGTAGCCGGTGGAGGAGAGCGAGATACGCGCGGCGTGGGCCTGTTTTGCGAGGTCACCGAAGGCAATGGCGTGTTTGCCGCCCAGAACCTTTCCGCCCTCGAAGCGGATGCGGCTCTTCGGCACCTTCCACTGCTTGGCCGCAAGGGCAATGAGGCGGTTCTTGATGGTGCCTGCCGCGGCCTTGGCGGCCATGCCGTTGAGGTCTGCGCCTGAAGACGCCGCGGTCGCCGAGGTGTTGGGCACCTTGCCGGTGGTCGTGGCAGTGATGCGCACGTCGGAGGCGGCGATGCCGAACTCCTCCGCCACCACCTGCGCCACCTTGGTGTAGAGGCCCTGCCCCATCTCGGTGCCGCCGTGGTTCAGGTGCACCGAGCCATCGGTATAGACATGCACCAGTGCGCCCGCCTGGTTGAGGTAGGTGAGCGTGAAGGAGATGCCGAACTTGACCGGCGTGAGCGAGATGCCCTTCTTCAGCACCGCATTCTTCGCGTTGAAGCGGGCGATCTTTTTGCGTCGTGCGCGATAGTCGGAAGACGTCTCGAGCTCTTCGATGATCTCGGGCGCGATGTTGTCCTCGACCTTCATGCCATAGGGCGTGACGCTGCCCTTGACGCCGTAGAGATTGGCCTTGCGCACGTCGAGCGGGTCCTGGCCCGTGCGGCTGGCGAT
Organism: Rhizobium sp. Q54; assembly: GCA_945889445.1. GTDB lineage: Bacteria > Pseudomonadota > Alphaproteobacteria > Rhizobiales > Aestuariivirgaceae > Aestuariivirga. The sequence goes on from CAMDBX010000083.1 coordinate 10,449, forward strand.
CACCTCCATCAGGCGTTCGGCAAACAGCATGCCCTGCGGGCCACCGAAGCCGCGGAAGGCGGTGTTGGAGACAGTGTTGGTGCGAAGCCTGCGCGTGGCGATGCGCGCGGCGGGATAGAAATAGGCATTATCCGCATGGAACATGGTGCGGTCGCAGATGGCATTGGAAAGATCCGCCGAATAGCCGCAGCGGGCGAGAAAATCGACATCAACACCGGTGACGCGACCCTTGCCGTCGAAGCCTGCCGTGTAGTCGACGCGGAAATCATGGCGCTTGCCGGTCAGCATCATGTCCTCGTCGCGGTCGAGGCGGCATTTGGCGAGGCGACCAAGGAGGCGCGCGGCGAGTGCGGCGAGGCAGGCCCACTGCGCGGCCTGGCTTTCCTTGCCGCCGAAGGCGCCGCCCATGCGGCGGCATTCGACCGTCACCATGGAGGCCTGCACATGCAGCATGTGGGCGACAAGGTGCTGGACCTCCGAAGGGTGTTGCGTGGAGCAATGCACGGTGACCGCACCATGCTCCTCCGGCACGGCGAGGCTCACCTGCCCTTCGAGGTAGAAATGCTCCTGTCCGCCGATGCGAAAGCTTTCCGAGACGCTGTTCTTGGCTGATGCGATGGCCTTCGCCGGATCGCGGCGAAGGAACTGATAAGGATCGCCCACGTCCTTGGTCTTCGCGGCCAGCGCGTCCTCGATCGTCACGGCGGGTTTTTCCGCCGCGATCTCGATCTTCGCCAGCTTGGCGGCGCGGCGCGCGGCCTCGCGCGTGTCAGCGACCACCGCGAAGATCACCTGGCCGTGGAACATGATGCTGCCATCGGCGAGGATCGGGTCGCCGCCGAACACCGGCGCGCAGTCGTTGAGGCCCGGAATGTCCTTCGCGGTGAAGACCGCGATCACGCCCGGAGCGGATTTCACCGCCGAGAGGTCGAGCGTCTTGATCTTGCCCAGCGCGCCGTCCTTGGCGAAGCCGGGATAGACGTGGACGAGACCCTCGGGCTCGCGCATGTAGTCGATGTAGGTGGCGGAACCCTGCACATGCAGCGGCGCGCTGTCGTGGGCCAGCGTCTTGCCGACAGTCTTGGTCTCGATGCTGCGGCGGGCCACGGCCATCACGCCACCGCCTTGCGATGGGCCAGCACGCGGGTGTTGGCAGCACCCGCCACTTCCATCAGCGCCTTCTTCAGCAGGCCTTGCGCCACGTCGATACGATAGGCGGCGGAGGCGCGCATGTCGGAGATCGGCTGGAAATCTTTCGCCAGCGAGTCGATAGCGGTTGCCCATGATGCGGGCTGGTCGAGCGAGACGCCCTGCAGGGCTGCCTCCGTAGCGGCACCCCGCTTCGGCGTTGCCGCCATGCCGCCGAAGGCAATGCGAGCGGATGAGATGGTGCGGCCATCCAGCGTGAACTTGAATCCGGCCATGACGGCAGAGATGTCCTGGTCGAAGCGCTTGGAAATCTTGTAGGCGCGGAAGGCTTCGTTGCGCCTGAGCTTCGGCACGTCGATGCGCCAGACCAGCTCGCCCGGCTTCCGGTCCTGGCGGCCATAGGCGATGGAGAAGTTTTCGAGCGGGAGCGACCGTTCGACGGCGCCGTGGCGCAGCGTGAGGGTGGCGCCGAGTGCGATGAGCATCGGCGGCATGTCGCCGATAGGCGAGCCATTGGCGATGTTGCCGCCAACCGTGCCGGAGGCGCGCACCTGCGTGGAACCAAGGCGACGCATTACTTCCGCAACATCGGCGTCGATGGATGCGAGTGCCGGTGTCGCCTCCGCATAGGTTGCCGCCGCGCCGAGTGTGACGCGGTCCTTGCCGGACTCGACGGCGTGCAATTCCTTCACGCCGCCGGTGAGGATGATCTTCGGCAGCTGGCGCATCTGCTTGGTGATCCACAAGCCAACGTCGGTGGCGCCGGAGACGATGGTGGCGTCGGGATTTTCCGCCGCGAGCCGTGCCAGCGTCGCGGCCTGCGCGGGCCGCGCGATGAAGCTTTCGGGCGTGCCGACGAAGACGTCTGCGCCATCATCCAGCGCGGCGAGCTGGCGAGTGGCTTCCTTGGCGCCCTTGGCCCAACGGTCCGCCGCCTTGCCGCTGCAGCTCAGCTGCGCGGCTTCGATGATCGGGCGATAGCCGGTGCAGCGGCAGAGGTTGCCGGCGATGTGGGTGGCGATCTCGTCACGCGTGGGCGCACCGCCCTGCTGGTAGAGGGTGAACAGCGACATGACGAAGCCCGGCGTGCAGAAGCCGCATTGCGAGCCGTGGGTATCCACCAGCGCCTGCTGCACCGGATGAAGCGTTTCGCCATCGGCGAGGTCATCGACGGTAATCAGTTCCTTGCCGTCGAGCTGGCCGACCAGAAGGATACAGGCGTTGACGGGTTCGTAGACCAGCTTGCCGTTCTTCAATGTGCCCAGCGCCACGGTGCAGGCGCCGCAGTCGCCCTCGTTGCAGCCTTCCTTGGTGCCGCGCGCGCGCTCATCGAGGCGCAGCCAGTCGAGCACGCTGCGCATGGGCGGCACGTGGGACAGTTCCACGATCCGGCCGCGGCGCAGGAAGCGGATGGAGGCACGGGTGGTCACTTGGGATCAGCTCCCTCGGTAGGTGGAATAGCCATAGGGCGAAAGCAGCAGCGGCACGTGATAATGCGCCGATGCATCCGCGATGCCGAAGCGGATGGGAATGACGTCCAGAAAGGCGGGCTCGGTCAGTTTCGTTCCAATGGCACGCAGATAGGCCCCGGCGTGAAAGCGCAGCTCATACTGGCCGGCGGCGAAATCCGCGCCTTCCAGAATGGGGCCATCGGCACGACCATCGGCATTGGTGTGGATGGTCTTGAATGGGGCGGTTTCGCCCTGCCGGAACAGTTCGATCTTCAGCCCTGCCGCGGGCTTGCCCGAGGCGGTGTCCAATACATGCGTCGTCAGGCGGCCCATGTCGCTTGCGCTCCTCGCATCCCCTTGTTTCAGGCTCTGGTGGCCCGAATTACCGAAAAAGCTATCATGCAGCGCGCGTTCGCAAAAGCAGAATAAAGGCGACGGACCGTGCGCATTTTGCGCAGCGTTCAGAGCTTGCGGAGGTAGTGCTCCACGATCTCCAGAAACGCCTCAACCGTGGGCCGGGCACCGGCCCCGCTGCGGGCCACCAGGCGCAGCCGGTCCACCGGCAGGCGCTTGTCGGACAGCGGCACGAAGACCAGCGTTCCGGCGGCGATCTCGCGCTCGATGCCGATCACCGTCTGGAAGGCGATGCAGCTGCCGCGGCGGCTGAGCGAGGCCATGAGGCGGAGCGAGTTGCACTCGAAGGCGGGCCTCAGCTTGCGTGCCGCCGGGATGGCATCGAGGATCGCCCGCAGGCTGAGGCCGGGCGAGGGCCAGGCGAGCGGATGATCGGCGCATTCGGCCAGCGACAGTTTCTTCGCCTTTGCCAGCGGATGGCTGGGCGACATGATGGCGCCGAGGTCGAGGTCGCGCGAGGCCAGTGCCTCCAGCCCATCGAGCGAGGGTGGGTTGAAGGTGAAGCCGAGCTCTGCCTGGTGCTCGCGCACCATCTGCGTGACGGCCTCGGAGCCAGCAACCGTGACGGACACCTGGATGCCGGGATAGCTGCGCATGAAATGCTCCAGCATGTCTGGCAGGACCGAGGCCGAGACGCTCTCCACCGTGGCGATGCGCAGCAATCCGCGCGTCAGCTTGCGCAGTGCCGAGAGTTCGTCGAGCGTGTTCTCATGGCCCTGCGCGGCGCGCCTGAGCCCGCGCAGCAGGATCTCGCCCGCGGGTGCCAGCTTGAGGCCGCGCCCTGAGCGGTCGAACAGGCGATTGCCGAGTGCGGCCTCCAGCTGGATCAGCTGGCGGCTGATGGCCGACGCCGCGACGTTCAAATCCTGTGCGGCGGCGCGTACCGAGCCCAGTTCCGCCACCGCCATGAAATAGCGGTAGGCAATGGCAATCAGTGCGGGTTCGCTCTTGGCCACGGATTACCTGATCAGGATGCCGCGGAAGTCGTTGACGTTGGTGTGGGTGGGACCGGTGACCACCTGGTCGCCCAAGCGCTCGAACAGTGAATGTGCATCATTGTTCTCGAGGAAAGTCATGGGATCGAGGCCGAGTGCTCTTGCACGGTCGAGACTGGTGGGATCGATCACCGCGCCGGCGATCTGCTCCATGCCGTCGATGCCGTCCGTATCCGCCGCGAGTGCGGTGATGCGTTTGTCGCCACCCAGCGCGATGGCCAGCGCCAGCAGGAACTCCACGTTCCGCCCGCCCCTGCCCTTGCCCCTGACGGTGACGCCTGTTTCGCCGCCCGACAGCAGCAGGCAGGGCTTCTGCACAGGTGCGTCGCGATCGGCGATTTCGAGCGCGATCGCGGCGTGGACCTTCGCCACCTCGCGCGCCTCGCCCTCGATGCGGTCGCCCAGATAGAGCACGTTGAGGCCCTGCGCCTCTGCCTTGCTGCGCACCGCGCGGAAGGATTCATGGGGTGAGACGATGACGCGGGTTTCGGTGTGGGCGCTGTGGATGGCGCGGTCCTCATCAGGGCTTTTCAACCACGCTTCAATGGCATGCGGCACCGGCACGCCGTAGCGCGCGAGGATGGCGAGCGCATCCTTCTTGCGGGTGGGATCGGCCACGGTGGGGCCGGAGCCGATGATGGCGGGATCATCACCCGGCACATCCGAGAGCGCCAGCGTCCAGATGCTGGCGCGGCCCGCGGCACGCGCCAGCCTGCCGCCCTTGATGGCGGAGACCTGCTTTCTGACGCAGTTCAACTCGCCGATGTTGGCGCCGCATTTGAGCACCGCCTTCACCAGTCCGAACTTCTCCTCGATCGAGATGCCCGGCACCGGCTTCGACATCAGCGCCGAGGCGCCGCCGGAGATGAGCGCAATGAGAAGATCGTCGGGGCCCAGCGTGGACGCCAGCGCCAGCGCCTGCTCGGCGGCGGCGAGGCTGGTCTTGTCCGGCACGGGGTGGCTGCCGTGGATGAGGCGCAGACGCTGCAGATTGTGGGTGTAGCCGTGGGGCGCGATGACGAGGCCTTCCAGTGGTCCGTCCCAATTGTCTTCCACCGCCTTGGCCATCGGCACGGCGGCCTTGCCCACCGCGATCACCACGGTGCGGCCCCTGGGGCTTGGGGGAAGGTTGCGCACAACCGCCTTCACGGGGTTGGCGGCTTCGACCGCGGCATTGAAGAGGCCGCGCAGGATCGTCCTGTCGTCAGTCACGTAAAGAAATCTCCCTGGCTTGAAGCTTTTTGCGCCAAGCCAGGGAGATGCACAAGTGAGCCTATGGCTGGATCAGCGGGCGACCAGCACGCTGCAATGGGCACGGCCGGCGACATCCGACGCGACGGAGCCCAGCACGAGGCGCGAGACGCCACGCTTGTCGCCGGTGCCGACGACGATCTGGTCGTAGCCGTTTTCTTCAGCATACTGAACGATGGCCGAAGCGGCCTCGCGGCTCCTGAGGGCCAGTTCGTCGACGCTGGCCACGCCATGCTTCTTGGCAACGGCGGCGGCGGCGTCCAGCACCTTCTTCACCTGGTCGTCTTCCATGCTGTAGATCAGCGGCCCGCGGCTTCCGCCATTGGCCACGTTGACCACGCAGATCGACAGATGCGCGCCCAGCTTCTTGGCCATTTCAGCGGACAGTTCCACGGCATGGGCCGAGTGGGCCGTGCCATCGGTCGCACAGAGAATCTTCTTCATCGCTTTTCCCTCCATATCGTCGCGAGTTCATCACTCACGCGAATGAATAGGGAGCATCCTGCCGCCAAACCTTGATTTCGGTCAAAAAATAGGCAGATGGGCGAAGTTAGAGGTTGCTGGCGGAGAAGGTGTCACAATCCTTCAGGCTCTGGGCGTTGAGGCCCTTCTTGAACCAGTCCACACGCTGCGCGGAAGTGCCGTGCGTGAAGGATTCCGGCACCACGTAGCCCTGCGAGCGCTTCTGGAGGCGGTCGTCGCCGATGGCAGCCGCTGCGTTGAGGCCTTCCTCGATGTCCCCGTCCTCAAGGATCTTGGCGGAGGCATTGGCCTCCTGCGCCCAGATGCCGGAGAAGCAGTCGGCCTGGAGTTCCATGCGCACCGACAGCGCGTTGGCATCGGCCTTGGAGGCGCGCATGCGGGCCTGGGTGACCTTGTCGGCGATGCCGAGCAGGTTCTGCACATGGTGGCCAACCTCATGCGCGATCACATAGGCCTGGGCGAAATCGCCCGGTGCGCCGAGCTTGTTCTTCATGTCCTGGTAGAAGGAGAGGTCGATGTAGACCTTCTGGTCGGCCGGGCAATAGAACGGGCCCATGGCGGCCTGGGCGCTGCCGCAGGCTGACTGCACGAAGCCCGAAAACAGCACGAGCTTCGGCTTCTGGTAGTTGCTGCCGAGGATCTCGCCCCAGACGCGGTTGTTGGAACCGAGCACGCGGGCCACAAATTCCTTGCCGGCGTCGGAGTTGGCCGAGGGCACGTTCGGGTTCTGCAGGCCGCCGCCGCTGGCGTCCGTCACCTCGGTGCGCTTGTCAGGCAGCGTGATCTGGCTGTCCTGTCCGGTTCCCGGCACGGACATGCCGCCGCCGTTCAGCACCTGCAGCAGGTCGAGGCCGAACACGAACTTCACGAAGAAATAGACGATGACCAGGAAGATGATGGTCTTGAAGCTGAAGCCGCCGCGGCCCATGCCGATGGGGATGTTGACGCCCCGCCCGCCGCGGCCGCCGCCCGGAAAACCCATGCCGCCGCCCTGGCCACGCCGGTCCTCGATCGAGTCATAGTCGGGCTTTTCATTGTCGAGGCGCATGGCGACCGTCCTTGTCTTCCGGAAAACGTCTTAAGCGTGTCGAATGCGGAATTTGCAGAGATCATAGATCAATTGCAAGCTCGGCGTGCTGATTTGCACGATCTGCCCGAGTTCGATGACGGCGCCCAGCAGCGCATCGAGCTCGGTGGGGCGTCCGGCCTCCACATCCTGCAACATGGAGGTGCGGTGGGCGCCCACTTTGGCCGCCATGTTCATCCGCTCGTCGGCATCGACCGCGAAGCTGACGCCGAGCGCCTCGCCCACGGCGCGGGCCTCCTCCATCATGGTGCGGATGACGCGGCGGGTGCCGGGGTCGGTGGCGAGGTCGACCAGCGTCCCTTGCGTAAGCAAACTCACCGGGTTGAAGCTGAGGTTGCCCCACAGCTTGAGCCAGATCTCGTTGCGGAGGTTGGGCTTCACCTGGCTCTTCACGCCCGCACTGGTGAGAAGGCGGCTCAGGAGCTGCACGCGCTCTGTCTTCTCGCCAGTGGGCTCGCCAACAGGCATGCGGTCACCATAGTGATGCGCGATGACGCCCGGCGCCTCGATCTCGGCCGCCTGCCAGACGACGGTGCCAAGCGCGCGGTCGGGCCCGATGCGATCCCAGATCACGCCACCGGGATCGACGCTTTCGAGCCTGGTGCCCTCCCGCGGGCCGCCAATGCCATGGAAGTACCACCATGGGATTCCGTTCTGGGCAAAGAGGATCGCGGTGTCCTTGCCGATCAGCGGCATCATCTGGTCCATGACTCCGGCAATGCCATGCGCCTTCAGCGTAAGGATGATGAAGTCCTGCGGGCCCAGCTGCCTGGGGTCATCGGTGACTTTCGGGTGCACCACATGCGTCTCGCCGCCCTGCTTCAGGGTGAGGCCATTGGCCTGCATCGCTGCGAGGTGGGCACCCCGCGCCACGAGCGAGACATCGGCCTCGCCCTTCATGGCGAGGCGGCCACCGACATAGCCGCCGATGGCGCCCGCCCCGAAGACGCAGATCCTGGTCATGCCAGACCCAGCTTATGGGCGAGCCCGATGCGCTGCAGCTTGCCGGTGGCGCCCTTGGGGATTTCCTCGAGGATCACGATCTTCTTCGGCACCTTGAAGGCCGCGAGCTTGCCATTGGCGAAGTCCTGCAGCGCGCGCTCGGTCACCGTCTTGCCTTCGCGCAGCACCACTGCCGCGGCAACCTCCTCGCCCAGCTTGTCATGCGGCATGGCGAAGGTGACGACCTGCGCCACCGCCTCATGCTCCATCAGCACCTCGTCCACTTCCATGGGTGCGATCTTCTCGCCACCTCGGTTGATGATCTCCTTCAACCGCCCGGTGATCTTGAGATAGCCGTCCTCGTCCATGAAGCCCTGGTCGCCGGTGTGGAACCAGCCAAAGGCGAAGCCCGCCTCGTTGGCCTTCGGGTTGTTCTCGTAGCCGGGCGTCACGTTGGGCCCGCGCGTCACCACCTCGCCCTCCTCGCCGGACGACAGCAGGCGCCCGTCGGGCGACATGACGGCCACATCGGGGCCAGCGGCACAGCCGACGAAGCCGGGCTTGCGCTGGCCCGGCGGCAGCTGGTTCGACGTCATCTGGTGGGCGTTCTCGGTCATCGCATAGGCTTCGATGACGGGGCAGCCGAAGGCTTCTTCCAGCGCATGGAACACCGGCACCGGAAGGGAAGCGGAGCTCGAGCGGATGAAGCGCAGCGGGTTGGACTTGATGATCTCGCCGTTGCGCTCAGCACGCTGAAGGATCGCCTGGTGCATGGTGGGCACCGCCGTCACCCAGCTGGGCTTCGCCTCTTCCAGTTGCCCGAAGAATTTGAGCGCGTTGAAGCCCGACGTGGCGAAGACGGATGCGCCCGCCGTGAGTGTGGCCAGCACCGCCGCCATCAGACCGTGAATGTGGAACAGCGGCATGATGTTGAGGCAACGGTCGGCTTCCGTGAGCTGCAGCGTGTTGCGGATGTTGCTGGCGGAGGCGAGCAGGTTGGCATGCGTCAGGGGCACGATCTTGGGGCGCGAGGTGGTTCCGGACGTGTGCAGCACGAGGGCCACGTCACCCTCTTCGGCATAACCCTGGACGGACGGCGGGGCGACGGCATCGCCCGAAATGGTGAAGGCGCCCGCCTCAGGCTTCGGAACCAGCGTCAGCACCGGGATCGCCAATCGCTTCGCCGCGGCGATGGCCGGGGATGTGCTCCCCTCCTCCACCAGCAGCGCCTTCGCCTTCAGGTCATCCATGTAAAAATGGAACTCGTCCTCACGGTAGGCGGGGTTCAGCGGCGCCGCAGTGACGACGCATGCGGTGGCGACGAAAGCGGCCGCCATGTCCGGGCCGTTGGGCAGCACGATGGCAAGCTTGTCGTTGCGGGCAAGGCCACGGGTGCGGAGCGCCGCGAAACTGTCCTCCACCACGGCGGCGAACTGGCCATAGGTGAGGTC
>CAMDBX010000084.1 GCA_945889445.1 Rhizobium sp. Q54
TGAGGGGAGCCAATACGATGTCGCGCAAACGCTGACAGTCGGTGGCGGAAACGGTGAAACTGATGCCATCGCGCATCCTTTCAGATTCGCACGTCAACAAGCCGTTGGGAACCTTCAATCGGACTCTTTTGTCCCGGTCAATCCACTAGCAGGTATTGCTGCGGCCGAACTGGCGATGGGGCAGGAAACCCAGGTCACGAGCCATTTTGCAACAGAGGCTGAGCCCGCCCGGCTGCCACCTCGACCCTTTTCAACCATTGGTGCGAACCTTCATCTCCGATGGAAGGAAGCGCGCGCGGCATCGGAATAGGCTCCGGACTCATAACGATTAGCTGACGAGACTGACCAGTAGGAGTGGGCAGCAGGATGGATTTTGCAAAGGCAGAAGATGCTGCGTTCCGGTTCAACTCCGCCAAGCCGCTGGTCGCCGCCATCATGGGCACCCTGTTCATTGTCCAGACCTACACCGGGTTGCAGCTGCCCTGGGCCACCCCTGACACTATCGCGACCATCATCGGCCTCTTCACGCCAGTACTGGTCTGGGCCATCCCCAACAAGAAGGTGGCCTGAGCATGAGCTGGCATGAGGTCGTTGCGGTCGTGGTGGTGCTCCTCGGCCTCGGGGCCGGGGCGTTCCTCGTGGCGCAGCGGCCCTCCTTCTGGATCGAGTTCGGCGCCCGGCTGGGCAAGGCACTGCTTCCTCTCGCGTGGCGCTACGTTTCGAAGAGAATGCCGCCGGAGGAGGAGGCTGCGTGGCGTCAAGCCGAGAGGTGGGGGCAGGGGGATGAGAAATTGAAGGTTCTCTGGCCCAGGAAGGACAGCATAAGTTAAAGCCCAGACACGGCCTCTACATTCAGTGCTGCTGGCAGCGCTAATTCGGCCATTGGGCCAGCCCCGCGTTGACAAGTGCTGGATGTAGGAGTGACAATCTCGTTCAGAACCAATTCTGGGACGTCTGTAAGCGAGGGATGATGAATAGGGCATCTGCTTCACCACGAGGGCATTGGACGTGGCCAATTCCTACTAGCCATTCCCAGGCTGTGCGCTGCGGCGATATGATCTGGGTAAGCGGGCAGGTGGCGCTCTCGTCAGGAGGTAAACTGTTCCCCGAGCCATTGTCCACGCAAGTTTCGGCTGCCGTTGCAAATATCGGCCGGGCGCTGTCTGAACTTGGGTCCGGTTTCGCCGATGTAGTGAAGTTGCTGTGCTTCTACGTGAATGACGGTTCCGTTGATGAAGATAAATTCCTGAGCATGGTGGCGGCTCTGCTTCCCGCGGAGGCTCATCCCGCAGTGACTGCCGTCCCCGTCTCCTACCTCCCCTTTGAAGGAGCCTTGGTGGAGATCGAGGCCTATGCCATGCCCGCCCGTCTGCCACGTCAGCACCTCACAATGGGTGATTTCTCTCCGTTGCCCAAGGCCTTCTCCACTGCATTGCGCTGTGGGAAGATGCTCTTCGTGAGTGGCCAGAGCCCCGTGACACCCGACGGAAAACTCCTCTACCCTGGCGATATCATCGAGCAGACCCGGCAGGTCATGCGGCAAGTAGGAGTGGCGCTGTCACATTTTGGCGCTGGTTTTGCAGATGTGGTCAAGATCAATCGCTGGTATGTCGGGCAGGGCAAGACCGAGGATTTCGAACCGGCGGCAATTGCCTGCGCGGCAAATTTTCAAGAGCCGGGTCCGGCGGCGACCGGTATCCCTATTCCCCTCCACGCGCTTGCTGGGCAGCAGATCAAGATTGAGGTGGTGGCGATGCTCGGCGAGGATGGCACCCATCTCTCACGCCGCCAAGTATGGCCGGATAGCCTCTGGGACTGGACAGTAGACCTTCCTTACTGGCACGGCCTCAAGTGCCACGACATGATCTTTCTAGGCGGCCAGGTATCGCTCGACACTAAGGGCCGCGCGGTGAACCCTTTCGACATAAGATCTCAGACAGCTCAAGCGATGGTTCACATTGGTTCCATCCTGCATGAACTTGGGGCCGGTTACCGCGATATCTGTAAGCTCACCACGATGTATGTGGGGCCGGCGGGATCTAAGGCGCTGGCCGAGGGTATGGCAATCCGGCAGGCCTTCTTTGATGCGCCGGGTCCGGCAACGACCGACATTTCGCTTCCCGTCCTCGCCTATCCTGGTATGAACATCGAAATCGATGCCTTCGCCATGGCCGAGCCCGATACTGACACCTAGCGAGGTCGGGGCCATGGCGTCAATTTCTGTGATGACCCATTCTTGATGATTGAGTATATTCTACAGTCCAATTGGGCCGTGAAACAGGATGTCTCGCAAGCTCGTAGACATCTACAATCTGACGACGGACCGAGAAGAACGTGTGAGCGCATCGGTCCTGAACCTAGTTTTTCCCATGGTCCTGAAGGTAGCTGATAAGTTCTAGGACCGCCGGATGGGGTATTCTGCCCGTGGTGGTCGCGAGATAGTACCCATGACCCGTTCGTATCGGTGTGTGAGTCAGAGCTACAAGCTTTTCCGATTTGAGTTCATTTCGCAGCATCGGGAGAACACCGAGAGCAACCCCCTTTCCTTCAAGAGCCAGACTGACAGACTGGATGTAAGATGAGCACTGCTGCGTCAGGGAATGGGGAAACCAGCATGATGAGCCCGAAGTGGCAAGCGTCTCCCAATTTACCCATTCAGGGGATTCCTTACGGTAATCCAGGAGAGTGACCTCCTTTAGGCTTCCGTGCTCGAGCATCGCTCTGTACCTAGGAGAGGTAACCGGGGCGATGATTTCTTCAAACAACTTAACGGCATGCCACCCCTCGGGCGGCGCCTTCCCGTAGAATATCGCTAGGTCAGTTTCAGTGCGAACAACGTCCGTGACGTTGTTCGCGGTAACAACGGAAATCACCGGATCGTTTCCTGTCATCTGGAAGTCGCGGACCAGGGGCGCGAGCCAGAAGAAGTTCATGTTCTCGTTTGCCGCCACCTGAATGACCTGGCGCGACCGAGGGGAGGTGGCGCGGGCGGCGTGGACTGCGTCCTCAAGGAATGCCAAGCCAGATCTTATTCTCTCTGAGAAGACGTGGCCTTCTGCCGTTAGGGCAATCGTGCGGCCCTGCCTCACGAAGAGTGGCCTACCAACCTCGGCTTCCAGTCTGCGAATGCGCTTGCTGACCGCAACCTGGGAAACGTTCAACTCGCGGGCAGCGCGGGAGTAGCTCTGGTGCCTGGCCGCAGCCTCAAAGAACACCAGCGGATCAAGGGAGGAGATAACCCTACGAAAGAAACTCATAACCCTAGGTTAGGGATCTGGCGAAGTTTTTGTCCAGTTTTCTTTAATCGGGGCTGTTATCATATTGGGTTTAAGTTGCGGACTGGAGGACCAGCGTGGAGAAGCGATACGACTACGTTATCGTGGGAGCGGGCACCGCCGGCTGCGTATTGGCTCGTCGACTAAGTGAGGACGGCAGGCATTCGGTTCTCCTCGTAGAGCACGGAAGTGACGATCGTTCATGGATACTCCAGATGCCGGCCGGGTTGCGCTCGGCATTCAAGCCTACCAGCAAGTATAACTACTGGTTTAAGACGACCCCACAGAAACACCTCAATGGCCGTGAGATCGATCAGCCCCGTGGAAAAGCGCTTGGCGGCTCGTCATCAATCAATGGGATGACCTTTCTCCGCGGCAACCCGCTTGATTACGACAACTGGGCGACCGTGGAAGGCTGTACCGGCTGGTCGTTTGCAGACTGCCTGCCGTATTTCAAAAAGTTAGAGCGCAGGCAGGGCAACTCTGACGCCTTCCGCAGCAATTCAGGCATGGTCGGGGTCAAGACCCAGATTGATCTGAACCCTTTGAACGCGGCCTTTCTAACCGCGGGTAAGGAAGCGGGTTATGCCCTGACTGATGATGTGAACGGCTGCCGGCAGGAAGGCTTCAGCCGTTTCGAAATGTCGGTCAAAGGCGGATATCGGAACAGTTCGTCTCGTGCATATCTTCACTCCCATCCAACGCCGGGAAACCTGGATATTGCGACCGGTGTGAAAGTCACCAGGGTGGTCGTTGAGAAGGGCAGGGCCACCGGGGTCGAGTTTGCGAAAGGTGGATTGATCTCTAAGGTGGCCGCTTCTGCAGAGGTGGTCATGGCCACCGGGGTGTTCAGCACCCCCCAAATCCTGATGCTCTCCGGGATTGGTCCCGCAGATCATCTTAAGCAGCACGAGATTCCAACTATCGTCGATGCGCCGATGCTTGGTGAAAACCTGCAGGATCACATCGAAGCTCATATTCAGGTTGAGACAGACAAAGCCGTCTCCCTGAACAAGTACCTCAAGCCGCACCTCATGCTCTGGGCGGGCATACAGTGGTTCGGCTGGAAAGGCGGTGTTGCAGCGGTGAACCAATGTCACGTGGGCGCTTTTCTGCGCACTGATCCCGACGTTACTCACCCCAACATCCAGTTCCACTTTTTCCCCATATTCTTCGGGGCCAACTGGATCCCTAACCCATCGCGCAATGGCTACCGCCTTGGCGCAGGCCCCATGCGTCCGGAGAGCCGTGGAACGCTCCGGCTTCGATCGGCCAACCCAAGCGAAGCCCCCCTGATCGACCCCAACTATCTCGCCACCGAACGGGACCGTTACGAGATGCGCCAAGGCCTGAAAATGGGTCGAGAGGTTCTGAGACAGCCAGCATTTCGCGAGTTCCACAGGAGAGAGGACCTTCCGGGGGAGAAGGTCAAAACCGATGCCGAACTTGATGCCTTCATCCGTGAGGACGCATCATCTGCTTATCATCCTTGCGGAACAGCCCGCATGGGAGCTGATGGAGATGAACGCGCAGTGGTTGATCTGCAGTTGAAGTTCCGCGGTGTTGACGGCCTGCGGATCGTTGATGCCTCTGTCATTCCGGCGGTTCCCAGCGCCAACATCAACGCCTGCGTCTTCATGATTGCAGAGAAGGCAGCCGACTTGATCCTGGGGCGTCAGCCTTTGACGCCGGAGCGCGTCGGCTATTACAGGGCCTAAGCGCACAGCCACTTGTTACTTTACGCATTCGACAACTTCCCGAGACCGGCTCCTGTCACGTTTAGCTAATCCATTCCTCACGAAAGATCGCCCATGTCAGATACTGCTTTTTCCTCCTACGCCCGCGTCGTAATCATCGGCGGCGGCGTCGTTGGCTGCTCAATCCTGTTTCATCTGGCCAAGTTCGGGTGGAAGGACGTCGTTTTGCTGGAACGGAACGAACTCACCAGTGGATCGAGCTGGCATGCCGCTGGACAGATCCACACCATCAGCTCGGATCCCAATATCTCGCGCCTGCAGGGTTATACGATCAACCTTTACAAGGAAATTGAAGCCACCTCCGGCCATTCGGTGGGCATGCATTCTACCGGCGGGTTCTATCTCGCGTCCAACGAAGTCTGGCACGATTATCTGAAGCGCGAGCGTTCCAAGGCGCGCTACATGGGGCTTGATCAGGAGTTCATCAGCGTCGAGGAAGCCGCGCGCCGCCATCCGCTGATCGATCCCAGCCAGTATATCGCGGCGCTGTGGGACCCCCTTGACGGCGATGTGGACCCCTCGGGTGTTTGCTACGCCTACGCCAAGTCGGCCCGCGTCCACGGCGCCACGTATCATACGCATACACCGGTGATCGAAACACGGCAGAGGAAGGACGGCACGTGGGATGTCGTCACTGACAAAGGCACGATCAATGCCGAGCATGTGGTGAACGCCGCCGGACTGTGGGCGCGAGAGGCGGGCAGGATGGCCGGCATCCATCTTCCCGTGCAGCCGATGGAGCATCACTACCTCATCACCGAAGAAATTCCGGAAATCGCCGAGCGCATGAAGTCTGGCGAAAGGCTGCCGGCCGGCATCGACTACGAGGCCAACATCTATTTCCGCCAGGAACGGACCGGCATGCTGCTCGGCACCTATGAGCCGAAGTCGACACCGTGGAAGGTAGAGGGAACTCCCATGGACTTCGGGCATGAACTTCTGGCGCCCGACCTCGACCGTGTGGCGGACAGGCTTGAACTGGCCTTCGGGCGCATTCCCGCTCTTGGCCGCGCCGGCATCAAGACGGTGGTGAATGGCCCCTTCACCTTCGGGCCCGACGGCAACCCCATGATCGGGCCGGTGCCGGGCCTGAAGAACTACTGGGCGGCAGTGGGTGTAATGGCGGGCTTCTGCCAGGCCGGCGGCGTTGGCATGTGCCTGGCCGAATGGATGATGGATGGCGAACCCTCGATCGACGTCTGGGCGATGGACATCGCGCGCTTCGGCAATTTTGCGACGCCGGACTGGGGCACGGTGAAGTCTTCCGAGAACTACCAGCGCCGCTTTGTGATGACGTTCCCCAACGAGACGCTGCCGCAAGGCCGCCGCCAGAAGGTGACGGCGATGTATGACCGGCTGGTATCGAGGGGCGCGGTGATGGGAACGTCCTTCGGACTCGAACACGCGCTGTGGTTTGCCAACGGGCCAGACGATGCGCACGAGGCGCCTACCTTCGAGCGCAACCGTTCGCATCAATATGTGGCTGCCGAAGTGAAGGCCGTGCGGGAAAAGGTGGGTGCAATCGAGATCGCGAACTTCGCCAAGCATGAATTCAAGGGACCGGGAGCGAGAGCCTTCCTCAACCACGTTCTGGCGGGCCGCATGCCCAAGCAGGGCCGCGTGGCGCTCACGCCGATGCTGACACCCAAGGGCAAGCTTTATGGAGACCTGACTGTCGCCTGCCTCGGCGATGAGCACTACATGCTGTTCGGATCCGGTGCGGCGCAGGAAATGCACCGCCGCTGGTTCGAGCGGCACTTGCCCGAGGCAGGCGTTGCCTATGCCAACGTGACGGATCATTGGCACGGATTTGCATTGTCCGGCCCGAATTCGCGCGCGCTGCTCTCTCGGATCACTCGCGAGGATGTGAGCAATTCCGCGCTCAAGTTCAGGGATATTCGCAGGACTTTTGTAGGCGGCGTACCTGTGATCCTCGTGCGTATCTCCTTCTCGGGCGAACTCGGTTACGAGATCTATTGCGAACCCCAGTTCCAGATCGCGCTGTGGGAGAAGATCGAACAGGCAGGTGAGGGACTGGGCCTCAAACTCTATGGCGCGCGGGCGCTGATGAGCCTTCGCCTCGAAAAGAACTGGGGCGTGTGGACGCTCGATTACCGGCCCGACTTCACCGCCGCCGAAAGTGGGCTGGACGCGTATATAGACTGGAACAAGGACTTCATCGGCAAGACGGCCGCTTCATCTGAGCGCGAGAAAGGGCCAGCGAAGAAACTGGTGACGCTGGTGATCGACATCGACGGCCGGGATGTAGTCAATGACGAGGCGATCCTGAAGGATGGAGACTGCGTCGGGTATGTATCGTCCGGCGGCTATGCCCATCATGCCGGCAAGTCGATGGCGATGGGCTATGTGCCGACAGAACTAGCTGTTGACGGGATGTCACTCACAGTTGAGGTTGGAGGCGCAATGTGTCCTGCACATGTTGTTGCGCAAACGCTTCATGATGCCAATGGCGGCAGGATACGCGGCTGACGGAGCGTGAAGGCAACTCTCCGTTCGTGGAGTGCGGGTGCAGTTGTGGTTTTGTTACAGGAGGCCTGAATGGGCGTTGTCGATCATTTGGCGTCGGTAGTGGACATGTACGATGACGTGTGGATCCCTGCGGCTGATGGTGTACTGCTTGCGGCACGCATCTGGCGTCCGGTAGGATCGGAGAAGGCACCTGTGCCAGCCATTCTTGAATTCCTGCCGTATCGCCGCCGCGATGGTACGGCACAGCGCGATGCCCTGACACATCCGTACTTCGCAGCTTACGGCTATGCCTCGGTGCGCGTCGACATGCGCGGTTCCGGCGACTCCGAAGGTGTGCTCCATGGCGAATACCTGAAGCAGGAGCAGGACGATGCAATCACCATTCTGTCCTGGCTCGAGGCGCAGCCGTGGTGCTCCGGCAGCGTGGGAATGATCGGAATCTCGTGGGGTGGCTTCAACGGGCTACAGGTAGCGGCAAGACGGCCAAGACAGCTCAAGGCCGTGATCTCGATCTGCTCGACGGATGACCGCTATGCCGATGACATACATTTCATGGGCGGTGCGCTGCTACTCGACAAGCTTGGCTGGGGCTCCACCATGTTCTCGATGAATGCGGCACCTCCGGACCCCGCTGTCGTTGGCGATGCATGGCGGCAGTTGTGGATGAAGCGGCTTAATGAAAGTGGCTTCTGGCTTGCTGACTGGTTGGCGCATCAACGCCGCGATGCCTTCTACAAGCACGGCTCGGTCTGCGAAAACTGGGATGCGATCGAGTGCCCGGTCTATGCCGTCGGTGGATGGTCAGATGGATATACCAACGCGATTGGAAGGCTGCTGGACAATCTGAAAGGGCCGCGCAAGGGATTGATTGGCCCATGGGCTCACAAGTATCCGCATTTCGCAAAGCCCGGTCCGCAGATCGGCTTCCTGCAGGAATGCCTGCGTTGGTGGGATCATTGGTTGAAGGGCAAGGACACCCGAGTGATGGACGGCCCCATGCTGCGCGCGTGGATCGAAGAGCCCGCGCGGCCAAATCCCTACAATGAGATGAAACCGGGTCGCTGGGTAGCTGAGCAGGCATGGCCGGGCCACGGCGGAGAACCGCTGAGGTTCGCTCTTTCGCCCGGGCGGCTTGGTGGGAAAGGGTATGGCAGTGCAACGATATCCTCGCCACAGAACACAGGATTGGCTGCGGGCAAGTGGTGTCCCTATGGCTTGTGGGCGGACCAGCCGCTGGACCAGCGGCAGGAAATAGGCGGGCAGGCGATCTTCGATACCGCACCGCTCGAAAGCGACATCGATATGCTGGGCACACCCCGTGTGACGCTGAAGATCTCCAGCGACAAGCCCAATGCACTGATTGCCGCCACGCTGTGCGAAGTTTTTCCGGATGGGGCCTCGACGCGTGTAAGTTATGGCATTCTCAATCTCACACATAGGGATAGTCACGAAATGCCGGAAGCGATGGTGCCCGGCAAAACCTATGACGTATCGTTGAATCTCTGCGACATCGGACACAGCTTTGGCAGAGGAAATCGCATCAGGCTTTCACTGTCCAACGCCTATTGGCCGATCGTCTGGCCATCACCCGAAGCCAATATGCTGACCGTGGATTGCAGGGCGAGCGAACTGTCTCTTCCTGTGAGGCAGGGCAAGGACATTGACCAGTCACTGCAGCCTTTCGCGGAGCCGGAGTCAGCGGCACCGCTCGCTCAAACCGAAATCGAGCCGGGCCACAACAGCTGGACCGTTCACTACGACGCCATGACTAATACAACCGTGCTGGAGCGCATCAACAGCGATGGCTGGCATCGGATCAACGGCATCGATCTGGAACTCGGCACGCACACGGAATACCGCTACACCATCAAGTCAGACGACCCGCTCTCCGCCAGACTAGAGACCCATTACGTGCGGCGTTATCGTCGGGGCAGCTGGGGCGCGACGCTGGTGACGGATATTGCCTTGTCATCCACTGCCACGGACTTCTTGTTGAACGCGCGGCTTGAAGCGCGCGAAGGCGAGGAAGCGGTGAAGACGGAAACCTGGTCGCTCACCGTTCCACGCGATCACGTTTAGCTTGCGGATTCGAGGATCGAGACGAGGCCGGCCACATCGAGCGCGCGGGGATTGCAGCCCGCGTTGAAGTCCGGCAGTGCCATGACCGCGAGCCTTTCGAAATCCTGCCGCGCGACGCCGATGTCGGTTATGCGCTTCGGGATGCCGACGCGCTCCGACAGGTCTAATACGGCGGAAAGATAGGCATCGAAGCTGGGCTCAAGCTCCATGTACCGCGCCAGTGCCGCCACGGGCGTTTCGATTGCTGTGCGGTTGAACTGCAGTACGTATGGCATGAGCACGGCATTCGTCAGGCCATGCTGGGTGCCGACCAGGGCGCCGATGGCGTGGCTCAGCGCATGCATGGCACCGAGGCCTTTCACGAAGGACGTGGCGCCCATGATCGCTGCCGCCATCATGTAGGACCTAGCAACGATGTCGTCGCCGTGGTTCACCGCACGCGGTAGCCAGTCATGGCACATTCTGACGCCCACCGCGCCGATGGCATCGGCCATCGGGTGGAACTGCTTGACCAGCACCGCCTCGAGATTATGTGACAGTGCGTCCATGCCGGTCCATGCCGTCAGGTTCTGTGGTAATGATAGGGTCAGTTCCGGGTCAGCGATGACGACGCGCGGCATCATCGAGAGATTGACGATTCCGGCCTTCACCGGTTTCGAGGTGTCGGTGATGATGCCGCTGGCTTCCACCTCGGCACCGGTGCCCGCAGTCGTTGGAATGGCGATGATCGGCACGCTTGAGCGCTCAGCCTGTGTTTCGAGGCTCCTCGGATAGGCGAAGCGCCAGAGGTCGCCACCGCACCCAGCCAGGAGCGCCACCGACTTGCCGCAGTCCAGCCCGCTGCCGCCGCCAAGCGCGATGACGCCGTCGGCCTTGTGGTCATGGAAAGCCGTGACACCTTCCGTGACCTGCTGTCCGGTGGGGTTCTGGTCCGCTCCGGCCCAGAGCAACGCCGTTGTTGACGCCTTGGCGAGCGACAAAATACATTCCGGGATCGGTGTTGACTTCAGGCCACGGTCGGTGACGATCAGAGGCCTTTTGATGCCGTGCTGGTCGAGAATGCCAGCGAGCTCCGAGATGCGGCCGCCACCGAAACGCGTCTCCGTGGGGAAGAACCAGTCTCCGCGTAGCTCCGCCGCAGAATTAAATTGCCAGAATGTCATGGGACCTCGCGTTGACAGTTTCGGAATGCGGGTCTTAGATGACCACCAAATTCAACGGGAGGCAACATGGCCAGCAAGTCCGTGAACATCATCGAATGCCGCGATCTGGTTGAGAACATCGAGATTGTTTGGATCCCGATGAGGGATGGACGGAAACTGGCCGCCCGCCTTCTGCTGCCGAAGGACAAGGCCGAGCGACCGGTTCCCGCGATCCTCGAATACATTCCTTATCGCCGCCGCGATGGTACGAGGCCCCGGGATGACGAGACGCATTATTGGTTTGCGGCCAATGGCTATGGTGTCGCGCGTGTCGATATCGCAGGCTCGGGCGACAGCGAGGGGCTAATCCAGGACGAGTATCACAAGCGTGAGCAGGATGATGCTCTAGAGATCATCGCATGGCTTGCCGAGCAGGACTGGTGCACGGGCTCCGTCGGCATGATCGGCATTTCTTGGGGCGGGTTCAACGGACTGCAGGTGGCCGCCCGAAAGCCGCCCGCGCTGAAGGCCGTCGTGTCTTTGTGTTCCACCGTGGACCGATATGCGGATGACGTTCACTACATGGGTGGCTGCCTTCTTAACGACACGGTGGACTGGGGCGACTACTTCGTCACCTGCGGTTCTCTGCCCCCCGACCCCGAGATCGTGGGCGAGGACCGCTGGAAGGAGATGTGGAAGTACCGCATCGACAATCTGGACTGCTATCCCATGTTGTGGATGGAACACCAGCGGCGCGATTCATACTGGAAGCATGGCTCAGTCTGCGAGGACTACAGCAAGATCGAAGTGCCGGTGCTGAACGCCAGCGGCTGGGTCGATGGCTACACGGCCGCTGTATTCCGCTCGGTTGAAAACATGCCGGGAGCCAAGGGGATTGCTGGTCCATGGGGACATAAGTATCCGCATGTTGGCATCCCAGGGCCGGCCATCGGCTTCCTGCAGGAGTGCAAGCGCTGGTGGGACCGTTGGCTGAAGGGCAAGAAGACCGGCGTTGAAAGCGATCCGCCGCTGCGCCTCTTCCTGCAGGAGGGCGAGGCGCCGAAGCCGCACTTCGACCAGCGCAAGGGCCACTGGATCGGCCTAACCGAATGGCCTTCGAAGAACATCAAGACCGAAACCATCCATCTCGGCGATGGAAAGCTTGCGGCGGCAAAGACGAAGGCAAAACCGCGCTCGATCTGCTCCAGCCTTTCGACGGGCATGAATGCCGGTGAGTGGTGCGCTTATGCTCTGGGCAAGGTGGCGCCCGAACTTGCAATCGACCAGCGCGAGGATGACCTGCAGTCAATCTGCTTCGATGGGCCGGTGCTGAAGAAGCCGCTCTCCATCGTGGGCCGCACCTACGTGCGCCTGCGCGTCGCAGCAGACAAGCCGCAGGCCCAGGTGGCCGTGCGCCTCAACGCCATTCATGCAGATGGCACGGTGGAACGCATAACCTATGGCCTTCTTAACCTTGCGCATCGCGAAAGCCATGAGAAGCCCACGCCCCTGAAGCCGAAGCAGTTTTATGATGTGGCGGTGGAATTGAACGAGATTGCCGAGACCGTTCCTGCAGGCTCGGCTCTGCGCCTCGCGATCTCCAGCAACTACTGGCCGATCGCCTGGCCATCGCCCGAGCTTGCCACGGTGACGGTCGATCCCTCGCGTTCCAGGATCGAGCTTCCAGTTCTTAAATCCGAGAAGGGCCTTGCGAAGGTGAAGTTTTCTGCGCCTGAGAAATCGCCGCCCGCACCGCTTACCATCAGCGATCCGGGTGCGGAGACACGGCACCTCATCCTTGACATTGAAAGCCAGCGCGTGAATTTCACCATCAAGCGCAACGATGGGACCTACAAGATCAACGAGATTGGAACCGAGATCAGCCTCACCAAGCTCAAGGACTATTCCGTGAGCCGCGACGGGCGCGAGCCGCCGCACTCGATGGTGGCGACGACGGTGCATTACCGGCGCGGAAACTGGGACGCGCGGACGGAAACCGATGTGTCGCTCACGTCGGATAACACGCACTTCCACATGGAAAGTCATGTCCGCACCTTCATCAACGGACAGCCTTTCATGAACCGGGACTTCAAGCGCTCTTTCAAGCGCGATTGCATGTAGCCTTGAACGGAGACCAACTGCCATTTGACAGGATGGGCCAGTAGGTACAGTCTGAAATTCCACTGTAACGTTTCGTTATCCTGACCGATCAGTATTCAAGAAGATTTCTCTAGGAGGAGCCAATGATCAACCGCCGTGATATTCTTCGCAGTTCTGCTTTCCTGAGCGCCATTGCGGTGCTGGGGATCAAGCCCGATCAGGTGCTGGCCCAGGAGGGTGATGTCCTGAAAGTCCGCATGGAGTCGGATATCCAGGTGCTTGATCCCGGCTTCATGATCGGCGGTACGGAGACGACGGTCCAGTTCGCCTGCTTGCCGCGTCTTGCCGTGCCGGTCAGGGCGGCAGACGGGAACTGGGGCTGGGCACCCTCGGATTATGTCGAGAAGATCACGCAGGACGATCCCTTGAACATCTCGTTCACGCTGAAGCCCGGCTTCATGTGGTCTGATGGGGCGGGTGAAGTCACTGCCGAGGACGTCAAGTATTCCTATGAGCGGATGCTGAAGTCGGACTGGGCCGCGCGTTTCCCCACGCTCGACCGCGTCGACGTCAAGGACAAGCTCAACGGTGTCGTTGTCCTAAAGTCGCCCTTCGCCGCGACATTCCTCGTGGGCATCGCATCGGAATCCGGCACGATTGTTCCCAAGTCGAAGGTCGAGGCGCTACCGGACAAGAAATTCACCACGCAACTGCCTGCCCAGTGCGGCCCCTATATGTTGGCCGAGTGGACGCCGAAACAGAAGCTGGTGCTGAAAGCCAACCCGGACTGGAAAGGCACGAAGCCCGTCTTCCCGGAAGTGCAGTTCATCAACGTGGAAGACACGAGCGCTGCTGAACTCGCCTTCGAGGCCGGCGAGGTGGCAATCACCAATGTGTTGCCGGCGACTGCGGCGCGCTATCTCGAGAAAATGCCGGCGGGCGCCAAGCTCTCGAACCAGCCAGGCCCGTTTTATACCTGGATCGGCATGAACACCGAGCACGAGACGCTAAAGGACATCCGGGTGAGGAAGGCCATCCAGCGGGCAATCGACGTGAAGTCGATCCTCGATGCGGCATATGGCGGAACGGCACCGCTTGCCCATGGTGTCGTGCCGCTTGGCGTCGTCGGCAACCGCACGGCGTCGAAATACAGCTACAATCCGGATGAGGCGCGCGCACTTCTGGCGGAGGCTGGTGTGAGCGGGCTGAGCGTGCAGTTCAAGACATTGAATGAAGCCTACCGCGTGACGGCGGCTCAGATCGTTCAGGCGAACCTCGCCGATGTCGGCATCACCTGCGAGATCGTGCCCGTCGATCCGGGCCCCTTCTGGAACCTGGGGCTTGAATCGAAGGGTGAGGACTGGAAAGGCCTGCAGCTCTGGTGGATGCGCTTCCGCACGTCGCCCGATCCCTCCGACACCATGCAATGGTTCGTGAAAAGCCAGGTCGGCGTCTGGAACTGGGAGCGCTGGTCGGACCCCGAGTTTGAGGAACTCTTTGCGAAGGGCCTGTCCGAGCCGGACAATGCCAAGCGGCAGGGCATCTATGTCCGTATGCAGGAGATCATGGAGGATATCGGCGCCTATGTCTGGATTACCCATGACCCGCTGAACTACATTCACAGCGACAAGGTCGTCCCGGATTTCGATACCGGCGGCGAGGTTCTGGTCGAGCGGTTCAAGAAGGCGTGACGTCACAGCGGGCCGGGACAACCCGGCCCGCCTCGATTGAAAGAGCAACTCGCAGGACATGCTATTCTACGCCATCCAGCGCATCGGACTGTCCATACTGATTCTCATCACCTCGATGGTGATGCTTTTCACTGCGCTGAAGCTCATTCCGGGCGATCCTGCAACGATCATGCTGGGTTCCCGCGCCAATGCAGAAATGAAGGCGAGGATCACCGAGCAGCTTGGCCTGAACGATCCGGTCATCGTGCAACTCGGCACCTTTTTTGGGCGGCTCCTGCAGGGCAATCTTGGCACCGATCTCTGGAGCCAGCGGCCGGTGAGCCAGATCGTCATGGAAAACTTGCCCTATACGCTGACGCTCATCGCAGCGGGTCTCGGCTGGGCAATGCTGATCGGCATTCCGCTTGGCTGCTATTCGGCGGTGCGTCGGAATTCCTTCGTGGACCGTTTGACCGGCATAATATCGGTTGCGACCATCTCGATTCCGTCCTTCGTCGTCGCAATCTATGCCGTCCTGCTGTTCTCGATACAGCTTGGCTGGCTTCCTGTGCTGGGTGCGGGCGACAAGGGTGACTGGAAGGATCAGGCCATCCATCTTCTGATGCCGGCCTTTGCTCTGGGGCTTGGCTGGGTGGGATATCTGTCGCGCATCGTACGGGCCTCGATGCTTGAAGTGATGGGTGAAAACCATATCCGGACCGCAAGGGCTTTTGGCCTCACTGAATTCCAGATCATCAAGTCATATGCCTTGCGGATCGCCATCTTGCCGACGATCACGCTGCTGGCGGTGGCGGTGGGCGGATTGCTGTCGAGCGCGGTCTTCGTCGAGGCGATCTTCGCGCGCCCCGGCATCGGCAAGCTGATCGTCGATGCCGCCAGCATGCGAAACTTTCCGGTGGTGCAGGGCGGTGTGCTGACCACGGTATTCCTCTTTGCGCTGACGATGCCCTTGGCAGATCTCCTGGTGGCCTGTCTTGACCCTCGTGTCCGTGCCACGCTCTGAAGCAAAGAAACTCGCCCCCGGCATGGGTCCAGCTTTGCTGCGGCGCATCCGTCATGATCCGATGGGTGCCATCGGTCTTGCGCTCGTATTACTCGTCGTGTTCTGTGGTGTATTCGCACCGTGGATAACACCTTTCGATCCCCTCAAGATCAACGTGCCCAACAAGTTTCAGCCACCATCGCTCGTTCACTGGATGGGAACCGATAATCTCGGCCGCGATGTTTTTTCGCGCATCATAGCGGGAAGCCGCATCGCGCTCACCGTCGGCGTCACCACCATTGCCACGGCACTTGGCATCGGCCTCGTTCTTGGCCTCATTGCAGGCTACGGTCCGCGCTGGCTCGACAACTCGCTGATGCTGATTTTCGATTCGATTTACTCCTTTCCCACCGTGGTGTTGGGCCTCACCGTCATTACGCTTCTGGGTGCCAGCATCTCAACCCTGACGCTGGTGGTCATCGTCATCCAGACGCCGGCCTATGCGAGGCTGACGCGCACCGCGACGCTCACGCTCAAGAACTCGGAATACGTCCAGGCCATCGAATCGCTCGGCGCCTCGAAAATCCGCATCATATTCGTGCATCTGCTGCCGAATGTGATCGGCCCTTTGCTGATCGTCGCCAGCATGGACATTCCCTCTGTCGTGGCGCTCGAAGCGGGTCTCACCTATCTGGGCATGGGCATTCCGCCGCCGGCGCCAAGCTGGGGCCGCATCCTGCAAGAAGGCTTTGGTCTCATCCGCACGGCACCCTGGATCGTGATAGCAGGCGGCATTCCCCTCATCATCACCACGCTGGGCTTCACTTTCCTGGGGGAATCCCTGCGCGACAATCTCGATCCAAAGTTGAGGCGGGTGATTTGACCGGTAGAGTGCTAGAAATTGAGGATTTCTCGCTGATCTTCGAGACCGGAGGCGCACCGGTTCGCGCACTCCGCAATGTCACGCTGAGCGTGCCGCAGCGCGAGATTGTCGGGATTGTCGGTGAGAGCGGCTCCGGCAAGTCGACCCTGGCTTTGGCCGTCATAGGACTGCTGGCTGCAAATGCACGGATCCTGTCTGGTCAGGTCATTTTCGATGGCCGCGACCTCCTGACACTCGACGAAGACGCGATGCGATCTATCCGCGGCAAGCGGATCGCGATGGTGTTTCAGGACCCGATGACATCGCTTAATCCGGTTCGGACCGTCGGCCAGCAGATGCTCGATATCCAGCACCATGACAGGGAAAGCGGGACGGAGGTGAAGCGGCGCAAGGCGGCGGAGGCACTGGCGCGGGTGGGAATCCCCGATGCCGCACAACAACTCGACAATTACATTTTCCAGTTTTCCGGCGGCATGCGCCAGCGCATTGCCATTGCCATGGGCATGATGCAGAAGCCAGAGGTGCTGGTGGCCGATGAGGTGACGACGGCGCTCGACGTAACGCTGGAATCGCAGATCTTGTATCTTTTGCGTGAGCTTCGCGACGAGATCGGCTGTTCGATTCTTTTTATCTCTCATAATCTCGGTGCGGTAGCCGAAATCTGCGACCGCGTCGTCGTGCTTTATGCCGGCGAATTGGTAGAGCAGGGCTTGATTGCTGATATCTTTGCCAATCCGCGCCATCCCTATACTCGGGCTCTTATCGCCTGCGATCCCGCACGTATACCGGAGGCGACGCGCGAATTGCCTGTGATAGCCGGAGACGTTCCAAACCTGGCAGCCATTCCGAAAGGCTGTATTTTTGCGACTCGCTGTTCCTGGGCGCGCGATATCTGCGCTGTAGAAGCGCCGCCGATGGTGGAGACGGAGCCAGGGCATTTCGCGCGCTGTCACTTCGCCAAGGCGGGCCCACAGCAATGAACCTGCTCGAGGTTTGCAATCTTAGTGTGCACTATGCGATTGCCGGCCGGATGAAGGCCGCCCTCGCGGGGCTCCGGAGTCGTTTCGTGGAAGCGGTGATCGATGTATCGCTGACGATCAAAAGCGGAACGACACTGGCAATTGTCGGTGAAAGCGGTTCCGGCAAGTCGACACTGGCGCGCGCCATAGTGGGGCTCACGCCGTTCTCGTCAGGCACGATCCGCTTTGAAGGCAACGATCCCTTCGCGTCTGGCATCCATCCCGGCCGCGCCTATCACCGCGACGTCGCCATGATGTTCCAGGATCCGGTGTCGAGCCTGTCGCCACGCCGCACGGTGAAATCGCTCATCATCGAACCCTTCATCGTTCACGGGTTGAAAGAGAAGGACCTTGGCGCCGAGGCAAAGCGGCTTCTAGCATTAGTGGGACTACCGGCGGATTTCGCGGGGCGCTATCCGCATCAGCTTTCAGGCGGACAGGCGCGCCGCGTGGGTTTGGCGCGCGCCATCGCGCTTAATCCGAAGCTCATCATCGCAGATGAGCCGACAGCTGGCCTTGATGTCTCGGTGCAGGGCGAAATTCTCAATCTTCTGGGCAGGCTCCAGTCGGAGCTCGGCCTCACATACATGATCATCACGCATAATCTTGCCGTCGTGCGCCATGTCAGCGACCGGACGGCCATCATGTATATGGGGCGTGTCGTCGAAGAGGGGCCGACACCTGCGATCTTCGCTGCGCCAAAGCATCCCTATACGGCAGCCCTGATCGGCGCCCAGCCTAATCCTGATCCGACAAAGCGCCGCTCGGGGCCGGTCCTGACCGGCGAAATCACAAGCCTGCGCGAGCGTCCATCGGGCTGCGAATTCAACCCGCGCTGCGCGAGAGCAGGCGATATCTGCCATACCAGCGTGCCGCAGCCGGATGCCTCAGGCACGGGGCAGGTGGTGCGCTGCCACTTCCCGCTGAAACAGCTGTGAAAGAACCTAGCCGCCCAGGACATTGATCAGAAGCGGGTTCGGGAAGCGGCGCTGCAGCGTGACAGCGAGTAAGGTTTCGGTGATGCCGCGGACTGTGGAATGAAGACCTCCGGAACTGACTGGCCAACGAAATCTGGTGATCCAAGGGATGAAGAAAAACAGCATTTCCGAAAAACATCTTGGGTCCGCTCGCGGGATTCGAACTCCTCGAGAATGCGAACGTAACAAAAACAAAGACGTAAGCGCGGAGAGTGTTGGTTTCCAGCACCTCTCCCTCCGCCATTTAGCCCTCGGGCAAAGCTCTCTATCCGAAAGCTGAGCGCCTAAAATCCCCAGTATTTGCGGGCTTCTTTGCGAAAACCTCCTGACTACCTGAGTGGCGGCGAGGCC
>CAMDBX010000085.1 GCA_945889445.1 Rhizobium sp. Q54
TGGTCGGCGGATCTGGTTCCGGCAAGAGCGTCACGGCCCTAGCCATCATGCGCCTCCTGCCGGAGGGGAGTGCCCGGGTTTCCGGTCAGGTTTCCTTCGCCGGCCGATCCTTGCTCGACCTTGCCGAGCGTGAAATGTGCGCACTCCGCGGCAACGAGATCGCGATGATCTTCCAGGAGCCCATGACGAGCCTCAACCCCACGGCCAGGGTCGGCTTTCAGATCGGCGAGGTACTGCGGCGCCACCGCGGAATGTCGGCAGCGGAGGCCCGGGCGGAAAGCGTCAGGCTGCTCGACCGGGTCCGCATTCCGGCGGCCGCCAGCCGCGTCCACGACTATCCGCATCTGATGTCCGGGGGCATGCGCCAGCGCGTCATGATCGCGATGGCGCTGGCCTGTCATCCCAAGCTGATGATTGCGGACGAGCCCACGACGGCCCTCGATGTCACCGTTCAGGCGCAGATCATCGACCTCATGCGGACCCTTCAGCAGGAAGAAGGGCTGAGCATGCTCTTCATCACGCATGATTTCGGCGTCGTCGCGGAGATCGCCGACGACATCGTCGTGATGCACCAGGGCCAGGCGGTAGAAAGGGGGCCCGCGCCCAAGATCTTCTCTGAGCCGAAGCATCCCTATACCCGCATGTTGCTCGCCGCCGTGCCGAGGACGGGGCTCATCGCCAGCGGCGATTTCCGCGCGGAGACGGGCGAACCCGCCTCCGCCGCAGCCAGTGCCGAGCCCATTCTCCGGGTCCGGAACTTGACCAAGAGCTTTGACGTGCGGCGCGGCGCCTGGGGCAGGGTGAGCGCGCGCATCCACGCGATCGACGGTATCTCGTTTGACATCAGGGCCGGGGAGACGCTGTCTCTGGTGGGTGAATCCGGCTGCGGGAAGTCCACCACCGGGCGCTGCGTGATCGGCCTCACCAGGCCATCCTCGGGTAGCATCGAACTCAATGGCAAAGACCTGCTGCAGGATGGTTCTGAGGCCGCGCGGCAGAACCGCAGGCGCATGCAGATGGTCTTCCAGGACCCTTATGCCAGCCTTAATCCGCGGATGCACATCAGCGACAGCATCGCCGAGCCGCTTCTCGTTGAGGGCCGCGCCAGCCGTGCGGAGATTGCCGCGCGTGTCGATAACCTTCTCGAGGCAGTGGGACTTTCGCCCGCCATGCGGAATCGTTTTCCGCATGAGTTTTCGGGCGGGCAGCGGCAGCGCATCTGCATCGCCCGTGCCTTGTCTGTCCACCCCGACCTCCTCATCGCGGACGAGGCGGTTTCCGCACTCGATGTCTCGATCAAGGCGCAGATCATCGATCTGCTGCTTGATCTCCAGAAGAAGATGGGGCTGGCCTTCCTGTTCATTTCCCACGACATGGCCGTCGTCGAGCGCATCAGTCATCGCGTGGCGGTGATGTACATGGGCGAGATCGTCGAGATGGGAAGCCGCTCCAGCGTGCTGGGCAATCCACAGCATCCGTATACCAAACTCCTGCTTTCGGCGATCCCCGTCCCCGATCCCGTGCGTCGTACCGAGCGGCCGAAGCTCGCGCACCGCGAGTTGGTCAGTCCCTTGCGATCACTGGACCATCAGCAGCGGCGTCTCGCATACAGGAGCGTCGGGCCGGACCACCTAGTGCAGGAATGGGAATGAGCGCTTGAACGGGAGATAAAAACGCATGAGCCGATTTTTGACTGTTGGGGCCGCGCAGATGGGCCCCATTGCACGCCATGAGACCCGCGCATCTACGGTGAAGCGGCTCATGGAGCTTATGAAGGAAGCGAAGTCTTTCAACTGTGACATCGTGGCCTTTCCCGAACTGGCGCTCACTACTTTCTTCCCGCGCTGGCCTATCGAAGACGAAAATGAACTCGATTCATTCTATGAGACCGAGATGCCGAGTCCCGCGACCCGCCCGCTGTTCAATCTCGCGAGCGAGCTCGGCATCGGCTTCAGCCTCGGCTATGCAGAACTTGAGATACGCAATGGCATAAAACGCCGCTTCAACAGTTCCGTCCTTGTTGACAAGACCGGGAACATCACCGGCAAGTACCGGAAGATTCACCTGCCTGGCCATGCTGATGTGCTGGACCGGCCAGGCCAGCACCTCGAAAAGCGCTTCTTCGAAGTAGGCGATTTCGGCTTTCCGGTGTTCCACGCCTTTGGCGCGATCATGGGCATGTGCATCTGCAATGACCGGCGCTGGCCGGAGACCTATCGTGTTATGGGACTGCAGGGTGTGGAGATGGTGCTACTGGGCTATAATTCTCCTGTCGGCCTAGGAGATCCCTACGAGCTCGACGCGCTTGAGCCATTCCACAATCACCTCGTCATGCAGTCGGGCGCCTACCAAAATGCCACCTGGGTGGTTGGCGTCGCCAAGGCTGGCTGCGAGGAGGGCTTCAACATGATCGGCCAGACGTGCATCATCGCACCGTCGGGAGAGATCGTCGCGATGTGCTGCACAATGGGCGATGAGCTCGTCATCCGCAAATGCGATCTTGACATGGCAAAGCCCTACCGTGCAGACATCTTTAACTTCTCGGCTCACCGCCGCCCAGAGCATTACACGCTCATCACTGCAAGGACTGGAGCAGTGAAGCCTCCGGAGTCGGACTGACGTACTCACGGTCTAATTTTCCACCGCCGTTCTCAAGCAAGCCCACCGGCCTGTTAACTGCTGCCCACCAGCCAAGCAATGCCGGCGAAGGAGAGTGCGATCGCGATCCACTGTATCGTTCCGAGTCTTTCGCTGATGAAGAGGCGGGCTAATATGATGGTTACGAAACCGAAGGTCGAGCCGATGACGGCCGTCATCCCCGGGAAAGCCGTCAGGCCGCCAGCCAGCAGCGCGATGTAGCCGAGGGTGTCGAGCACACCTTGCACAACGAGCGGCAGCAGGCTCTTTCCTGGCTTCGGTAGACGGAACAGGCCGCCGCCAAGCGCAAGGAGGAGAACGAGGGCGCTAGTGAGCCGTCCAACCCATGCAGCACCCACCTGACCTATCTCGGCCGCTGCGGACTGGCCGCTGATAATGAGAAAAGCATAGGCAAAGCAGGCGCCGAGAGCGAGCAGGAGCGTGCCACCTGTCGAGCTGCGGGTATTGCTGTGAGTGTTTTTTTCCTCTCCCTGATCTTTAATGTGATTCAAGCTCAGCAGGCTGGCCGCAACAACGCCCAATATAACCAGCCCCGCCGCGAGGCCCTGCTGGAGAGACAGGTACAATGATCCGACGGCGAACTCATAGAACAGCACCAGCACGGGATGGGCGGCGACAATCGGCACCGCGAGGCTGATTGGGCCACGGGCTAGAGCTGCGTAGAGCATCAGAGACATTCCTGCGACGCTGAGGCCGTGGAGGGCCGACAGCATGAGACCCGTGGTTGTGAAGGTCAGTTTGGCGCCGGAAACGGAGACGAACGCCGTCATCACCAGCGAACCGATAACTACGACGTAAGTGAATGCGGCGGCGGGGCCTAAACGGAGACTGGTGAATCGGGCGAGGAAATCAGCGGTGCCGAGAAATGCCGCAGCGACAAACCCGAACAATACGGCATCGATCAAAGGATGGACTCCGAAAAATCAGAGGATTGACTCCGAAAAGGCTGAACCAATGGAAGGAGTTTCATCGCGTCTGGGGTCGCATCAACTCGAGGAACGCGACCGTAATGCGGTCTGTGCGGTGTTCAGAGTTAATGGCGATCTCGAAGGCCGACTTGTGGGTGAAGCGGCCGGGGAGGATGGGACGCATTCGGTCGATTGCCGTCCACACCCCGGCGTAGTGGATGGGCAGGAAACCGATGAATTGGCCGGAGAGTACGAGGTGCGCCATCGCCTCCATATCGGCAACAGTTGCAGCACCCGTCACGCTGTCGCTCGCAAGTTCGAGGCTGCTGGGAAGATGGCTACGAATCACGTAACGACATTCGCGGAGCTCCGCCGGGTTTATGCGGTCCGGGGCGCGATCGAACAGGACGTGGCCGCGGGCACAATAGAGCTGATGCAATTCCTCTATCATGGGTTGATACTGGAGACCCGGAACGTGATGATAGAAAGCCGAAATTCCGATTTGTAGCTTGCCGTCAAGCAGCGTGCGCTCGATCTGCGGTGGCTCCATCACGTGAAGGACGATGTGTACCTGCGGATGCTTGTGGCTGAAGCGACGTACGACTTCGGAGAAGCCGATGTCCTGATTGGTGACGGTCGAGTCGACAATGCCAATATCCAGGCGGCCTGTCAGTTCCTCGCGCAGCAGGCTCACTTCCCGGATAAAGGCAATATGCGACTTGAAGATCCTGGTTGCCGCTTCATAAACCTTCTGGCCTTCACTCGTCAGTCCAAAACCGGCACGGCCCCGCTGACACAAGCGCAAGCCGAGTCTCTCCTCCAGCGCGGACATCTTGCTCGATATCGAAGCGGCAGAAATGTTCATGCGCGCCTGCGCGGCCGAGAACCCGTTGCTTTCGACGATAACGCAGAACACGCGCAATAGATTGACGTCTACTCCGTCGAGGGTGATCTGCGCCTTGGGTTCTCGCGGCATACTTCAAGAAACTCCGAAGTAAAGTTCATTTCTTTCATATCGACGGCAAGTATCTCCTGATCAAGACTAAGATCCACTAGTTTTCTACAATCATCGCGCATTTAGCGCCTGCAACCTAGGGAGAACGCCATGAATATCAGCAGAAGGTCTTTGATCGCGCTTAGCACCTCAGCGGCTGGATTTGCCATTCTCGGCCCCGCTGTAGCGGCGGACCCACTCAAGGTTGCCATCGTTATGCCGGGCAACATTACCGACAAGTCGTGGACCCAGTCCGGCTACGAAGGCATCATGCAGGCCAAGGAGAAGTTGGGCATCGAAGTAGCCTACAGCGAGAAGGTGGTCCAGGCGGACCAGGCCGAGGCCATGGCTGATTATGCACGCAACGGTTACAAGTTGGTTATCGGGCACGGCGGCGAGTTCCAGGACGCTGCCAAGCGGGTCGCTGCCAAGTATCCCGATACAATCTTCATCGTTAACAACGGACAGATCGGCGAAGGCAATATCGCCTCGGCAGATTTCAACTTCCGCCAGTTTGGTTATCTCATGGGCTACACTGCTGGAAAAATGTCCAAGACTGGTAAAGCCGGATGGATTGGTGGCCAGAAGATCAAGTTCTCGCTGGATCTGAATGCCGCATATGAGGAAGGCTTCAAGGCGGCAGGCGGCAAGGAAGTGTTCACCGCCTACACCAATGACTGGGACGACATCGCCAAGGGCAAGGAGGCCGCGCTCAACCAGATCTCACAGGGCGCCGACGTCATTTTCCCGACCATGGACAATGCCGTAATTGGTAGCTTGCAGGCATGCAAGGAGAAGGGTGTGTGGGGCTTCGGTCTTTACTATGATGCAATCGCAGACTGGCCGGACACGGTGCTCCAGTCCGCGATCTTCGACATCAAGGGTGCCATGCTCGACTACATCAAGCTGGCGCAGGAAGGAAAGCTCGAGGGCAAGAACTATAACTTCGACCTCAGCACGCCCGAGGCTGCCCGCATCGGCACCTTCCACAAGGCAGTGCCTGAAGACGTGAAGAAGGAAGTCCTAGCACTGGCTGAAAAGATGAAAACTGGCGAGTTGAAGCCCTGATCCTGTTCTGACGGGCGGGGAGACCTCCACGGGTCTCCCCGCCTACCGCGTTGCAACAGGCGTATGTTATGGATCACATTGTCATCGATCGGATCACTAAGTCATTCGGTGCCTTCCGGGCGCTGGATGACGTTTTTATCCGCATAGCTAAGGGCGCCATTCACGCGATCCTGGGCGAAAACGGCGCCGGCAAAACCACCCTTATGAATATACTCTACGGGCTCTACAAACCTGACGAGGGGCAGATCCTGCTCAATGGCCGGCCGCTGCGAATGAGCTCACCAGCGGACGCGATCTCGCATGGCATCGGTATGATCCACCAGCACTTCATGCTGGTGAACTCGCTCACGGTGACGGAGAACGTGGTGCTCGGTCTCGAGGGCGGCCTGCGCGGCGTAGACTACGCAGCCCATGAAAAGCGCATCCGCGAACTCGCAAAGAGCGTTGGCTTCGACATCGAACCCGCCGCGGAGGTCTGGACGCTTCCCATGGGCATGCGCCAGCGAGTGGAGATTCTCAAGGCGCTGTATCGGAAGGCAGATGTGCTGATCCTCGATGAGCCGACGAGCGTGCTGGCTCCGAGCGAGATCGGCTCATTCCTCGAGAGCCTCAAGACATTGCGCGCAAAAAATCATACGATACTATTCATCACTCACAAGCTCGAAGAGGTGATGCATGTGGCCGACCGGGTGACGGTGATGCGCCACGGCAAAGTCACGGACGAGGTGGACGCCGCTGAAACAACGCCCCGCGAGCTCGCTCAGCGCATGGTGGGACGCGATGTCATTATGAACCTCAAGCGCGTGAAGAGCGCTCCTGGCGAGGTCATACTCAAGGCGGAAAAGCTCGTTGCCACCGATGATCGCGGCGTGCGTGCGCTTGACGCCCTGAGCTTCGAGTTGCGTGCCGGAGAAGTGTTCGGCATCACCGGTGTGGACGGTAACGGTCAACGAGAGCTGAGCGAAGTGATCGCCGGTCTCCGGCCGCTCGACAGCGGGCATATTATGGCCAGCGGGCGTGACATTGGGCCACTCGATGTGAAAAGACGCAAGGATGAAGCGGGCATCGGATTTGTACCGGAGGACCGGCAGCATACGGGTCTCGTCCTCGATTATCCGGTCGCCACCAACTTCATCTTGAGGGACTATGATCGTCAACCGGCCTCGCGCCACGGGTTGCTCGACTTCAAGTACATGGCCCGTAACGCCGCTGACCTCGTAAAGCGCTATGACGTTCGGCTCAGGTCGCCACAGCAGCCTGTAAGGTTCCTCTCGGGCGGAAACCAGCAGAAGGTGATCCTCGCGCGCGAGATCGAGGCTAAGCCGAAGATTCTCGTCATCATGCAGGCCTGCAAGGGGCTGGACGTTGGTGCCATCGAGTTCGTGCAGAACACGATCTTCGAGCTCAAGGCCTCCGGCGTCGGGGTCCTCTACATCTCGACAGAGCTTGAGCATGTGCTGGACATTGCAGACCGCATCGGCGTCATGTACCGCGGCCGGATCACGGGCACTCTGCTACCGCAGGAAGCAACGTCCGAACGACTCGGCGAACTGATGGCTGGCGTTGCGAGCGAGGTAGTTTGATGGTGCGAGTGGTCCAGTTCCTGTTCGTGACTAAGACCATCTGGGCGGTGGTGCTGGCGCTGCTTGTCGGCTCCATCCTGATGCTCTCTGCGGGGGTCAATCCTCTGTATGCTTACGCTTCGCTCTTCGGAGGAGCGTTCTTCGACTATTACGGATTTGGCGCCACACTGGTGAAATTCTCGCCCATCCTGCTTGCGGGTCTTGCGGTGGCCATTCCGCTGCGGGGCGGTCTGTTCAATGTGGGAGCAGAAGGGCAGATCTACATGGGTGCATTGTTCTGCGCCATTGCCGCCCTCTACCTGCCAGAGTTCTACTGGCCGCTGCACCTTCTCGTTTGCGCGCTGGCGGGTGCGCTGGGCGGTGCGTTCTGGGCCGCGATTGCTGGCTATCTCAAGGCCTACCGGGGCATCAACGAAGTCATCGTGACGCTGCTCCTCAACTATGTCGGTATTAACATTGTGAGTTATGCGGCCGGCGGCCCAATGATTGAGGAGGGGGCACCCTATCCCTATTCACCCGAGATTCCGTCTTCTCTGTTCCTGCCTCACATCATGCTTCCGACGGATGCCCATGCGGGCGCGCTTGTAGGCGTTCTACTCGCCGTGATCCTCGCTTTCGTCCTTAAATACACGACCTTTGGTTTTGCGCTGACGACGGTGGGAAGCAATCCCCAGGCGGCGAAATATGCGGGCATTCATGTGCAGAGACAAATGGTGGTGACGATGGCGCTCGGAGGCGCGTTGGCGGGCCTGGGCGGCGCATTCGAAATCCTCGGCGTTAAATACCGACTGTTTCATATGTTCAGCCCCGGCTATGGTTTTGACGGCATCGTGGTTGCCTTCATGGCGGGGGCAAATCCCATCCTGGTTCCCATTGCGGCGTTGTTCTTCTCGGGCCTGCGATCGGGCGCACAGTTCATGCAGCGCGCATCCGGGGTCGACAGCACGGTGATCGATGCCATCCAGGGCCTCGTGGTGATATTCGTGGCGGCAAGCCTCGCCATCCGGTTTGGTGAATCGCGCTGGGGGAAACTCCTCGCGCAGCGCCGCGCACTCGACGACCAACTGACGCCCTTGGAGAAGAAGAATGCTTGACTGGATGATTCTGGGGGACGTTCTGCGCACCAGCCTGCGCCTGATGGTCCCCATTGCCTTCGCAGCACTCGGCGGCGTCATCTGCGAGCGCAGCGGCGTCTACAATGTAGGGATAGAGGGCATGATGCTGTCGGGTGCCTTCGGTGCGGCGTTGGGCACGTTTCTGACAGGCAGCCCAGTTGCTGGCGTGATGGTGGGCATTCTTTTAGGCGCGTTCGGGGGCGCCATACTGGCCGTTCTGTCCATTCGCCTCAACGTGAACCAGATCGTCGCGGGCATCGCCATCAATCTCGTCGCACTCGGGCTCACAGCGTTTTTGGCACGGCTCATTTTTGGGCTCGATGCAACGACCAAGACGCTGGCCGGCTTCACCGCCTGGGCCATTCCCGGCCTCTCTGCGATCCCTTTCGTGGGGCCGATCTTCTTCAACCAGGATCCGCTGGTCTATGTACTCTACCTCCTGGTGCCGTTCCTCCACTGGCTGCTCTACCGCAGCGCCTTCGGGCTGGAGATCCGGGCGACCGGTGAAAATCCGGGTGCAGCGGACTCAGCGGGTGTTCCGGTCTATCGCGTGCGGTTCCTGTGCACGGTCATCAGCGGGGGGCTTGCGGGGTTGGGCGGCGCCTATATCGTGGTCTCGCAGGTCTTTGTCTTCACCGAGCACATGAGCGCCGGCAAGGGCTTCATCGCGCTCGCTGCCATAATTCTTGGCCGGTGGGACCCTGTGAGCACGCTTCTTGCGTCCTGGTTCTTCGGCTTCTGTGATGCGCTGCAGATGAACCTGCAATTTGCTAACCCCTCTGTGCCTTACCAGATATTCACTGCACTCCCGTATGTAGCCTCGATCCTCGCCCTCGTGGGGCTCTATGGACGCGTGAAGCCACCAGCCGCGACGGGCCTGCCCTATCGCCGTGAATCGAAGACCTAAGCCATGAAGCTTGGAACGGGAGAACTTACACTCGCGGACTTGCGCAGCTTTGACCGCGCGGAGCCACATGTTTCACTGGATCCTGGCCAGCGCGCCGCCATGGCGAAGACGCGGCGTATCGTCGAGGAGCGGATTGCACAGGGCCGGCCTACCTATGGCATCAACACTGGCTTCGGGACCCTCTCGTCACACATGATCGGCGCCGAGGACCTGACTGAGTTGCAGCGGCGCCTCGTTTTGTCCAACGCCGCGGGCACTGGCGAGTCCATGCGCAGGGCGGATGTGAGACGCATGATGCTACTGAAGGCGTCTAGCCTCGCCAGCGGATTGTCCGGCGCCAGGCCTGAACTGGCGGACGCGCTTCTCGCGCTACTCAACCATGACATCACGCCCGTCGTCCCGTGCAAAGGATCGGTTGGCGCATCGGGTGATCTCGCGCCCTTGGCTCACATGGCCGCCGGGCTGATCGGCGTGGGGGACGTGCTTGCGGGCGGGAAGGTCCGCCCCGCTGCCGACGCGCTGCGTGAGGCCGGCCTTACGCCATTCACGCTTGCTGCCAAGGAAGGTCTCTCTCTGGTGAATGGCACGCAGGCGTCAACCTCGCTCGCCGTGCACGGGCTCTTTGCGGCGGAGGACATGCTGGCGGCGGCACTTGTGGCCGGGGCCCTCAGCCTCGAGGCTGCGCAGGGGCATGTCATGGCATTTGACCCACGCCTGCATCGCGCGCGGGGCCAGCCAGGGCAAATGGCCGTTGCATCGTTCTTCCGTTCGCTGTTGGCAGAAAGTGGCATACGCGATTCCAAGGGATCCAGTGGCCGCCTGCAGGACCCTTATTGCCTGCGCTGTCAGCCCCAGGTGATGGGTGCCTGCCTTGATCAGCTGCGCCATGCTGCGGCGATCATTACCGCCGAGATCAATGGTTGGACCGACAACCCGATGGTGGACCCCGACACGGGCGACATCCTCTATGGCGGTAACTTCCATGCCGAGCCCATCGGTCTCGCCTGCGACGGCATTGCGCTGGCGCTTGCCGAGACTGGTGCCATGTCCGAGCGGCGGATCGCGCTTCTCACCGATGCGCATCACAGTGGGCTACCCGCCTTCCTGGTCGCCGAGACTGGGCTCGATTCAGGCTTCATGGTGGCGCAGGTGACGGCGGCAGCACTTGCGAGCGAGAACAAGTCACTGGCGCATCCGGCAACCGTTGATTCCATTCCCACTACTGCCAATCATGAGGACTTCGTGAGCATGGCGACCTTCGCAGCCCGCCGCCTCGCTGACATGGCCGACAATGTCGCCGCGATCTTGAGCATCGAGTTGCTCGCCGCCTGCCAAGGCATGGAGTTCCGCAGGCCCCTTCGGTCCAGCACCATTCTCGAGGCTGTGCATGCCCGTGTCCGCGAATTGGCGTCCGCATACACGCAAGACAGATTCTTCGCGCCGGACATCGCGGCTGTGAAGGCATTCGTTCTCTCGGGTGAGCTACGGAGCCATTTGCCCGTTGAACTGGCGCTCTCATTCCACCCGGATCAACACAAGGAGACACCTCATGGCCAATTCTGAAATCTTCACGCTTCCCGCGCGCAAGGGTCGCGCCTGCCGCCTTGGCAAGGGCCAGGCTATCAAGATCATTAACACCCACGGTCACCAGGTGGTCGACACCTGGGCATTCAGTGCCGAGGACCTTCATGAGTTCATGTCGATGGAGCACATGCGCCCAACCATCGGCACCATTTTCCCCACCAAGGGGAATGACCTGATCACTAATCGTCGCCGCGCCATCCTGCATTTCGAGGAGGACACATCGCCCGGCGTCCACGACACGCTTCTCGCTGCCTGCGACGACTATCGCTACGGCCTGCTGGGCTGCAAGGAATTCCATGATAACTGCACTGACAACCTCTACGCAGGCATGCGCCAGATAGGTCTTGAGCCGCCGGAAGTACCTTCGCCTCTGAACCTATGGATGAACATCCCTGTCGACCAGCAGGGCCGGACGAGTTGGGGTGAACCCGTGTCCAAGGTAGGCGATTATGTCGTGCTGCGCGCCACGATGGATTGCATCATCGCCATGTCCGCGTGCCCGCAGGACATATTACCCATCAACAAGGGGAAGACGGTTGAGGCCCATTACCAGGTCATCTCCTGAAGGAGCACACGCCATGATCAGACGCCCCGTACCCTGGCCCAACGGCGCGAAGGTTGCTGTCGCCATCACCTTCGATATGGATGCGGATAGCCTTGTCCACGTCGAGCATCCAGCTGATTCTATCACCCGCGTCTC
Organism: Rhizobium sp. Q54; assembly: GCA_945889445.1. Classification (GTDB taxonomy): domain Bacteria; phylum Pseudomonadota; class Alphaproteobacteria; order Rhizobiales; family Aestuariivirgaceae; genus Aestuariivirga. The sequence continues at coordinate 11,518 of CAMDBX010000085.1, forward strand.
CACCATCTCCATGCTGCAATACGGGCCGCAGGTGGGCGTGCCCCGCATCCTCGAAGCCTATCGCCGCTACGGCTTGAAGCAAACCTTCTTCGTACCGGCCTGGTGCATTGAGCGCTATCCAGACACGGTGGAGGCGATCGCGAAGGACGGGCATGAGGTAGGTTTCCACGGCTTTATCCATGAGGCGCCGAACAAGCTCTCGCGCGAGGAGGAGCATTATTGGATGCAGCGCTCAATCGCGGTAATCGAAAAGCACACAGGCAAGCGGCCCCGAGGCAACCGCTCACCGCTTTACAATTACTCGATCAATACCACGGACCTGCTGGTAGAGGAGGGATTCCTCTATGATTCATCGCTGATGGGAGACGATGTTCCCTATATCCTCGACAATGGCAAGGGCGAGATCGTCGAACTGCCGTCTAGTTGGGCTTTGGACGACTGGCCGCCCTATGTTCATTCGATCGACCTCAACTACATGTTCCAGGTCATGTCGCCCGACCGCGCGATGGAAACGTTCATGGCCGAGTTCGAGGCGATGCGGAGTTCCGGCGGTGGGCTGTGGATCGGCGTCTGGCACCCCTTCGTGAGTGGAAGACTGTCGCGCTGGCTACGCGTTGAGAAGATGATCGAGTACATGCTGAACACGGGGGACGTTTGGTTTGCACGGCTGGAAGATATTGCAGCGCATGTGCAGAAACTGCGCAAGGAGGGAAGCTATCAGGCTCGCGTTGACAAGCTGCCTTACTACGACAAGCCCCAGATCCCCGTGCCGCCGCCATCAACCATGCTGCGCAAGCTCGGCCACTGACAGGGTAGGAGGTAAACCGTGGCGCTATCACCGGCTGACGTTGCCAAGATCTATGGCGATGTGCCCTCGTTCATGGCCTGTCCCTTCGTCCGCGATATATCCAAGGCGGGTCATGCCGACGCTGTGGTCATCGGCATGCCCTATGACGGAATTGCCACCTTCCGCGGTGGTGCCACCCGCCGGGCGCCTCAGGAGATCCGCAAATACTCGCTTCTGTTTGGGTCCTACAGCCTCGACTGGGACTTCAATGTCGAAGACCATACGAGGATATTCGATTGCGGTGACGTCGATGTGGTGCCCGGCGATGCGGTGGAAAGCTACCGTCGACTTGAGGCACGGATGGCGGAAATCCTGAAGCTCGGCGCCGTTCCGATGATGATGGGCGGCGATCACGGGGTCACATACCCCGCTGTGAAGGCAGTTGCGTCCCATGGCAGGAGGCCACTGGGATTCCTGCTCTTCGACACGCATCTCGATCTCTCCGAGAGCTTCAACAATGACCGCCTGACGCGCGCCTCGCCGGTGCTGCGCATCTGCGAGTTGCCGGAGGTGGATCCCCGGCGCGTTGCGATCATCGGGCCCAAGGGCGCGCGCAACCTGCCGGAATGGACGCCGCTCGCACGTGAACTCGGCATCACCATCTATCCCGACCGCGTCGTTGAAAAGCGAGGCATCGAGGCCGTCGTAAAGGAGGCCCTTGATATCGTATCGCCTGATGGTTACCCGCCCTATGTGAGCGTCGACATCGACGTGATTGATCCTGCCTATGCGCCTGGTACCAACAGCATCGAACCGGGTGGCTTCACTGCGCGCGAGATCATCACCGGCGTGAGACTCGGTTGTGAGCGCGGCTTTTCCGGTTTCGATGTCGTCGAGGTATCTCCGGATTATGACTCAGCAACCGGCCACACTTCCACGCTTGCGGCGAAGCTGATGGTCGAAGCGGTGTTCTGCCTCGCCGCCCAAAAGGCTGGCAACATCCGCTCCTGGGACAGGGACTGATGCAGGCTCTCGTTCTCACGGGGCCGGGCGACATTGATTGCCTTTCAATGGAGGAGGTCCCGGCACCTCAGCCCCGCAGTAACGAAATTAGAATCAAGGTGTGCTATGCGGGTGTGAACTGGGGTGATATCCAGAAGCGTCAAGGCATTTATCCCGACCCCATCACCTATCCGGCGATCATAGGTCTTGAGGTTTCGGGTCACATCGATGCGGTGGGAGACGAGGTTCGTGACCTCAGCATCGGCCAGAGGGTCGCCGCCATCACGGGTCCTCGCATGCTCGGCGGCTATGCGGAGCAATGCGTCGTGCCCGCGGAATATGCCATGGCGATTCCGGACGACATCTCGCTTGACCTTGCCGCCGCGATCCCTGCATCTTCGCTCACGGCGTGGCATCTCCTCAATACGGCCTATCAACTTCACCGGGATGAGACGATTCTCATCCATGCAATCGGCGGAGCCGTTGGCCTGATGCTGACGCAACTCGCGCGTGTTAAAGGTGCACGCGTCATCGGCACGGTGGGCTCGGCGGCCAAGTCGGAGATTCCGCTCTCCCTCGGTGCCGAGCATGTGATCGATCGGTCCCGACAAGACTTCGTTGCCGAGGCAATGCGCCTGACGGATGGGCGCGGCGTGGACCTCGTCATCGATTCCCTTGGGGCCGATATCCTCGAGCGAAGCTTTGATGCGCTGCGGCCCTTCGGCCACGTGATCAATATCGGAGAGGCGGCGGGCTATCCCAAATTCGACATTCGCGCCAAGCTCTATGAGCGCTCAACGTCCCTCGCTGGGTTTGAATTTCTGCATGCAAGGCCCGGATCAGCACAGTGGCAACGCGGCGTCGTGCACATCATCGACTATCTCTCGGACGGAAGCCTGCGCATGCCGATTTCAGCCATCACGCCACTGGCGGAGGCAGGCCGTGCCCACCGATTGTTGGAAACGCGGCAGGTATCCGGCAAGCTTCTGCTCTCAGTCGGGTGATCCCGATGCCAGTCCATGCAGCGCCGTGAGCGCCGTGACACGGAACGCATGTGCGATCTCACGGTCCCGCACGGGATCGCGAATGAGCATAGCAACGTTATATGGTGGCTTCGGGAGTTGCCCCTTTGTGGCGATGGTGCCCGAGAAGACCATCCGCCCGCCGTTCTGTAATCCATCTGCGGCAGAGACCTGCTCCAGCAACGTGCGCGGCTCGATGAGGGCCGAGAGCATATCCTCCTGAAGCACTTCCCCGTTGCAGGTGAGAGTCAACTCCAGCTCATCCCAATGCGGCAGCACATCGGCCACGGGCCATGCCTGCTGTGCTACAGTCTTTTGGCAGAGGTTCTTTGACCTCTCGCTCCATCCATGCGCCTCGACCGCGATGTCGCACTGATCGTTGCCAAGCGTCACATACAGATCGTTCCGCCAGGTGAAGAGCACATATTCGACTTCGGGTGTCGTCTCGTCGCCGTAGACGGCAACCTCATGGCCCTGTGTGAGGAGATGCGGCAGCACTGGCCAGAACATGGGGATATGCGGCGGGCGTGGAACGCCCTGGCGCGCCATTTCTGCGATGTGGTGCTCGACGTCCTCCGTGCTCCTCCCGGCGAAGCCGGACAGGATGAGCCGTTCGATGACGGGGGTGATCCGCTGGCCATCCGGCGTCTCAAAGGATAGGTTCATGAGGCGCCCGTAGTCCCTTGGCCGAACTCCTCGCTCACCACCCGCCGAACGCGCTCAACTACGTCTGCCAGCAGCCATTCTCCCTTCTCCGCGGAGGAGCCCCTGGTTTCCGATAGGACACCCGAGGGCGGCACTTCTGCCACGAGCCCTGGGAAGCTGTCATAGGGCTTGAAGCGAGCCGGTCCATCGTTTAGCACCTCGGACAGTGCAACGAGTTCCGGGCGGAGTTTCAGCATGATCGAGGTTTCGATCAGGCTCGCATGCTCGAGCTCGATTCCGGGATAGCCATCGGGGAATACGCGCGCCAATGTCTCCGGCCTCACCAGTTCCCAATGGTCGATGCGGAGGATCTTGAGGCCGCTCGTCGGATCCCGGCCGATCCTGTCAAGCGCCAGCTCTATTCCTTCGACCGAGGGCCATACATTCTCGTAGTGGCCGTTGATTACCACCATGTGCCGTGCGCCGTGGCGGTAGAGTTCGGTAATGATGTCGCGAAGCAGCCAGGCAAAGGTCGTGGCGGTGATGTTGATGGTCCCCGGGAAGGCCGGGCCGCCGCCGGAGCGAGGCTGCGAGCGATTGCCATAGGCGATGGCGGGCGCAACCATCCCCCCGCACTCCTTCGCCACCTCCGCGCAGATCCAGCCCGGAATGACTGCGTCCACGCCTAATGGCAGATGCCGGCCATGCTGCTCGGTCGCACCTACCGGAATGAACACTGGCGCTCCACCATCGATGCGCCGTGCAAACTCGGGCCAGCTCAACTCCGCCATCAATACGCTCTCGGCTATCATCAATCGCCCGCCTTGTTCATGGATGTTCACCGGGAGTGTGCCCGGCGGCGGCAGCCTGAGTCAATGCCAGCACCTTCGGCCGCCCTGCCGTCGTTCTGGATTTCCAGCGCCAGAACGCCCGAAATCCTCGCCGATGCCAGCCGATCACCGTCTCAGGCTTGACAATCGACAGGGCATTCAGGGTGCCGGGCGCCAAGCGATACAACTACACAAAGGTCAGCTGGTCAGTATTGCCGAAGACCAGCCGTTCAGGTCTTTTCCGACGCAACACGCTGCGCTGGTAGCGCAAGGCGATGATCTCCGTTTGCAGATCAGGTCGTGATCGGAAGAAGTCTGCAATCGCGCCCCAGATCAGTTTGAGAACATTTGCCATCGCCAGAAAGCATCGCCCAATATTGACCCTTTAGCGAGTCAGGTTCGATTTGCGGTAGGCACGAGGGTTCCTTTGGCTTCTGGCCAGTTCTTGCATCAGTGCAGCCGTAATGATTCAGCCTGATCTCGCAGGGCAGCCTTGTCGATTTTTCCCGAAGCAGTTACCGGCCACTCTGCAACGAGGATGATGCGTTTCGGAAGCTTATAGCCGGCGAGCTGCTGGCGCAGGAAGCTTGCCATGGCAACCGTATCAAGCCCACCAGCAGACTTCGGCCTGACAAATGCCCATCCGATCTCTTGCCACTGCGGGTCGGGCAGAGCAAGCAAGCAGGCTGACTCAACGTCAGGATGAGACTCAATGACCTGTTCAATCTCGCGAGGATAGACGTTGTAGCCACCCGACTTGAACATTTCCTTCAGTCGCCCGACTACTTCCCAATTTCCGTCCTCACGGATACGCCCGATATCTCCTGTCTTAAACCAACCGTCGCCAGTGAAGGCGGTCTTCGTTTCAAGCTCCCGGTTCCAATATCCTAGGAACACGTTCTTCCCTCTTGCCTGAATTTCACCTGATGCGCCCGGCATTGCTGGCTCTCCCGCATCATTGGCGAGACGAAGCTCGAACTCAGGCCGGGGGTGCCCAATAGTGCGGGCTTTCACTTCCAGTGGTTGATCATTATTAACGTAGGATACTGATCCGGTGAGTTCGGTCATGCCATAATAAGTCACAGTCTTCTGCACACGCTTGCCGAGTTCTTCGACCAGCGAAAGCGGCGCCTCTGATCCGGCCCACCACAGAAGCTGCAGGGATGACAGATCTGCCGATCGCCAGGCTTCGCAGTCCACGATCTTCTGGTACATCGCCGTCACTTGGCCGAGAACCGAGATCCTTTCCTTGTTGACCGTGTCCAGCAAGCGCACAGGATCGAAGCGCTCCATGAAGACCATGGTGCCGCCACTGATTGTTGCATAGGCGGTTATGTCGCCGATTCCTCCGATATGGCTGATCGGCATATTGTTGATGATCCGCAGCGGTTCGGCCTTCCAGAGAGCAGCCTGCACTCTGTAGGAATCCAGAAAGCCTGCCTGGCTCAACAGAGCGCCCTTAGGCTCGCCCGTCGTCCCCGAGGTGTAGACGATAACCGCCGGATCCCCTGGGCGGTTTGCGGCCGCACGAGCGTCCAGTTCACCGGGAGTGACGTTCTTTCTTCTTTGAAGAAACTCCTCCATGGTCAATTCCGCTGATCCACGTTCGCCTGTAAGGGCAACCAGCTGAAATGGCCCAGCCTCGGACCGGATTTCGTCCAGATCATCGAGATAGTTGCGGCCATCGCGGAGGCCGAGCGAAAACACCAGCATCGGTTTGCTATCACCGATGATGAAGCGGAGTTCCCGTGCGGTGTGGCGCGGATTCAATCCCAGCCAGATCGCTCCGACCTTCAAGGCTGCCATCATCACGACGACATATTCGGGCCGCGGCGTTGAAAGCATTGCAATACGCGCGCCACGGACTACACCCGATGCCAGCATAGCCATTGCACAGCCATTGACGAGATCAGCGGTCTCCCGCCACGTCAGCCGGACGTCTTCCAGTACCAACGCCTCCCGATCAGGTGTCAGCGTGGCGTTCTGCCAGACATGGTCGATCAAAAACTCAAGGCGCGTATTCATAGAGGCATAGCCAATCGGCAACAACGCAGGGGCCCTCATGGGCATTACACTCGATGGCATTTTTGGAATGGACGAGCCAGCGTGTCCCGCCTTTCGGTTCCACCTTTTTGATCGTCGTTCTGCAACGCACGCTTGAACCTACCCGAACGGGATTGATCCATCTCACCCTGTCGAAACCATAGTTGATGGCCATCTCCGAGCCACTGCTGGCAATGGGAAATCCCAATTCACGTGCAAACCGCGGCAGCAGCGAGAGAATATACATTCCATGCGCCACCGGAACGCCAAACGGGCCGGTGCGCGCCCACTCGACATCGCTATGCATCGGATCATCGTCGTCCGTCACCTGACCGAAAATGTCAATTTTCCGTTGTTCGATCATGAACCATCCGCTGACACCGTATTCACTACCAATGCTAGCGGTCAGCTGATCAATGTGGGAAGTCATGTAATCTCTTCCTTTGTCATTCCTTCAAGCCTGAGATTGCTTGGTCATATGCACCAGAGCAACAGAATTATCATCAGGTGGAGATCACCGCCGCGTCGGTTGGCTACCTATCCCTACCGCAAATCAAATCCGAAC
>CAMDBX010000086.1 GCA_945889445.1 Rhizobium sp. Q54
CCCGAGATGGTGCGCGGCGCGTTGATGCGCTTGTAGCTGTTCACCGTCGGGTTGGTGATGGCGCACATCGCGGCGGCGTGCTGCATGAGGCCGCCGAGGAAGTGATAGCCGAGCTTGGACACGCCGAGTTCGCCCTTCGGATCCTCGAACAGGTTCTTCTTGCCGTCCTTCGTCCACACCGAGAGGTGAACGTGGCAGCCGTTGCCGGTGAGGTTGATGAAGGGTTTCGGCATGAAGGTGGCGCGCAGGCCATGCTTCTCGGCGATCGACTTCACCATGAACTTGAAGAAGGCCACCTGGTCGGCGGTGGTGAGCGCATCCGAGAAGTTCCAGTTGATTTCGAACTGGCCGTTCGCATCTTCGTGGTCGTTCTGGTAGGGGCCCCAGCCGAGCTGCGTCATGGTCGTGCAGATTTCGGCGATGACATCGAGGCGGCGCATGATGGCGGCCTGGTCGTAGCAGGGCTTCTCTGCGGTATCGCGATTGTCCGAGACGGCCGAGCCATCGGCGTTGATGAGGTGGAACTCAGGCTCGACGCCGGCCATGAGCTTCATGTTCTTCTTGGCATAGTGCTCGGAGAGCTTCCGGAGCACGACGCGCGGCGCCTGGGCAAGCGGCTCGCCGTTCATCCACGGTTCGCCCGCGACCCACGCCACTTCGGGGCGCCACGGCAGCGGGATGATGGAATTCACGTCCGGCATCACAAGGATATCGGGGTGGGCTGGCGTCTGGTCGAGCCACGTCGCGAAGCCTGCAAAGCCCGCACCGGCCTTTTGCATCCGGGCCGCGGCTTCCGCCGGAACGAGCTTGGCGCGCTGCACACCGAACAGATCGGTGAAATTGAAGAGGAAGAATTTGATGCCGTTTTTCTTGGCATAAGCGGCCAGTTCGCTCATGGTTCGTTTCACTCCCGTGTCGTTCTTGTTGGTCTTGTTTATAAGGCCCCGGCTTCCTTACTGAGGAAACCGGGGATTGTCATCAGGCACGATACTAATATCCGCCGCGGCCCGGAATCCAGCTTGTTCCCGCAATGGGGACCTGCGCCATTGCCGCAGCTTCGACCGTCAAGGCACACAAATCCTCAGGCTCGAGATTGTGCAGGTGGCTCTTGCCGCAGGCGCGCGCAACGGTCTGGGCTTCGAGCGTCATGACCTTGAGGTAGTTGGAAAGCCTGCGCCCTGCCTTGACGGGATCGAGCCTGGCGGCCAGCACCGGATCCTGCGTGGTGATGCCCGCCGGATCGCGGCCTTCGTGCCAGTCGTCATAGGCGCCGGCCGTGGTGCCCAGCGCGCGGTATTCCTCTTCGAGGTGCGGGTCATTGTCGCCCAGTGCCACGAGTGCGGCCGTGCCGATGGCGACTGCGTCAGCACCAAGCGCCAGCGCCTTGGCCACATCGGCACCGGAACGGATGCCGCCCGATACGATGAGTTGCACCTTGCGATGCATGCCAAGGTCCTGCAGCGCCTTCACCGCAGGGCGGATGCAGGCGAGGATGGGCAGTCCCACATGCTCGATGAAGACTTCCTGCGTGGCGGCGGTGCCGCCCTGCATGCCGTCCAGCACCACGACGTCAGCCCCGGCCTTCACCGCGAGTGCCACGTCGTAATAGGGGCGCGTGCCGCCAACCTTCACGTAGATCGGCTTTTCCCATGAGGTGATTTCGCGCAGTTCATGAATTTTGATCTCGAGATCGTCCGGCCCCGTCCAGTCCGGATGGCGGCAGGCGGAGCGCTGGTCGATGCCCTTGGGCAGGCAACGCATGGCGGCGACGCGATCGGAAATCTTCTGGCCCAAAAGCATGCCGCCGCCGCCAGGCTTGGCACCCTGACCGACGACGACTTCGATCGCATCGGCCTTGCGCAGGTCATCCGGGTTCATGCCATAGCGCGAGGGCAGGTATTGGTAGACGAGGTACTTGGACTGGCCACGCTCTTCCGGCGTCATGCCGCCGTCGCCCGTCGTCGTGGAGGTGCCGGCCATCGTGGCGCCGCGACCCAAGGCTTCCTTGGCCTGCGCGGAGAGCGAGCCGAAACTCATGCCGGCGATGGTGATCGGGATCTTCAGTTCGATCGGCTTCTTGGCGAAGCGCGTGCCGAGCACCACGTCGGTGCCGCACTTTTCGCGGTAGCCTTCCAGCGGATAGCGCGAGATCGAAGCGCCGAGAAACAGCAGGTCATCGAAATGCGGCAGCTTGCGCTTGGTGCCCGCGCCACGGATGTCATAGATGCCGGTGGTGGCGGCGCGGCGAATTTCGGCCAGCGTATGGTCGTCGAAGGTTGCAGACTTGCGCGGCGGGGTGCGTGGAACGTTAGCGTCCATGTTTTTTCGTTCCTCAGTAAGCGTCGGCGTGATCGACGTTGAAGTTGTAAAGCTTGCGGGCAGAGCCGTAGCGGCGGAAGCCTTCAGGCTTGTGCTTCAGCTTGGCGCGCTCGAGAAGCTTGGCGAGGTCTTCGAGATGCTCGCTGCGCATCTCTTTCTCGATGCAGTCGGAACCGAGATTGTCGGCGCGGCCACGCACATAGAGGCGCGCCTCATAGATCGAGTCGCCTAGCGCTTCGCCGGCATCACCGCAGACCACGAGATTGCCGCGCTGGGCCATGAAGGCCGACATGTGACCGACGGAGCCGCCCACCACGATGTCCGTGCCCTTCATCGAGATGCCGCAGCGCGAGGACGCATCGCCCTCGATGACGAGCAGGCCGCCGTTGCCGGTGGCTCCGGCAGATTCAGATGCGTTGCCCTTCACCCACACGACGCCCGACATCATGTTCTCGGCGACGCCGACACCGGCATGGCCGTGAATGGTGATCTCGGCTTCCTTGTTCATGCCGCCGCAGTAGAAACCAACGTGGCCCATGACGTCGATCATCAGCGGCGCATCGACGCCGCAGGCGATGGCGTGCTGGCCCATCGGGTTTCTGATCACCCAGTGGCGCTCGTTCGAGTCCTTCGGCACATGATAGAGTTTCTGGTTGATGGCGGTGACGCCCAGCGCCTTCAAGTCAAGTTCTTGCATGCTTGCATTCCGTCCCATGGTAGCCTCGTCCCTTGTGGTCGTTGTCGGCGGGAGCGAGGAAGGTGAAGGAACGCCGGAGCCTCATGGAGGATGGGAGGGCCCCGGCGAAGTTCATCGTCTGATCAGGCGTGGCCGCCCCAGGTGTAGATGGTGGCGGGTTCCGGCTCCCAGACGCGGGCCGTGTCCGCACCCGGCAGATGGGCAATGGCGCGCCATTCGGTGGCCATGGCCACCCAGTCATCCGTCTCGGCCATCACCGCGTGCTTGCAGGCAATGGGATCACGCACCACCGCGAAGCCATCGGCCGTGCCGACAAGGAAGGTATAGAAACCATCGAGGTCCTTGAGACCACCTTCGAGGGCTTCCTTGAGGGTGGCACCGCCGCGCAGCTTCCATGTCATGTAGGCGGCCGCGACCTCCGAGTCGTTCTCTGTCTGGAACTCCATGCCCTCGCGCTTCAGGTTTTCGCGCAGCCGATTGTGGTTCGACAGCGAGCCATTGTGCACGAGGCAGAGATCAGCACCGGTGGCGAAGGGATGCGAGCCGGCGGTGGTCACCGCACTCTCGGTGGCCATGCGGGTGTGGCCGATGATGTGGGTGCCCGATGCGCTGGCAAGGTCGAAGCGGTCATAGACCTTTTCCGGCAGGCCCGTTTCCTTGAAGATTTCGACGGTGTGGCCAGAACCCACCACGCGCACGCCCGGCGCATGGGCCTTGAGCCATTTCACCACGTCCTCTTCCTTGCCATCGGTGACGAGGATGCAGTGCGTGCCGATCTGGTGGATCGAGGCCTCGCAGTTGAGCGCCTCCTCGAGGCCCGCCTCGACGTGGCGCCAGTTAAAGGCCTTGTCGTCATGGGCCAGCGAGAACTTCACCTCGTTGTCCTTGACCGGGTTGCGATAGACGGCGACCCCGGCGGAGTCCGGTCCGCGGGCGGTCATCTCGATCAGCATGGGCTTGAACATCGCGCCAAGTTGCGGCTGCAGCTTGGGGTTCTTGAGATAGAGTCCGACAATGCCACACATGGCCCGTTCTCCTTCAGCAATGGTGCCGAAGAACCTAGCAGGCCTCGGGCAACTATTCAACTGGGAGGAAAATTTGTTTCATGCGAGGAACGAACCCCCGCATGTGGCTATTGCGGGCCAACCGGGTCGAGGATGCCGGCGGGGCAGCCAGGATCGATGGGGCTCGCGGCCTGCATCAGGTCGGAAAGGCCGGTTCCGGCCGGAATGTCGCCCTTCAGGCCGATGGTGAGTTCGGCGATCAGCCGGCGGCCGCCATCATCCTTGCAGACCACCCGCACGCGGTTTCCGGCCCCGGCGCCGAAGCCCTGGTCGAAGGCTGCCCGGATGTCAGCCGCATTGATCCGCCGCCCAACGCTGCGCAGCAGCAGGTCGGCCACGGGCGAGGCGTTCACCTCCTTCAGCAGCCTGATCGAGTCCTTGAAATAGGTCTCGGCATTGGCAGGGTAGCAACTGCCATGCTTGGTCCATTCATGGCGCTCCAGCAGGGAATTGGTTCCCGGCATCATGGTTTCAAGTTCGGCGCGGGTGCCGAGGCTGAGGTCCAGATCCGGAATGTCCTTCCAGCGCCCGCACTCACCCGCCGCGCGCACGGCGGCGGGCAAGTCGCAATAGGCCCGGGTCGAGGGCTGCGGCCACAGCCCATGCAGCGACAGGTAGCTGGCATCATAGCGCTGGCCCGTCTGCCAGCGGCATTCGGGCCGCTTCTGGTTCGTCTCGCAAAAGGCGGGCTGCCAGCTGAGCGCCAGCACATAGGAGAGGTTGACGGGCTTCGGCTTGGTGGCGGGGGCTGGCGCCTCGCTGGGCGCGGGCGGAATCACCTTGCCGCACTCCGCCTTCACCCAGCGCTCCGGTGGCACCGCGTCGGGCACCTCGATCCGGTAATGCGTGGGCTTCTTCTGGTTCCGCGCCAGCAGCCGGTAGCTGAGGCCGGGGCCGGTGACCACCTGGCCGGGATTGGTGTCCTTGCGGATCGAGACGAGCGCCTCGCAGGCGCGGCCGGCCCGGAAGGTGCCGTCCATCGGCTCGTCGGCGCGCGCCGGCCCGTGCCCCACCAGCAGGGCAAGGCCGGCAACGGCAAGACCACGCAGGTAACCCAAGCTAGTCCTCGCGGCGATAGCAGATGACGGAAAGATAGCGAATCGGAAGCGCGCGCAGCTCCTCGGGCCCATGCGGCGCCTCGGCGTCGAAGAACAGCGCATCGCCCGGGTGCATGTCGTAGGTTCTCTCGCCGTGGCGATAAACGACGTTGCCCTCGAGCATGTAGAGGAATTCGAGCCCTGCGTGCTGGAACGTCGGGAAGACATCCGACTGGTGGGTGAGCGTGATGAGGTATGGCTCCACCATCACCGGCCCATGGGGGCTGTGGCCGAGCAGCTCATACTGGTGGCCGGCACGGGTGCCGCGCCGCTCGATGGTGAGGCCTTTTCCCGCCTTCACAAAAGTGGCGTCGCGGATTTCCTCGTAGGACTTGAAGAAGGCGGTGACCGGTACCTGCAGCGCACGGCCCAGCGCCTGCAGCGAGGCGAGCGAGGGCGAGGTTGCACCATTCTCGATCTTGGAAAGCATGCCAGCCGACATGTCGGCGGCCTTGGCCAGCTCGGCAATGGTGAGGCCCAGCTTTTCGCGGAACTCCTTCACCGCACGGCCAATCGCCTGCTCCAGAAGCTTGCCCGTCGCCTCGCCATGACCATGCGGGTCCTGGAAGGGCATGCCGGACCCCGGTGCCGGCTTGCGTCCATTGCCTTTGTCCACTTCGTTTCCTCCAGGGAAAAACTCTATAACGGACCCAAGGTGACCTCAAGGGTCAGCCCAACGATCAATGATCGGACAGATCCTATCGTCTTCTATATTCAAACCGTCAAATCACAGAAATTTTCCTATTATCTTCCACGAAACTGCGGTAATGGAGCAAAAAACACTCTATTCGAAGGTAAAATCCTATCATGGACAGTGTTGCCCAGTCTTTCCTTGCGGAAATCGAGCGTTTCCTTTCATCCGCGGGCGTGGACCCAACGGCGCTTGGCAAGCAGGCCCTCGGGGACCCGAACTTTGTTTTCGACCTCAGGAAAGGCCGCTCTCCCTCCACCCGAACCATCGACAAGGTGCGGAGCTGGATCGCCCAGCAGGCAGCCCCCGCTGGGGCGCCGAAGATGATCCACCATGACGCCGGCAGGACGTTGACGCACCTTGAGCGCCTTGAGGCCGAGTCGATCCACATCATCCGCGAAGTAGCGGCCGAGTGCGAAAAGCCGGTGATGCTCTATTCGATCGGCAAGGATTCGGCCGTGATGCTGCATCTCGCCATCAAGGCCTTCTATCCCTCGAAGCCGCCCTTTCCGCTGATGCACATCGATACCGGCTGGAAGTTCCGCGACATGTACGCGATGCGCGAGGCCACCGCGAAAAAATATGACTGGGAGCTGATCGTCCACAAGAACCCGGAGGGCGTGGCCAAGAACGTCAACCCCTTCGATCATGGCTCGGCTCTTCACACCCAGATCATGAAGACCGACGGCCTCAAGCAGGCGCTCGACAAATATGGCTTCGACGCCGCCTTCGGCGGCGCGCGGCGTGACGAGGAAAAATCGCGCGCCAAGGAGCGCATCTTCTCCTTCCGCGATTCCCGCCACCGCTGGGACCCGAAGAACCAGCGCCCGGAGCTGTGGGACCTCTACAACGCCCGCAAGAGCAAGGGTGAGTCGATCCGCGTCTTCCCGCTGTCGAACTGGACCGAACTCGACATCTGGCAATATATCCACCGCGAAAACATCGACATCGTGCCGCTGTACTTCGCCGCCGAACGGCCCGTGGTGTGGCGTGACGGGCAGATGATCATGATCGATGACGAGCGCATGCGGCTGAACCCCGGCGAAACGCCGGAGATGCGCAAGGTACGCTTCCGCACGCTGGGCTGCTATCCGCTCACCGGCGCCATCGACTCCAACGCGACCAACCTTCTCGACATCGTGGAAGAGATGCTGGTCGCCACCTCCTCCGAGCGCCAGGGCCGGGTCATCGACAAGGATGCCTCCGCCTCCATGGAAAAGAAGAAGCAGGAAGGATATTTCTGATGACGCGCTTCATCGAATTCACCGGCGGCGACGTCGAGGCCTATCTCCACGCCCAGGAGCAGAAGGACCTGCTGCGCTTCATCACCTGCGGTTCGGTGGACGACGGCAAGTCCACCCTCATCGGGCGGCTTCTCTATGAAGCCAAGATGCTGTTCGAGGACCAGCTGACGGCACTCGAGGCCGACTCGAAGAAGATGGGCACGCAAGGCGGCAACCTCGATTTCGCGCTGCTGGTCGACGGGCTTGCGGCGGAGCGCGAGCAGGGCATCACCATCGACGTGGCCTATCGCGCCTTCACCACCGACAAGCGCAAGTTCATCGTCGCGGACACGCCGGGCCATGAACAGTACACGCGCAACATGGCGACGGGCGCGTCGACAGCCGACCTCGCCATCATCCTGATGGATGCGCGCAAGGGCGTGTTGACGCAGACGCGCCGCCACACCTTCATCTGCACGCTGTTGGGCATCAAGCACCTCGTGGTCGCCGTCAACAAGATGGACCTGATGGACTTCGACAGCCAAGTGTTCAAGCGCATCGAGGAAGACTACCGCGCCTTCGCCAAGTCAATCGGCGCGGACGAGATCACGGTGATCCCGGTTTCCGCCCTCATGGGCGACAACATGATCACGCGCTCCACCAACATGCCGTGGTACCACGGCCCCACGCTGATGGCGCATCTCGAAACCGTGCCGGTGGGCGATGACCTCGCCGAAAAGCCTTTCCGCATGCCGGTGCAGTGGGTGAACCGCCCGAACCAGAATTTCCGAGGCTTCTCCGGCACCATCGTGTCGGGCACCGTGAAGCCGGGCGACGCCATCAAGGCGCTGCCCTCGGGCCGCACGTCGAGTGTCGAGCGCATCGTCACCTATGATGGCGACCTTGATGAAGGTGTGGCGGGCCAGTCGCTGACCATCACGCTGAAAGACGAGATCGACATCAGCCGCGGAGACGTCATCTGCACGGCCAACGATCCCGTCGAAGTCTCCGACCAGTTCGAGGTCGAGATCCTGTGGATGAGCGACGAGCCGATGCTGCCTGGCAGGCCCTATCTCTTCAAGTCCTCCACCAAGACGGTGCCGGGCACGCTGGAACAGGTGAAGTACAAGGTCAACGTCAACACCATGGAGCACGTGGCGGCGAAGACGCTGGCGCTCAACGAAATCGGCATCTGCAATCTCGAACTCGACAGCCAGATCGCCTACACGCCCTATGCCGAGAACCGCAACCTCGGTTCCTTCATCATCATCGACCGCTTCTCCAACACCACGGTCGGCATGGGCCTCATCCGCTTCGCGCTCCGGCGTGCGGCGAACATCCACTGGCAGGCGGTGGATGTGCACAAGGCGGCACGCGCGGCGATTGCCGGGCAGAAGCCCGCCGTTCTGTGGTTCACCGGCCTTTCCGGTGCCGGCAAGTCGACCATCGCCAACCTGGTCGAGAAGCAGCTGCATGCCGCGGGCCACATGACCTATCTGCTCGATGGCGACAACGTGCGCCACGGCCTCAACCGTGACCTCGGCTTCTCGGACGCCGACCGCGTTGAGAACATCCGCCGCGTGGGTGAAGTGTCGAAGCTGATGGTGGATGCGGGCCTGATCGTGCTCGTGTCCTTCATCTCGCCCTTCCGCTCCGAACGCCTGATGGCGCGCGAGCTGCTGGAGGATGGCGAGTTCATCGAGATCTTCGTCGACACCACGCTCGCCGAGGCCGAGAAGCGCGACGTGAAGGGCCTCTACGCCAAGGCACGCCGCGGCGAGATCAAGCACTTCACCGGCATCTCGTCGCCCTATGAGGCACCCGACAGCCCGGAACTCCGCGTCGACACCACCAAGGTGACGGCGGAAGGTGCAGCCGACCTGATCGTACAATACCTGAAGGACAGGGGACGGCTGACGAAGTAGGAGCGGCCCGTCAGTTCCACTGCCATCATGGCCGGGCATGACCCGGCCATGTTTCTTCATGACAGTTCCGAACGTGGCTTATCCCCGCGAGAGATGACGATCCAGCAGGTCCAGCCTGTCGTTGCCGAAATACAGCCGCGCGCCGGTGTCGACCGTCGGCACGCCGAATACGCCGCGCGTGATGGCCTCTGCCGTGTTGGCTTCGAGCCGTTGCTTGTAGACTTCACTCACCGCGGCGGCCTTCACGGCGTCGCCATCGAGCCCCGACTCCCCACCCCAGCGGGCGAGCTGGTCGAGATCGGTGATGTCGGCCTCCTCCGCCCAGTAGCCCTTCAGCACGCGACGCACGAAGCCTTCGGCCTTGTCTTCATCGTCGGCCAGAAGACAGGCGCGCAGTGCCCGGGAGTTGCGCAGCGGGTAGTGCGGGTGATAGCGCAGCGGCACGCCGAGAAGCTCCGCATGGTCCTGAATGTCCTGCTGGAACCATGCCACGCGCTGCGGCGAGGCTTCGAGCGGCTTGATGCCGCCGATCTCGTCCATGAGCTTCGGCAGGTGCAGCGGCCGCCAGCGCAGGCTGAGCCCGTGCGTTCTCGCAATGTCACCGACGCGGAACGACGCGAGATAGACCCACGGCGAATGCACGTCGAACCAGAAGGTGAGGCCGATCATGCCAGCTTCTCCATGCGGTTCTCCTTTGCCCAGTCACGCAGTTCAACCTTGCGGATCTTGCCCGATGGCGTGAGCGGAAAGCGCTCGACCATGAAGATCACCGCCGGCACCTTGAACTTCGCGATGCGCGCGGCACAGAGAGCCTGCAATTCGGCGGCCGCGACAGGCCGCGCCAGCTTCACGGCAGCACCCACGATCTCGCCATAGTAATCATCCGGCACGCCGAACACGGCAACTTCCGCCACCGCATCATGCTGTTGCAGCACATTCTCGATCTCGGCGGGATAGATGTTCTCGCCGCCGCGGATGATCATGTCACGCAGGCGTCCACCGGCGATGACGAGGCGGCCATCCTCGCGCAGGTAGCCCAAGTCACCGGTGCGCAGCCAGTCGCCGTCAATGATGGTCTCGGCCGTCGCCTCGGGCTTCTTGTAGTAGCCCGCCATCACCATCGGCCCCTTCGCCTGGATCTCGCCGATCTCACCAGCGCGCAGAGGCTGCAGTGTTTCGGGATTGACGATGCGCAACTCATAGTCAGGCAGCGCCTTGCCCGCCGTTTCCCAGCGCAGCGGATCGTCAAGCTCGGGGCACACGAACAGCGTGCCACCCTCGGTCTGGCCATAGACCTGCGAAAGCCCCGGCATCGGGAAGTCTGCTGCACAGCGCCGCAGCACATCCGGGTTGCAGTCCGCCCCGCCGCAACTTCCGGCCTTGAGGCTCGAAAGGTCATGGTTCGGACGTGCGGGATGATCGAGCATGGCGAGATAGGACGTCGGCACACCGGAGAGATGCGTGCAGCGCTCAGCCTCGATGATGCGGAACATGTTTTCGGGATCGAAGCTCGGCACACCCACATAGGCTGCACCGAGGCTGAGACAGCCTAGCAGGTTGAGAATGCAGCCCGCGCAGTGAAACAGCGGGATGATCGAGGTCCAGCGGTCGCCCGCCGAGAGCCCCAGACGCGTGGCGCTGTTCGTTGCCACCATCATCATGGCCCGGTGCGAGAGCAGCGCGCCCTTGGGGAACCCTGTGGTGCCGGAGGTATAGAGCAGTGCGGCAACCGCCAGAGGATCAGGCGTCACCGGCGTGAAAGAACATCCTTCCGCAATCAGGCGCGGATAGTCCTCCTCCAGCGTGATCACATGCGCAAGCAGCGGCAGTGAGGGCCGCAACGCCGTGACGTTCTCGAGATAGGGATTGGAACGGTACTGCGTTGAGCAGATCAGCGCCTTCGCGTCCGACTGCTTCAGCGCATAGGCGAGGTCATCCTTGCGATAGTGTGTGTTGAACGGCACGAAGACCGCCCCCAGCGCCGCGCAGGCCATCTGCACCACTGCCCATTCGACGCGATTTTCGGCCAGCAGTGCCACGTGATCGCCTGCGCCAATGCCGCGCGCGCTGAGAGCCCCCGCCAGCGCCAGCGCCTCGGCGCGATACTGTGCGAAGCTGCGGCATGCGGTCTGGTGTGGAAAGATCAGCGCGTCGGCATCCGGCCAGGACTTGGCAGCATGTTCCAGTGCTGGCCACGGATGCAACATCACTGCGCGCACCAGCCGCCATCGGCCAAAAGAATCGTGCCGGTGACGAAACTCGCAGCGTCGGACGCGAGGAACACGGCAGGCCCCACCATTTCCCTCATCTCCGCCATGCGGCGCAGCGGCGTGCGCGCGGCAATCTGCTTCTCGGCCTCGGCCAGATAGGCCTGGCCTTCCGGCGTCATCGAATGCTTCGTGTAGCCGGGGTTGAAGGCATTGACGCGAATGCCATGCGGGCCCCATTCGGATGCAAGCCCGCGCACCAGCATGTCGATACCGCCCTTGGCCGCGCAATAGGGTGTGAGATCCTCGAAGGCAGCCACGGACGCGGTGGACGAATTCATCACGATCACGCCACCCGTACCCTGGGCAATGAACTGCCGCGCCGCGGCCTGCGCGCACAGGAAATAGGACCGAAGATTGCCGCCGATCACCGTATCGAACTCGGCAGGCGTGAAGTCGATGGCGGGCTTCTTGACGTTCACCCCGGCATTGCAGACGAGAATGTCGAGCTTGCCGTAACGCTGCACGGCAGCGTCGACCAGCGCGGCAGCACCTTCGGGCGTCGCGACATCGGCGCCGAGTGCAAGTGTGTCATGGCCCAGCGCGCGCAGCTCGGCCGCCGTCTTCTCGGCGGCCTCCGCAGTCCGCGCACATCCGACGACGATGGCGCCTGCCGCCGCGAAGCCCAGCGCCAGCTCGCGGCCGATGCCACGGCTCGTGCCGGTGATGACGGCCACGCGGCCGGCGAGGTCGAAGAGGGTCATGTTGCAGCCTAAATTTAGTCGTGCGCCAGATGCCAGCGCGCCTCACCCCTTCGCACCGTCATCCCGGCGAAAGCCGGGATCCAGCTTTCCGCAGGGCCGATGCCCGAAGCTGGGCCCCGGCTTTCGCCGGGGTGACGACAGGAAGGTATGTGACGGCACCAGTGAAGTGACGTGTGACACCCTACCTGCAGCCGAGATCGCCAAGCAACTCCGGCACCAGCTTCGCAAAGCTGCCCTGCTCGACGAGCGTGGCGATGGCTTCGGTGTCGGTGGCGAATTCGCGGTCCTCGTCGCGCTTGGCGGACTTGGCGCGCACGATTGCGTGCGCCTCCTCGATCGGCTTCGACGAGGCGAGGGGTCTGCGGAAATCGATGCCCTCGGCCGCCGCCATCAGTTCGATGGCAATGATGCGGGAGAGGTTGGCGTTCATCGGGCCGAGGCGCCGCGCACCGTGGGTGGCCATGGAGACATGGTCCTCCTGGTTGGCCGAGGTGGGGGCGGAGTCGACGGACGCCGGATGCGACATCTGCTTGTTCTCGCTCATCAGGGCTGCCGCCGTGCATTGCGGGATCATGAAGCCGGAGTTGAGGCCGGGGTTGCGGATGAGGAAGGGCGGCAGCAGCGAGATCGAACTGTCGATCAGCGCCGCGATGCGCCGCTCCGAGAGCGAACCCATCTCGGCCACGGCCATGGCGATGATGTCCGCCGCGAAGGCCACGGGCTCGGCGTGGAAGTTGCCGCCCGACAGCACCGCGCCGTCCTCGGCGAACACCAGCGGATTGTCGGACACCGCATTGGCCTCGATCACCAGCGTGCGCGCGGCATTGGCCAGAAGGTCGAGGCAGGCGCCCATCACCTGCGGCTGGCAGCGGAAGGAATAGGGATCCTGCACGCGGTCATCGCCTTCCAAGTGCGAGGCGCGGATTTCACTGCCCGCCAGCAGCCGGCGATAGTGAGACGCGGCGAGAATTTGGCCGGGGTGCGGGCGCAGTGCATGGATGCGCGGGTCGAAGGGCGTGTCGGAGCCCATGACGGCATCGACCGACATGGCCCCGGCAAGAATCGCGGCCTCGGCATTGCGTTCGGCGGCCACGAGGCCGAACAGTGCCAGCGCGGTGGACACCTGCGTGCCGTTGAGAAGTGCCAGGCCTTCCTTGGGACCCAGCGCCACGGGAGTGATGCCGGCGGCCTTCAAGGCGTCTGCCCCGCTCACCCGCTTGTCCTTCACCAGTGCCTCGCCCTCGCCAATGAGCACGAGACTCATGTGGGCGAGCGGGGCAAGATCGCCCGAAGCGCCGACCGAGCCCTGGCCGGGGATGATCGGCAACACGTCCTTGTTGATCAGACCTGCCAACGCCTCCATGGCGGTAAGCGAAATGCCGGATGCACCCTGGCTCAGCGCGTTGAGCTTCATCAGCATGATCAGCCGGGTGACGCCTGGCGACAGGGGTGCTCCCACGCCTGCGGCATGCGAGCGCACGATGTTGACCTGCAACCGGTCGAGATCGGCCATGGCGATACGCGTCTTGGCCAGCTTGCCGAAGCCGGTGTTGACGCCATAGATCGCGTCGCCCGTGGCCAGAAGGCGCTTCACCGTCTCGGCGGAGCGCACAATGCGGGCCCGTGCCCCGGCGGAAAGCTCCACCGTGATGGGCCCGGCAAGGGCCGCGCGGATGTCGGAAAGGTCCAGCGGGCGGTCTCCGATGGCAATCATGTGTCGAGCCTCCTCAAGGCGGCGCGGAAATTCCGCGCGATCTGGTCTTCATGAATGTGATGGCGGTCCTTGACCACATGGGCGCCGCCCACGAACACGTCTCTCACCAGCGCATTGCCGCCGGAGAAGATCCATGTGTCCAGCGCCGAATCCTCGGCGCGTCCCGCCAGCAGCGGGTGGTCGGCATCGAGCACGGTGACGTCGAAGCGGTAACCGGGGGCGATGGCGCCGATAGGCTGGCGCATGGAGCGGGCGCCACCCTTCAGCGCGGCGTCATAAAGGGTGCGTCCGGTGGACCGTCCAGGCCCGCCCGCCAGCGCATTGCGGGTGCGGTCGCGCAGGCGCTGGGAATACTCCAGCATGCGGAGGTCCTCGGCGGGCGAGACGGTGATGTGGCTGTCGGACCCGATGGCGATGGCCCCGCGCTCCCCCATGAAGTCGACGCCTGGGAAGATGCCGTCGCCCAGATTGGCCTCGGTGGTCGGGCATAGGCCGGCGATGGCGCCGGAGCGAGCGAGTGCGGCCGTCTCGGTCGGCGTCATGTGGGTGGCGTGGATGGCCGTCCAGCGGTCGGAGAGGTCGAAAGAGTCCATCAGCAGCTCCACCGGGCGGCGGCCTGAGAAGGCGAGGCAGTCGTCCACCTCCTTCATCTGCTCGGCCACATGGACGTGGATCGGGGCATCCGGCGGCAGGGCGGCGATGACCTCGCGCAGCAATTCCGGCGTCACCGCCCGCAGCGAATGGGGAGAGATGCCAACATGGCGAAGGGCGCTGTCCTTAGCCTGTATAGACAGGCTGTCGACGATCTTCAGGAAGCGCTCTACATGGTTCAGGAAGCGGCGCTGGCCGGGAACCGGATCCTGCCCGCCGAAGCCGCCAAAGGCATAGAGCGTGGGTAGGATGGTGATGCCGATGCCTGCATGTTGCGCTGCAGCAAAACAGCGGAGGCTCATCTCGGCCGGGTCGGCATAGGGGGTGCCATCAGGTGCATGGTGCAGGTACTGGAACTCGCCCACCACCGAGAAGCCGGATTTCAGCATCTCGACATAGAGCTGCGCTGCAACGGCTTCCAGATCGTCGGGGGAAAGCCTCAGCGCG
This sequence comes from Rhizobium sp. Q54, assembly GCA_945889445.1. GTDB lineage: Bacteria > Pseudomonadota > Alphaproteobacteria > Rhizobiales > Aestuariivirgaceae > Aestuariivirga. The sequence continues at coordinate 14,800 of CAMDBX010000086.1, forward strand.
AAGCCATACATGGCCTCCCGCCAGGTCCAGAAACTGTCCGCCCCCGGTCCGGCGCGCTCCGCCAGGCCCAGCATGAAGCGCTGGTGGGCGTGGGAATGGACGTTCGGCATGGCCGGAACGGCGATGCCGGTGATGCGCTCGCCTTCGCTGCCAGCGCCCACATGGGTGATCATGCCGCTGCCGTCCACGGTGACGGTCACGTCCCGTTTCCAGGCCTCCGGCGTCAGCACACTGGCGAAGTGAAATTTCCGGCTTTGCATGGCACTGACTATACTGTATATACAACCTTATACAAGAGGCTTCATCATGCTGCTCACCAACCTCAAAGCCGCCACGATGCGGGACGGTTACGGCCTGATCGAGGATGCAGCCATCCTGATCGAGGGTGGGCGCATCACCTGGGTCGGCCCCCGGTCGGAGGCTCCCTCCGGCCATGAGCCTACCGACTGCGAGGGGCGATTGGCCACCCCCGGCCTCATCGATTGCCACACCCACATCGTCTACGGCGGCAGCCGCGCGCACGAGTTCGAGCAGCGGCTGACCGGCGTCTCCTATGCCGAGATCGCCAAGGCGGGTGGTGGCATCGCCGCCACCGTCCGGATGACAAGGGCCGAATCGGAAGCCGACCTTGCGGCCTCGGCGCTGCGGCGGCTGGACGCCCTGCTGTCCGAGGGCGTCACCACCATCGAGGTCAAGTCCGGCTACGGGCTGGACCGCGACACCGAGATGAAGATGCTGAAGGTGGCGCGCGAGCTCTCCCAGTGGCGCCCGGTGGACGTGGTCACCACCTACCTCGGCGCCCATGCCCTGCCGCCCGAGTTCAAGGACAATCGCGCCGGCTACCTCGACCTCGTCTGCAACGTCGTCTTACCCGCCGTGGCCAAGGCCAACCTGGCCGACGCGGTCGATGCCTTCTGCGAGGGCATCGCCTTCTCGGTCGAGGAGACCCGCCGGGTCTTCGAGGTGGCCAAATCCCTCGGCCTTCCCGTCAAGCTCCATGCCGAACAGCTCTCCAACCTCGGCGGCTCCGCCATGGCAGCCCAATTCGGCGCCCTGTCGGTGGACCACATCGAATACCTCGACCAGGCGGGGGTGGATGCCATCGCCGCCTCCGGCACGGTGGCCGTGCTGCTGCCCGGCGCCTTCTATTACCTGCGGGAGAAACAGGCTCCGCCCGTGGCCGCACTTCGCAAGGCGGGCGTGCCAATGGCGGTCGCCACGGATCTGAACCCCGGCACCTCGCCCGTCCATTCGATCCTCACCGCCATGAACATGGCCTGCGTGCTGTTCGGCCTGACGCCTGAGGAGGCGCTCAAGGGCGTCACCGACAACGCCGCCAAGGCACTGGGCCTCTATGACCGTGGCCTGCTCACGCCCGGCATGCGGGCCGATATCGCGCTGTGGAACACGGCCCGCCCAGGTGACCTCGCCTATCCGCTGGGCTTCAACCCGCTGGCCGCCGTCATCCACAATGGCGAGCTGGTGCGGGGCATCCTGTGATGTCTGACGCCCAGCCGCTCTACGCCAAGGTGAAGGACCACATCCTCGAGAACATCCGTTCGGGCGCCTGGGAGGCAGGCCGCCGCGTGCCGTCGGAGAACGAGCTGGTGGAAAGCTTCGGCATCAGCCGCATGACGGCGAACCGCGCCTTGCGCGAGCTTACGTCGGAAGGCTTCCTCAGCCGCGTGCCCGGTGTCGGCACCTTCGTGAAGGAAGCCCCTGCCCTCTCCAGCCTCATGGAGCTCCGCAACATCGCGGAGGAGATCGCCCAGCGCGGCCACCGCTATTCCTCCCGTCTCATCCGCAAGGGCGTCATCGACTCCAATCCAGCGCTCGCCGAGGAGTTCGAGGACCGCGGCATCAAGCAGCTGTTCCACATCGTCATCGTGCATGAGGAGAACGGCGTTCCGGTGCAGCTCGAGGACCGCCATGTGAACCCCGCCGTGGCGCCGAACTTCCTCGAGCATGACTTCACCGAGACGACCCCCACCGCCGTGCTGCTTGCAGCCACCCCCGTCGACGAGCTTGAGCACACGGTGGAAGCCACCCTGCCCTCGACGGAGCAGCAGCGTCTCCTGGGCATCGCCGCACTTGAGCCCTGTCTGGCACTCTACCGACGCTCATGGAGCCGCGGAAAGGTCGCCACCGTCGTCACACTCACCTATCCCGCCAGCCGCTATGCGCTTTACAGCCGCCACCGCACCAGCGCGCGCGGCACCTTTTCTCAATAGGAGTCACTCATGACAACCCGCCGCGACAACACCCGCGTCATCAAGGCCGCCACCGGTACAACTCTCTCCGCCAAGAGCTGGCTCACCGAAGCGCCGCTCCGGATGCTGATGAACAACCTCGATCCCGGCGTCGCCGAACGCCCCGAGGAGCTCGTCGTCTATGGCGGCATCGGCCGTGCGGCGCGCAACTGGGAAGCCTATGACAGGATCGTCGCAGGCCTGCGCTCGCTGGAAGAGGACGAGACGCTGCTGGTGCAATCCGGCAAGCCCGTCGGCATCTTCCGCACCCACAAGGATGCCCCGCGCGTGCTGATCGCCAACTCCAACCTCGTGCCGCACTGGGGCACCTGGGACCATTTCAACGAGCTCGATAAGAAGGGCCTGATGATGTACGGCCAGATGACGGCCGGCTCATGGATCTACATCGGCACGCAAGGCATCGTGCAGGGCACCTATGAAACCTTCGCCGAAATGGGCCGCAAGCACTATGTCGGCAGCCTCAAGGGCAAGTGGTTCCTCACCGCGGGCCTCGGCGGCATGGGGGGTGCTCAGCCACTCGCCGCCACCATGGCCGGTGCCTCGATGGTGGCGATCGAATGCCAGCCCTCGCGCATCGAAATGCGCCTGAAGACACGCTATCTCGACACCAAGGCCAGCACCATCGACGAGGCGCTCGAAATCATCGATCGCTCGCACAAGCAGGGCAAGCCCATCAGCGTCGGGTTGCTCGGCAATGCGGCGGAGCTTCTGCCGGAATTCGTCAAGCGCGGCATCCGCCCCGATGCGGTGACCGACCAGACCTCGGCGCATGACCCGATCAACGGCTACCTGCCCGCCGGCTGGACGCTGGCCGAGTGGGAGGAAAAGCGCGTCTCCGACCCGCAGGCGGTGAAGGCCGCCGCCATGGCCTCGATGAAGACCCATGTGGAGGCCATGCTCGACTACTGGCACATGGGCGTGCCCACGCTGGACTATGGCAACAACATCCGCCAGATGGCACTGGAGAAAGGGCTCAAGAACGCCTTCGAGTTCCCCGGCTTCGTGCCCGCCTATATCCGCCCGCTGTTCTGCCGCGGCATCGGCCCGTTCCGCTGGGCCGCACTTTCCGGCAA
>CAMDBX010000087.1 GCA_945889445.1 Rhizobium sp. Q54
GATCGCCCGGGCGATCGCCACGGATCCCAAGGTGCTTCTCCTCGACGAGCCCACCGAAGGCATACAGCCAAACATCGTGGAGGATATTCATCACGCCTTAGTGAAACTGAACCGGGAGATGGGCATCACTCTCATCCTCACCGAACAGCACATCAAGATCGCCAAGGCCATGTCGGACAAGTTCATCATACTCGACGTCGGCAGGGTCGTGGGCGCCGGTACATCCCAGGATCTGACGCAGGAGATCATCGACAAACATCTCTCGATCTGACGGCCTCGTCGAGCCGTGTTTCACACCGACTGAGCCGCAGCTTTCTGGTGGCAATGTAAAAAACTGAACAGAATGGAGGAAATGATGATCAGAATTCCGAAGAAGGGTACGCCGGAACGGGCTCGCCTGATCGCGGAGCACAAGGCCTGCATCGAATCGATGAAGGGCGTTCCGGGATGCACCATCCTGCGCTGCGAGACCCCGGGAGACATTACCAAGGTATCGGGCGGCATTCACGAGGATATTCTTCTGAACCGCGTTCTGCTTCGCATGCGCGCGGCCATGCCGAAGAACGGCAAGCGCAAACTTGTGGTGATTTGCACCGAGCCGGACAAGTCCTGGCGCATTGGCCGCCTCAGCGGTGTGCGCGGCGTTCCGCCGACATTCGCGACCGACAAGCTTTACGACAACGAACAGGATCCGCAGCACGACATCTTCCTCATGCGTCTCGACGAGATGGAAGAAGTAGACGGCATGCCGGAACAGTTCAACGAAGGCTGGAAGCGGCGCGACGATCACTGGACGGTGACATAGGGCCCGAGCCCATGCCGCCATCGGCAACGCGGAATCACGAGGGGAGCGCCCCTAGGTGTTTCCATGAGGACAGCCTTGGCCCGCAAGCGGGCCACTAGCCGGACTGAGGTCCACAGGAGGAATTAAATGGGTGCAATGCGATTGACCGGTTATGCCGATGCGTTCGGCGTCAACCCAGGCAAGACGATCAAGTTCTACGTGAACTGCGACGGTCCGAAGAAGTACAAGACCGAGGTCATGAAGATGATCAACGGCGATACCAATCCGCGCGGACCAGGCCTCGTCGAGAGGCTCATCAGCGCTGACTGCAACGGCGAGTACAATGGCCGAAAGCAGGTGATCCATAGCGGCTCCTACGGCTATGTGACCGACCGGCCGCAGCTCAATCTCGAATCCTTCACCATGCAGTGCTGGATCTGGCCGACCACGCCCAAAACCCATCCCAAGTACTGGCGTCACGGCGCGCAGGGTCTGATGGGCAAGTGGTGCAACGGAAAGGGCTACGGACTCTTCATCAACGAGAATGGCTACATCGAACTTCGCGTCAATGACAAGAAGGTCGCGACCGACGTACAGGTGCGTGACCATGCTTGGCATTTTATCGCTGCGACATACGACGCCGAGACGGGCGAGGCCGTTCTCTACCATGAGCCGCAGATCGTCTATGCGCTCGATCCGTCCATTCCGCCGGTAAAGTCCAAGCTTGGCGTCAAGATCCAGAACGCGGCAGGCGTACCTTTCACGGTGGCCTGCTATACCGGCTCGCTCGATGACGGCCCGCTGGCAAAGTCCTCCAAGCCCGCCGGCATCGTGATGGCCGGTCATTACAACGGAAAGATCGACAGCCCCCGGCTTTGCAAGAAAGCGCTGAGCCGCCAGGACATAGAGACCATGAAGCTTGGCGCCCAGCCTGGCCTCACGGAGCGCCGTCACTGCGGCCCCAACGGCGATCTCGCGGGCGTGATCGTTGGTTCGTGGGACTTCTCAGACGGCATAAACACGCTTGTAGGGCGCGACCATGGCCCGTACGTCTACGATCTTGAGATCGTGAATTGCCCGACGAGGGCAATGACCGGCCATAACTTCTCGGGTCATAACTTCGACTGGAAGCATGCTCCGAAGGAATATGGCGCCATCCACTTTCATGATGACGACGTGGACGATGCCCGCTGGCAGGTGGACTTCGAATGGGAAGTTCCTGCAGACCAGCCCAGCGCATGCTATGCAGTGAAGCTGACGACCGCAGAAGGCGATGAGGACTACATCCCCTTCTGGGTAGTTCCAGAATGCGGAAAGGCGACGGCGAAGATCGCCTTCATGGTGCCCACCATCAGTTACATGGCCTATGCGAACGAGCACCTCGCCAACAATGCTGGCGGCGCGGAGCTTCTGGTGTACCGCGTGCCGATCATGCAGGATCAAAACATGTTCCTCAGCGAGCACCGCGAATATGGCGGCTCGATCTATGATACGCACACGGACGGCAGCGGCATCTGCCTATCCTCGCGCCTCAGGCCGATCCTCAGCATCCGCCCGAAGTACGACCACTTCCTGATGCAGGCGCCCTGGCAGTATCCAGCCGATCTTCACCTGATCTGCTGGCTCGAAACTATGGGCTACAAGTACGACTGCATCACGGATGAAGACGTGACCTATGACGGCCTGGCCAGGCTCGAGCAGTACAACGTCATCATCACTGGGTCGCATCCCGAGCATAATACCGGCCCTCAGCTCGACGCGCTACACAACTATACCCAGCGCGGCGGACGCCTGATGTACATGGGTGCCGATGCCTGGTACTGGGTGCACTCATTCCATCCGGCCTATGACGGCCTCGGCCGTGGCATCGTAACCGAAATGCGGCGCTGCGAATCCGGCATTCGCACCTGGCGCGCCGATCCGGGTGAATACTACCATCAGGGCACGGGCGAGCTGGGCGGCATGTGGCGCTATCGCGGCCGCTACCTGCACTCGGTCGCAGGCACCGGCATGTCGTCGGAAGGCTTCGACATCTCGTCCTATTATACCCGGACTTACGAGAGCAACGATACGCGCGTGTCGTGGGCCTTCGAAGGCATCGGCTACGACGAGAAGCTCGGCAATTTCGGCTTCGTGGGTGGCGGCGCCGCGGGCACCGAACTCGATATCGTTGATACGATGCTCGGGTCTCCGCCCCACACGCTGGTCGTGGCGACGTCGGCCGGGCGGCATACGGAAGCCTACTTGCTGGTCATGGAGGACTATGGCTTCAGCCAGCAGGGCATTGACGGAACGCAGCATCCGCGCGTGCGCTCCGATATCGCCTACCATGAGACGCCCAATGGCGGCGCTTGCTTCGCGTTCAGCTCGATTGCTTTCTGCGGGTCCCTCCCGTGGAACAATTGCGATAACAACATATCGAAGCTGGTGGGCAACGTGTTGACGCGCTTCGCCAAGGACGGGCCACTGCCGCCTCCGCCGAAGGAAGCCTTCAAGCACCGCGGACGCGCCGACTACGAGCCCGCTTCGCTTAAGACGGCGGAGTAGTTAGAACTCAACTGCTCCGCCGGTCAAACTCTCTCCCCGGCGGAGCGGTCACTTCCACTCCGGGATGCAACTCCCGGAGCTTTTTCCCAGGCGAGCCGGAGCGTGTACGATGTCGATACAGGCGGATCTCCAGAACCCGGAATTGGGCTACCATGACGAGGGCATGTCGCTCACCGACCCCGGACTGTACGAGAGTACGCGCCAGGCCTTCGGCCTCGCGACCAGCCTTTCGCCGGTGGCCTTCCGCTCCAAGACTTTCCTGGAGCTTGAAAGCGAGAAGGTGTGGACGCGGAGCTGGGCGGCGATAGGCCTTCTCCAGCAGATCCCCCGTTCCGGCGACCTCCTGCCTTTCACCTTGGGTTTTCATGGACTGCACGTGCAGCGGAACAACGACGGCACTGTGGCCGCCCGCATGAACCGCCACCAGCATGGCGGTTGCCGCTTCGTGCCGGTCCAGTGCCGCACGGGAATGCAGACCAAATGCTCGATCACCTCTTGCAACTATACCCGCGACGCGGACGCAATGAGTGCCGGCGAGAGCGGCGAAAACACCGACGAGATGTTCAAATTTGCTGGCCTCGTTCCCGAGAAGCTTCATCCGGTGAAGTTCGAATGCTGGGGACCGTTGATTCTGGTGAACCTCGACCCTGCGTCTGGCCAGCTGGCGGATCAGCTCGGCGCCATGTTGCCGCAGTTGCCCTCCTGGTTGCAAGGGCCACATTCGATCAGGGCGAAGCTCTGGCTCGACGTGAAGGCGAATTGGAAGGAAATGGGTGCCGTCTTCATGGATGGTGCTGAGATCGATGTGCGTGTGCCGGATGGCCAATGCCCCGACTTCGCAAGCGGCACGTTCGACGTGGCGTCCGAGTCAGGCTCAGGTTTGCTACTGTCCGCGCTAGGAGGCAAGCCGCATGTGTCCCTCTTTTGGGCGTTTCCCAACCTGTTGATTGCCGCTTCGGATGATCACGCGCTGGTGGTCATCCTGCAGTCGACGGCGCCCGGCAAGACGCTGTGCCGCCTCTTCCTCATCGCTCCAGACGATCTTCCGGAAAAACGTGCCGCGGGCCTCTCCTTTGCCTGGATCGACCGCTTCAAAAATCGCGTGGCCAGGGCGGAAACTCTCCATCAGGACCATGCACTGCATGGAACGGCGAGCAGGCCCGGCACTAAGCTGTCGGAGCAGCCGAGGGAGAATTTGCGTGGCAGCTATCTGTTGAACCTGTTTCTCAGTCTGCGGTTGTGTACGGAACATAAATATTACTGGACTGCGCCCATCATGGATGCGGCAATGCTGATGCGTGGAGTGAGGTAATGGACACTGTGCCGACTGGCCCGAACCTGAGCGAGGGCGCGCGTGAAGCTTATTCGCTTGGAGATTTCAAGGAGGCGTTTGCGCTGTGGCAACAGTGCGCGGGGGCGGGAGATGCGGAATCCCAAGCTTGGCTCGGCTCCCTCTATGCCAACGGCGAAGGCGTGGAGGTGGACGACAAGGCTGCGCTCCATTGGTACCTCAAGGCGGCTGAGCAGGGTAACCGAATGGCCCAGGCAAATGTCGGCGCATTCTATTTCATGGGCAGGGGCACCCCACGGAGCGTCGAGACTGCCATCAAGTGGCTGGAGGCGGCCGCCGAAGGCCAGGATCTGAATGCGCTTTTCAATCTGGGCGTAATTCACGCCAAGGGAGACGGAACACCCGTCGATCACGTCAAGGCCGCAGATTACTATCGCCGGGCGGCGGAGCTTGGCCACTACCCGTCGCAGTCGCGGCTTGGCTATATCTATTTTCACGGCAAGGGCGTCGAGAAGGACCGGATCCAGGGCTATCTCTGGCTTTCCCTCGCCGCCCAGCACGGCATCGGCACCGCGTTGAACGAGTTGGAAGCACTGGTCAAGGAAATGTCGCTTGAGGAAAAGACAAAGGGTGCGGCACTATTCGAGCAGTGGCGGACGCGGACCAAGTCCAGTTCCAACCAGGTTGCACTCTACCCAATGCCGGGGTGAGTCGGGAGAGATGCCATGATCTACAGCGTGCAGCAGATCAAATTTGAAATCCTGAGCTACATCAAGGAGTGTGGCACCAATTTCAGCGCCTGGTACATCGGCATCGCCTTCCATCCGAAGAAAGCTATGCGTGAGTTGCATGGTGTTGACGAGGACCGCGACATTTGGTTCTGCAAGCAGGCTATGTCTCAACGTGCGTGCGAAACGATCCGCAATTACTTCGTCCAGACACTGGGTGTAGATGGCAAGTACGATGGAACAGATAGTGGTAACTGCATCTATCTTTTCAAGAAGAGCGAGCGCACGCGCCCAGCAGAAGGTGTCGAAGAAGGCAGCAGCGTGGCTGCTACCCAGTCAGACTAACGTTCCTTCTGCCGGAAAAGCGAGCGCCCTCATCAGCAGGAGCAAGCTTACGGAGTTTTATATTGACAGCGCCGCCGCGATGATGGACGGTTTTTGTAGCTGGGGAACAAGGGTTGATATCGGATATCCCTTGGTCACTTAGCGACACAGCCTCGCGGATTTCGTCACGGTTGATGATGGACATTGATCATGGTCAATACAGAACGGCGTCGCTTTCTTGGTTTGGCCGCAGCTTCTTTGGGGTTTGTGGCCTCTCCGGCCGTGCTGCGCCGGGCATGGGCTGACACCCCTTCGCTCGACGTATTCATGGGCTCGGGGCCGCGGTTGAAGGTGGGATTGCTTTGGTCAATCACCGGGCACCTTTCTGTAATCGAGAAGCCGTCACGCGACGTCGCACTCTTCTGGATCGACGAGACCAACCGCAGGGGAGGTGTCGCCGGTTTCCAGATCGAGCCCGTGATCATCGACGCCCGCTCGGACATAAAGGCCTATCGGGAAGGCATTCTTCGCCTCTTGCTGGACCACAAGGTGCTGGCGACCTTTGGCGGCTACACTTCGGTGAGCCGCCGGGCTGTGATGCCACTTGTAACGCTCCACGATGGCCTGTTCTTTTACCCAACCTGCTACGAGGGGCGTGAATGCTGGCAGAACATCATCTGCACCGGCCCCATCGCCAACCAGCATTCCCTCGATCTTATGCCCTTCATGGTAGACCGCTATGGGAAGCGGGCATTCTTCATCGGCTCCAACTACGTCTGGGCGCGCGAATCCAACCGCAATGCCAGCCGCTGGCTTGTGGACAGCGGGGGCGAGCTGGTGGGCGAGCGCTATGTGCCGCTCGGGCATGCGGGGTTCGATGATATCTTTGCGGAAATCCGCAAGCAGGCGCCCGACTGGATTTTCTCGACCATCGTGGGGGATTCCGATCTCTATTTCAGGCGTGCCTACGTCGATGCGGGCTTCGCGCCGGACAAGCTTCCCACGGCTTCGCTGACCACTTCCGAAATCGAGGTGAAATCGCTCGGAGCCTCCTATGGCGAAGGGCATATTCTCTGTGCTCCTTATTTCCAGAGCATCAAGGGCGAGGCAAACCGGAGATTCGTCGACAGCTTCCTGGCGAGTAGATTTGGAGAAAGCGGCGTTACCCACTATAATATGGAGGAATCCTATTTGGCCTTCTGCTACTTCAAGAAAGCCGTGGAGAAGGTCGTGCTTGCCTATGGTGCTTCAGAGCTCAACCCGCGCAACATCCGGGACGCCTCGAAGGGAATGGATCTATCCGCGAACGAGTCGCCCGAAGGGGAGGTTCATCTCGACCCCGACAACCTCAATAGCTGGCTGGTACCGAAGATCGGTCAATTCAACTCAAACGGTCAGATTGACATTCTGTGGCAAAGGGCCAAGAAAATGCAGCCGATGCCCTATCTTCTTTATCCAGAGCGCGGCATGTGCATGCCGGACGGGCTGCATCTGCCGGAAGGGAAGGTCATCAAGGCCGCTTCATGAACGTCCGTGATACGATTGCAGCCGCTGCCCGATCGCGAAAGAGACTTTTCAACCTTATCTATCAGCTGACCAATCGTATGTCGGTCAGCCAGAAGGTCATGACCGTCATCGGGGTCGAAGTCATCTCGTACTCGATCATTACGAGCATCGCGCTTTACCAGATCCATCTGATGGGCAGCGAAATCCGTCAGATGGCCAATCTCTATATTCCCCTGCTGTCAGCCAATGCGTCGATCCAGCAGCTCGTCCAGGACGAACGACTGCACTTCAAGGACGTTATCTTCTACGGCGACCGTGTCGTCTACGACAAGGATGCAGAAGCGACTTATATTTCGGCACGCGCCAATTATGCAAAGGCGAACAACAGCATCAACGAGTTGATCGGCGAGTCCGAGCGGATGGTGGTTGATGCGATGACGGCGCTTAACCCCAACGAGGCAAGCATATTGAGGGCGTTCGCCCCCGCGCTGCTCGACAAGCTTACCCGCATCCGTAATGCGCAGGTCGAAACGACAGATCGCGTCGCTGACATATTCTCCTACGTCGAGGACGGTTCGTTCCTCATGGGAATGGAACTGGTCGATGATGTGAATGCCAGCGAGCAGGTACTTCGTGCCGAACTGCACAGCTTGGAGTTCGAGTTGCAGGAACTGAAGGCGGCCTCGCTCAGCTATGCCGCAAACACCGAGGTGAATTCATCCCGCATGACGGTGCTTGCCTCCATCGCGACTGTCTGCGTGGTCATCGGCATCTTCTTCCTCATCATCCAGCGTAATATTTCCCGTCCGTTGCATTCGCTCACTGATACGATCAAGACCTTCGATCCGATGATGCCGCTGGAAATGCACCACGAGAAACTGGATCAGGAGCGATTGCTCTCCCGTGGTGACGAACTTGGCATGGTGGCGCGAAGCCTGCTGGATCTAAAGCAGACACTCCGTCTGCAGGGGCAAGCACTTCATGCCGCCAAGGAGGAGGCGGAACGGGCCAATCGCGCAAAGACGAGGTTTCTTGCCGCCGCCAGCCACGATCTACGCCAGCCGTTGCACGCGATGCAAATGTATATCTCTGCCCTTCGCCAGCGCGTGAAGGATAGATCGAGCATCGCCATAATCGATGACATACAGGCCGTATCCTATGCCACGGGGCGCCTGCTGAACTCACTGCTCGACGTGTCTCAGCTCGAAGCCGGCGCCATTAAGCCTCAGCTTGAGGTTTTTGCCATGAAGGATCTGTTGGATAAAGTCGCCATCTCTGTCATGCCACTTGTCGAGAGAAAAGGACTTGAGTTGAAGGTCGTGCACACGAGCGCACTTGTCGTCAGCGATCAGGCGCTCTTGGAACGCATACTCAGCAACTTCCTCTCGAACGCCATACGGTACACTAGGCGAGGCAAGATCGTGCTCGGCTGCCGTAACCGTGGAGGCCAGATCGCCATCCAGGTGTGGGATTCTGGACTGGGCGTTCCCAACGATCAACTCAGCTCCATTTTCGACGATTTTCACCAGCTGCATAACGAAGAGCGTGATCGAAGCAAGGGGATCGGGCTCGGCCTCGCCATCGTCCGCCGGCTCGCGGAATGTCTCGACCACAAGCTCGACGTGAAGTCGGTGCTGGGCAGAGGTTCATGTTTCGGCGTCATCGCCACGCGCGGCAGCGCGGTGGAATTGCGGACCCTCCACGATGACCGCCATGAAAACATCGAAGCGGTTCACGACCTGAGCGGACTGGATGTCTTGTTGATTGAGGACGATAGGGATGTTGCGGAGGCGACGACCCTGCTCCTCAGATCCTGGAAGTGCAAAGTGCACTGCGCCGGGACGACGGACGAAGCACTCGACAGTGTGGAGAACGGGGGCCTGGTTCCCGACATCGTCCTCGCGGATTACAGACTCCCGGGCAAGTTGGACGGGGTTGAGGCGATCCAGCGGATCCAGCTCACGCTGCAGATGCCCGTACCCGGCATCATCATCACCGGCGAGAGCGACATCACGGCCATTCAGGAGATCGAAAAAATGGGTTACATGATCCTCCGCAAACCCGTTCGTCCTGCCAAATTGCGCCGGCTGATCTGGCACTACGTGGGCCAGTCTAGCGGCTTGCCGGCAGACGTGGCATAGCCGACCGGCGCTGCGGCAGCGGTTGGAGCGAGGAACTTCCACGTTATCGCTCCAGCGACGATCCCGCAGACAGGCCCGGCGAGATAGATCCAGAAAAAGCGCCAATCGCTCAGAAACAGCGTCGGCCCGAACGCCCGGGCTGGATTCATCGCAGCTCCCGCCACGGGCCCCATCAGCATTACCTCAAGACCGACGATTGCTCCTATGGGCAACGGTGCAAATTGTCGAAGGGGAGCCTCGGCCGCGAACGCCGCCCTGATCACCAGCATCATGAGGAATGAGAGGAAGACCTCGATTCCAAAGGCGGACGAAGGGCTGATGCCCAACTCCGAGTTGGGCAGATTTGCGCCCATGTTTCCTATTGAGCCGAGTGTCGCGTAGAGCAACCCCGCCGCCGCTGCGGAGCCTGCGAACTGCGCCGCCACATAACCCGGCAACTTGTTCAGCGGAAAATCGCCGAACAGCCAAAGTGCGAAGCTGAGCGCGGGGTTGAGGTGGGCACCCGATACTCCGTAGAACGCCCAGACTGTTATCGTTACGATTGCTCCTGATGCTATACCTGAGATCAATTGCCCATGAAGGCCGCCGAGGGCGGCCGATACGACAACCGACCCCGCTGCGAAGAAGACAATCGCTCCAGTGCCGATGAACTCGGCAACATAGCAGCGCAAATTGTGACGCTGAGCGTTGTTCATTGATCTCACATAGTAAGCATGAAGTAGAGCATCGGCAGGCGTTCGGGTAGAGTCTCGACTCGCGTAATCTTCATGAAGTTCCGGCTCCCGAAGATGCGGGGCAGGGCGGAGTCAGCGCCGCTTTCGAGGCCGACGCAGAACACGTCGATGCCGCGATGAGAGAGGGCGTGGACAGCCCTTCGGGCGTCCTCCACCAGATAGGCTTTGTCCGGCACGTCGACGTCGGATGGCTCTCCATCGGTGATGATCAAGATAAGCTTCCGGTGCGTTGCCTGCCGGCCGATCTCGTCGCCTGCCTGCCGTAGCGCCGCTCCGAGCCGTGTCGACATCATGCCCCGGAGCCCTGCGAGCGCACTCCGCGTCATCGCGGTATAGGCTTCGTGGAATTCCTTTACGCGATAGTATCGCACTTCGGATCGCCCATTCGAGCAGAACGCATGAATGGCGAAGGGGTCGCCCAGTTCGTGCATGGCTTGAGCAAGCAATGAAGCCGCGGCCCGCTCCAGGGCCAGCACAGTCATATCCGTATCTTTCACCCGGTCGCGGGTGGATTCTGACACGTCTAGAAGCAGCAATACGGAAAGATCGCGGGACAGCATTTCGGAAGTTTCGTACACGCGTGGTTCCGGCGTCAGGCCCGCGCGTCTCTCGATGCTGGCACGGATGCAGGCGTCAAGGTCGAGGCGATCGCCCTGCGCCTGTCCCCGAATGCGGCGCGGTCGGCTGATTTTGGCGGATCGCACCAGTTTTGTGATGCGCCGCTCCACATCTTCGTGCTGGCGCAGAAGGGCATCGATCTGTTCTGCCGATGCACGCCGCGGCGTGAACTCCAGCAAGGTGGTCCAGTCATGCCGCATGGTGCCGCTGACATGATCCCACTCGGGGTGCCTCGCGATTGGCACACCCGAATCTTCCTCCGCAGTTGCGACGCGTGAAGCCATATTGGCATTTTGGGGCGCGTCATCATTGCGCTCGGTCCGGCTGCGATCATTTTTTTCTTCGCTGCGATTGATGCGAACAGCTTCGAGCATCATGTCCGAGGCTTCGGGTTGTGCGGGGGGCGAGTCGTCAACTTCCCAGATGCCATCGCCATCATCGCGGTACGAGGGTTCGACGACATAGCTCTTGGGGTTGAACTGAATGCGCATCTGCCCGAGATCATTGCCCAGGAGATTGCCGATCTCGCGGCTTGTGGCGGGGTCGGACCAGTGATTTCGGCGGTCGAAGAACATCCGGACGCCCTTCTTCACCCAGGGGTCGTCATCGGCATAGGCGGGATCGAGCAGGGCCCGTGCCAGCCGCATCATCATGAATTCGGAGGAAACGGCGGGCCCCGGCTGGACATTGTGGAACTGAAGCCAAAGGCGCCTGAGCCCTGGATATTCTGCGATGGCAAGCGCCTCGACCCGCGCGTCTTCCACCAAGCCGACGAGGGCAACTTGCAGCGGCCGGAGCGAGCCCTTTACGAATCTCCGCCGCGTGTAGAGAGCATGGGCTGCCAAATGGGCGGTCGCGGCGAAGAAATGGGCCTGGGCCTGGCTGCCGCGATAACCAGCATAGATTTCCGGAAACTGAAAGAAGAGCCCGTCGAAGGAAGACCGCCGAAATGCTTTTACTCCCGGGCGCACTGGTGCCGAACGAAGTGCAGGCTGAATGTTCCACAACGCCCTGCAGAAGGCCCTCAGGGGCTTTTCGACATCCGCGAAAATGACGTCCCCCTCGTTCCGTTCGAAGGAGGACAGAGAATGAGTGTCTGTATGTGAGAAGTAGGAGAGCCGTTGCGCAGCATCACCCTTTGCGCCGTGCACGCCGTTGAACACCCACGACCTGAAGCCCCGCACACTCAGTCGCGCCAAAATCGCGGCAGACTGCCTGATCACCAAACCCGTCGATTCGGGAGCGAGGCTGACGAGTTCCTCGATTGTTCGCAGCCAGACCATGAAGGCAGCGGGGTCCCTGGCCTCAGGGGCGATGTGTGGGAGAACCGCCAGAAATTCGAGAATGGTATTGGTCCCCGAAATTCGGCCCAGGGCGGTCGCCGTCTCGGCGGCTTCGATGCAGGCATCGGGGCCGATCCGGTTTGCAAGCGCGATACTCGCCTTTGCAAATCGTGTGACGAGAAGTGGCGCTCCGGGCAGTCGCGCGATCCTCTGCAGCGCATCGAGCCACTTCTCAAGGCTTGCCCCGGGAAATGCCGCGCGCAGCTCGTCCCAGCTCCTGGAATCGATGTCCCCGGCGTAGTCCACCGACTTCAACAGGCCCTCAATGAGCTGGCCTGGCATCGCTATTCCCGCGAATTATGCACATACGGCGATAACTTCGCTGAGGGTCTTTCGCATGTCGCGGTCATCGGTGAGCGGCAGCACCAGCGCAATCTGGCACGATTGAGCAAGGGAGATGGAACTTGCGATGAGCCGACCCGCATGGATCAGCATGCGAGTAGAGACCCCTTCGTCCAGGCCGTGTCCCTTCAGGTTGCGCGTACGCTCTGCGATCTTTACCAGCTTCTTTGCATCGTCCCGGTCGATGCCCGCCTCATGCGCCACGATCTCGGCTTCCGCCTCGGCTTCAGGATAAGTGAAGTCAAGGGCAACGAAACGCTGCTTCGTCGACTCCTTCAGGTCCTTGATAACGCTCTGGTAGCCGGGGTTGTAGGATATAACGAGCCGGAAATCCGGGTGAGCGCGCACAAGCTCGTTCTTCTTCTCGAGGGGCAGGATGCGCCTGTCGTCCGTCAGGGGATGGATGACGACGGTCGTGTCCTGACGTGCTTCGACGATCTCGTCGAGATAGCAGATGGCGCCATGCCGGACGGCGATGGTCAAGGGCCCATCGTGCCAGATCGTCCCGTTCGCATCGAGCAGAAACCTGCCTACCAGGTCTGCGGCGGTCATGTCCTCATGACACGCCACGGTGACGAGGGGCTTCTTGAATCTCCACGCCATGTGCTCGATGAAGCGTGTCTTGCCGCATCCCGTGGGGCCCTTCAGCATGACAGGCAGGCGCGCACTAAAGGCAGCAATAAAATGCGCTATTTCATTTCCCGCGGGCCGGTAATAGGGCTCGGGCGAGATAAGGTAGTTGCTGAGATCCATGGAGAACACACTTCGGTTACGAAACGGGGGAGGGAGAACGGTCTTCGAGACCGCTCTCCCAGGTGTCAGCGGTGAACGCGGGTCTTGGGGTTGGGAATGCCTTCGATCGGGCATTCCTCGGTGCCTGGCGTGGAGCGGGTTATCGCTTCGACCATCTCGCGCGTTCCTTCGGGATCGGTGATCCACTTCTTGTAGAAATCAAAGGGACAGGCGGCGAGGCCGCTCGCATCTTCCTTGGAGTTGATGAGCCCGGTGTAACCGCGGTGGACCAGTTTGTAGAGGTGGTTGGTCGACTGTGCATTACGCCGAGCATCACGGATCAGCGACTTGGAAAGCTGGGCGAACTGAATGCCATACTCCTCCTCGCCGCATTCGCCGAGCGTGCGCCCGTCAAAGCCCACGAGGGCGGAATGGCCGAAGTAGGAGTAGACGCCGTCGAAGCCAGTCGCATTGGCCACTGCGACATAGCAATTGTTGGCCCAAGCCATAGCCTTCGCCATGATGACTTGCTGATCCTTCGCGGGATACATGTATCCCTGGCAGCGGACGATCAGCTCGGCCCCCTTCATCGCGCAGTCGCGCCAGATCTCGGGATAGTTGCCGTCGTCGCAAATGATGAGGCTCACCTTCAGGCCCTTGGGCCCTTCCGAGACATAGGTGCAATTGCCTGGATACCAGCCCTCGATCGGAACCCACGGCATGATTTTGCGGTACTTCTGCACGATCTCGCCCTGGTCGTTCATCAGGATGAGGGTGTTGTAAGGCGCCTTGTTCGGATGGTCTTCATGGCGCTCGCCGGTGAGCGAGAAAACGCCCCATACCTTGGCCTTCCGGCATGCCTGAGCAAAGATCTCGGTTTCTTCACCCGGAACCTGCGAAGCTGTTTCGTACATCTCCTTCTGGTCATACATGATGCCGTGGGTGCTGTACTCCGGAAACACGACGAGATCCATTCCCGGCAGGCCGGTTTTCATGCCAACGATCATGTCGGCAATTTTCCGAGCGTTCTCGAGCACTTCCGCTCGCGTATGCAGGCGTGGCATCTTGTAGTTGACGACGGCGACGCCGACGGTGTCGAGGCTGCTGCCAATATCTCCGTGAATCATTGTGGTCTCCATGGCTGAGAATCGTTGATGTTCTGATCGCTGTGGATCAGCCGGGTTCGACAAGCGGTCGAGCAACGCCTCCCGTAAGAGTAGAACTTGCCGTCACGGCCCGCAGTTGAGAGACAAACCTTTCTTGAAAAAACAAAAACCTCCACACTGACCTTTCATGGTCAATCGTGGAGGCTATACTGCCTAGCTATGTGGACGGCACTGTTGCCGCTGACCGCTATAACGAACTATTTATTTATAAGTGAGGAGGTCGACGGAGTCAACAAGCCCGTCCGCCAGCGAGGCGACCGTCACGCGCTTCTGCATAGCGAGGTCCCTCAGCATCTGAAAGGCCCTTGCATCGTTGATCTTGTGAAGCGACATCAGAAGCTGCTTGGCTCTTTCGATGCTGCGCACGGCGCGCAGGTTTTCTTCCATTCGCGCGATGCGGGCTTTGAGGCGCTTGACATAGGACGCATGGTCAAGCGCCAGCATCACCGCAGTATCAATGGTCTGGGCGCTTGCAGGGCGGTGGAGCACGGCGTCGGCGCATATACCCTGCAGTTCGGCAAGGTCATACTGTGCTCCGGCGGGCAACACCACGAGCAATGCAGCTTCCGCTTCTCCTGGCGGCCACGGCAGGCGTTTGGCGAGGCCTGCTGCATAGTCGCAAATCACAAGGTCGGCGTCAGCGGCCATTCCTTCCTGCAGCGGCCAGTTATTGCGGACGGTTGCGCGGCTGCGCTGGAGATGGCGGATGATCTCCGCCGTCCCGGGACCCGGCTCGCAGAACACCACGATCGACAACCGCGAAAGCCTTTGTTCAAAAGAGTGTGTCAAGCGGCCTCCTCGTCCGTTTCACGCGAGAAGGGGCAGATGAGGAAAGGGTCAGCATCTACCTCGGAGTGCGACTGGTGAACAATGTCGAAGCCTCCCGCCTGGTTGGCGCGGCCCACCCTTGACCACAAGTTCGCGTGGTTGCTCGTCGGGTTTACGGAAATGCGGCCCTGCGGTGCTTCCATGGATGATCCGAGCACCACGGGCCTCAGTAGATCCGTGTCGAGCGAGTTGGTGACGGCCAGCGCCTTGGCGAGGAGGTGCACCTGAAAGTAAGCGGCTTCGGCGCACATGTTTATGCTGTCTTCTTCACCGAAGCAGCGGACATATTCCTCGACGAACGTTTCCTCGCATGTTCCGCCCATCCCCTTGAAGTATGGCCCTGCGGTAAAGTGGCCCTCCGCGACGTCTAATCCCATCGCCTGGATTTCCGCCTCTGTCGTTGTCAGGCTTGCGATCGGCATCGTCCGCGCGTCGAGACCTGCGTCGGAAAAGGCCTGGTAGAGGAAGGTGGTTGCCTCCCCCACGACTGTCGAGAATATGAAACTTGGCGAAGTGTCTCGGATATGCCGCATGATCGGCAGAATGTCCTGCCGCCGGCAATTCAGCGATACATAGGCCTCGCCCGCCACTTCTCCGCCATGGCGTGTCAGCAGCATGCGCATGATCCGGTTTGTTTCATGCGGATAGATGTAGTCGGAACCGATGAAATAGATCCGCTTGCCGAACCGTCTCGTCAGGTAGTTGAAAAGCGCCACGCTGTTCTGATTTGGTGAAGACCCGGTGTAAATGACGTTTGGCGAATACTCGAATCCCTCATACAGCGTGGGATACCACAGCAGGCCATTGAGCCTCTCGATGAGCGGAAGGATCGCCTTGCGGCTGCTCGAGGAATAACAGCCGAATATGGTCTGCACGCCCTCTTCCACCATCAGGCTGTAGGCATAGGCGCGAAACAGGCCCACATCCGAGGCCGGATCGTGAATGACCGGAAGCAGTTCCCGGCCATTCACGCCGCCGGCTCGATTGATTTGGTCAATCGCGGTCATGGTGCCACGGAACTGTGTTTCCTCGATCGCGGAAAGACACCCGGTGCGCGAAAACAGGACGCCGACACGCCACGCATCCGGGGTGAGAGTTCGCTGATCCATGGCCATGTGTGATGTGCCAAAAGTTATAATGGTAGATAATTCATACGCCTGGACAGCAGCACCATCAAGCGGAAGATGCTGCCGTAGCCTTGGCGCCATGATGTTAGATTTATAAGGTTTTAGGCCATGCTGCACGCGATGTTCAGCGTCCCTCCGCTGGAGGAGAGCGAGGTTGACGATGGTGCCGAAAGTTAGTAAGGCAATTCTTGTAGTGAAAAAATATTTCCTGTGGGGAGGTTTTCTTCACGGGTCGTAGCGGAGGAAACAACCATGCAGCGCACCATCCGTCATCTCGTCGACAGGTTCTATTCCATCGTGAATGGCGCGGAAGGCGATTTCTCGGAGATATTCCGGGATGATTTCGTTATGGGGATTATGAAGGGATTCCCGTATGGCGGAGACCACAAGGGCCTCGACGCGACCAAGCAATTCTTTGCGGACTTTGGCGCCCATTTCGATTTCTGGGCCGTCGACACGGACCGCTTCATCGAAGTCGATCCGCAGCACATCATCGTCAGTGGAAAATACCGCTCGCGAGCCAAATCCACCGGCAAGGACTTCGAGATGGAAACCCTTCATCTCTGGACGGCCGAGAACGGCATGCTGACCCGCTACAAACACTATTGCGATACGGCAATCGTCTCCGCCGCCCTCGATCACCATGTGCCCCAGTACTCTGGAGTCTAATACTGCCGGCCACCTGTCACCTCGGCGCAGATCAATGACAATCTTAGGTTTTGCGTCGAACACGGGTGACTGAGACTTGCCACCTGCGTTTGAACCCATTTGGTCATGCGGCTGTAGATATCTACGACCTTGCGAGACATCTTGTTTCATAGCCCTATTGGGCTGGGAGGATGAAGTCAATGACCCAGAAAGATCACTATATACAGCGAAAATTGAAGATTCTGAAGCATGCCGAGGAGGGGGCATGTCGGTAGGACCTGCAGGTACTTCGGCATAGGCCGGGATCCCGCTGTTCTTGCAACATGTGCTGATAGAAAGCTGGATCCACCTCCCGGCTTGTGCCGGGATGACGGCCGGGAGGTGATGCTGTCAAAGCGGGGCGCGCGGCACCCCCAGCCTTGATCTCTCCCCACAAGGGGGAGGGAAATACCAGGCGATCCCAAAAGCGGGCTGATCAGCAGTCGAGCGTGGTGTCGCGCTCCCACTGCGTGAGGTGACGGCAGTAGTTGTTCCACTCATTGTGCTTGAGCTTGAGATAGCCCTGTGACACTTCCTTGCCGAGCATCTCCTGCAGGTAGCTGTCCTGTTCGAAGTTCCTGAGCGCATCGAGAAGGTTCAGCGGCAGCTTCTTGGCGTTCTTCACCGTGTGGCCCTCGGCATACATGTCGATGTCGAGGCGCTTGCCCGGGTCGATCTGCTTCTCGACGCCGTGCATGCCGGCGACGAGGATCGAGGCCAGCAGCAGGTAGGGGTTCGCCGCACAGTCCGGCAGGCGATATTCCGCGCGGCCCGAATCCGGGATGCGGACCATGTGGGTGCGGTTGTTGCCGCCATAGGTGATGGAGGACGGCGACCAGGTTGCGCCCGAGATGGTGCGCGGCGCGTTGATGCGCTTGTAGCTGTTCACCGTCGGGTTGGTGATGGCGCACATCGCGGCGGCGTGCTGCATGAGGCCGCCGAGGAAGTGATAGCCGAGCTTGGACACGCCGAGTTCGCCCTTCGGATCCTCGAA
>CAMDBX010000088.1 GCA_945889445.1 Rhizobium sp. Q54
CTCAGCCGCCAGACAGCCTTGGCGATGACCCACCAGTTGATGCTATCCGCCAAGAAGAAGTGGCGCAAACTCCGCGGTCAGAACCGCCTGCCGGAAATCATCCAGGGGGTTGAATTCCGCGACGGCATCAAGCACGAAATCAAAGCCGCCTGATCACACCGTCACCAACTTTCGGGCATAGCTCTGGGGAATGTCGGATCATCACATTTGTAAGTAAAATCAGCGGAAAACATCACAAATATTATAAGAACAATTAACAAAACGACCCAAAACACCGCCAAACCATCACCAAGGTTTTCAAAGCAATTTTATGCCTTTGCTCGCGCCAGTTCGCGACCAGAAAGGTCAAGGTCGCCGGACAGCTGTCGGACAAGCCAAACCATCCGTTCGAAAAGACCTGTCGCGACGAATAATGCCTCTCGGTTGGCATTTGATTGGGTGCCGCTCACGACAATCTCGTTGCGAAAGCGTGTCATAACCGAACTTCTGTCACTCGTCAGACGTTTAACCATGTCTCCCCCGACATCTTCACCCTTGGCCTGATCTGCAACCAAGCTTAGAAGAAAATGTAGAGATTCCGTCATGGAACCGCACATCACCCGTTCATGTGGGGCAGGATCCTTCAGCGTGCTCAGTTCATCGACATAGTCGTGAAGCGCGTCGATCAGTGGCAAGATGTGGTTATTGGACCGCTGAAGCGTTAGAAGACCGCTTAAATCGGCATTCTGCGGGTGACGGTTGACAGTTTCGCTCACGAAATTCTCAATTTCCGCGATGAGAGCTGCGGAAAGATCTCTTCGCTCACCGCTGGCAAGTTCTGTCACCTCATCTGCCTGATCTGGGCGAAGCGGTGAGAGGGCATCGGGCAGAAGCCCGACCAGCCTCAGTTGCTCTTGCTGGGCAAGCATAAAGGCCGTGTCGGGGTCATCCACCGCTTCGTCCAAAAGGAAGACCGGTTCGAACTGTTGTTTCTCTTTGTCGAGGGGAGAAAATTTCTCAAGGATGGCACGCAACGGCTTACGAAAAACGCCAGCCAGCATTGCCCCCGAAAGATTAAGCAGAAGATAGGTGAAGGCAATCAAAGTCGGCACCTTGAACAATGGTGCGACGTGGCTTTCAATAAACCCCGATGCGAAAAGGACCACCGCCAAGGTTGAAACTACTATTGTACCCAACCCCTTCACGACGGCCTGCCACACCGCCAGCTGCCGCGGCAGTCCTGTGAGGTGCGACGACAAAAGTGCGACGCTGAGCCCCGATCCCAAGTTTGCACCGCACACCAGAATGACCGCACTGGAGAGCGGCAAAAGCCCACCAGCGCTCATTGCAATCGCAAGAATAGAAACGGTCGAGGAAGACTGCATAACCAGCGTGATCGCAAACCCGATCAAAAACCCGTAAGCCCACGACCCTGCAGAGAAGGTGAAAAACTCAAGCGCCCATTGGTTTTGTTCCAAAACATGTCCGGCATCCTTGACCATCGAAAGGCCGATTAGGGTGACGCCAGCCGCAAGCAGAAGATCTGTCATCCGACGACCAGCATCATGTCGGTGCGCAGATGCCAAGTGGAGCACAGCCACCAAAGTCAGCGCAAAAAGTGCAGCCAACCGTAAATCTATCGAGGCCAGAAAGACAAGCAGAGATGTTCCTACGCCTGACCATGCACTAATAGAAAGAGCTGCGGGAAAGCTAATCGCCCGCGATTGCAACAGCCCAATGCAGACATAGGCTGCCGCACTTGTGCTTTGGGTCACGGCGCCCAGCAAGCTACCGGCTGCGACATTTGAAAACGGAACCTTCCCAAGTCGGGCCAAGACGGCGCGAACCTGTTTGACCGCGAACGAGCGTACCACGCCGGACAGCATGTTCAGCCCAGCGAAGAAGAAGCCAAGGCCCGCGAAAGCCGTCAGGAATTGGGTCAGCATCGCTTAAGTCCGAGTGGCGCGCAGCGCGCGGGTCAAGACATAGGCCGTGATGACAAGACTGAAGCCGATCACACTGATGATAAACCACCGCAGGGTGAAATAGCGGTCCTGCATCCTTGCCTCAAGGCTGCTGCGCTCTTGGATTGCAAAGTCCACAATTTCATCTGCAAACAAACCGATGCTGTTTTCAAGGTCTCGGTCAACACCCCTCAACGAGACATCAATCTTACGCGCGACCGTCGCGGATATGACCGCAGCACCTGCTTGCGCTTCGACCAAGGTCGTTTCGTACCGCAGGGTGATGCTTTTGTGTGTGTCGACAAGCTTTTCTGCTTCACTAGCGAGATCATTCATCCCAAGAACGCTTGCCTCAAGCTTCACCTGCGATATGTTTTCTTGCGTTTGCAAAGCGTGGGCATGAAAAGACTTAAGGTATTTTTCAAGAAGTGCGGGGTCATCGCCGCGCAGCAGAATGTTCTTCCATTCCTGAACCTGAACCTTGAACGACACCTGCGCATCAAGTGCCGCGCGTGACAGGCTATCCATTTGGACTGTGTGTTTTGTTCCCTCAATCCACGCGCGGTTGATTGACCATATCGAGAACAAAGAGAAAAGACCCACCATCGCCACAAGCATAAACATGGTGAAGGCAGAAGATGATATCGTCCGGCGGAGGGCCAAACTTTTATGGATATTGCTCATTCCAGACACTGCTTTTTTTCTCTCCCAGTATGGTGATTTTAATGACATTATGATGACATTATGATGACGTTGGCATTCCATTCGGTTTTTTTTCAGGCACCGTCCCCGTCCCGCCGATTTCCCGTTTTTGTAGGGGTTTCAGCCATCAGGTAAACTTAAAGCCTTACCTACCATCTGCGCAGTGGACAGCCAGACTTTGTCCACCAGAGTGGCTATCAAGGTCATATGACCCCTTAATCGCTTCGCTCTATGGCCCAAGAGTCTGATCCTTCGGGCACTCGGCAAGCCAAAAAGGCGCAACGTTTCAACTGCGTAGTGCAAGGCCCAATCAGAAGTCGATTGTCAAAAGTGAGAAGTCGTCAGGTAATGGGCCTGGTCCGTTGATCCCACGCACCCAATCAAGCAACAGTTCGGGTTCTTCATTTACACTGAGTTGTTTTACGAAATCCGCAAACGCAAGCATTTCACCGGGTGCTATTTCAACCTCGAACGTGCCGTCGCTGACAATGTGAAGCCGGTCGCCGGGTGCTATTTCGCCAAGTTTGGCTCGATATACCATGTCGGGCATCATGCCAATCGCAATCCCCGGCGTGGAGAGCGTCAGCACTTCACCGCCAGTTCTGCACAATACCGATGGCGGGTGTCCTGCGCTCGCGTAGCGCAGTTCGCCGGTGCTGCGCTTATGAACGCCGTACCAAATGGTGAAATACATGTTGTTCTGCTTTTCCATTGGAAAAGCTTCATTAAGTGCCGAAAGCACTGCTCCGGGATCGCGAAAATCTGTCATCGGCAACGCAGCGGACCGCAGCACGTTTATGGCCGTGACTGAAAGCAGAGCAGCGCCGACTCCGTGCCCGCAGACATCCAAGAGATAGAAGGCGATGTGATCGCTGTCTATTTCATGATAACCAAAGCTATCTCCGCCCAGCTCTGTGGAGGGCACAAGCACCCATCTTGTGCGGGGGCCGGATTTGCGAGGCACAGGAAGAATAGAAAAAATATAGTTGGTCGCCTCCGTCAATTCCTCTGAAAGCCGCCTCTGCGTGAGCTGAAGCTCAAGGTTCGCGTCGGCGAGCTGGTTCTCAACAGCTTCGCCATGCTCTGTTGTCACTTCGTAAAGAAGTGTCAAATCATCAAGTTCGGCCAATAGGTTTGACACTTCTGCTTCAAGCGCCGCGATGCGGGCCGCACTCTCATCTGATGCTTGCGCGCTAGACGCTGCAAGGAGGGAGTTGCTTACCGTCATTAAAGCGACGCAATCGCTGCTTCGATCGTATCATGCAACCCGAAAATTGTGTCGAACCCGCTCACCGTCAGAACTTCTTTGACGTTGACTGTGGCGCAGGCGATTGTCAGGCCACCACCGGCAGCTTTGGCTTTCTTCGCTGTGGTAAGGATCACCCGAAGTCCTGCTGACGAAATATAGTCAAGATCGGTCGAGTCGATGATGACCTTTACCGGACCCTGGTCGACAAGCAGGAAAGCGTCCTCTTCGAACGCCCGCGCATTCGCACTGTCGATCCTGCGGGACGGCTTAAGAACGAGACACCCACCGGTTACTTCATGCTTTAGATTTGTCAATTTTAACATTCCTACTTAGGCGGCCTATGCCACCGCTAACTTCATTGATATGCTCAGGCGGTTGAAACCGCCATCACGGCGATACTCAAGACGGTCCATCACCGCCTTGACTAGTTTTATTCCGAGACCACCCACCATTCGCTCCTCGATAGACCCCGATGGACTAGCGACTTCCGCGGAAAATGGGTCGAATTGCGGCCCGTTATCTGCAATCTCAGCGTGCAGTGCGCCGTCTTTGATTTCAACAGATAGGCTTATTTCACCATCACTATGGTCTGCCAATCCGTAATACAAGATGTTGGTAATGAGTTCATCAAGAGCCAGACTAAACCGCAAACCCTGCTGAGGCATTATACCTTCATCGGCACACAATAGCTCGATGCTGTCGATAACACGCGCTATCTCCTGCAGGTCATTTGACAAAAGCATGTCCAGATGTCCGGCCAAGACCAATCCTCCACGCCGTGATTTGTAATCGTCGTATCAACTCCTTAAACGGAGTGGATCCATCTTTCAAGAGCAACGGTTGTTCTGCAGCACTAGACTTTCAAGCTTTCAGCTTGTCGGATGCTTTTCATATGGTGCATTTCTGGGCCAAGTGTCCTTTGGCGCGCCATCTCGTTGAGTTTGGCTTGTTTGATGTGGTTAAAGTTGGCGCCATGCGGGAAAAAATCCGGGGCATCCGGCGCTTGGTGTGCACATTGAGCAGCTTAGACTCAAACACCAAGTGCAACACCCAGCGCCCGTGGGTCATAGGATGTTGACCTGATCAAGGGGGCGTTCAACCGCTACGGCGGTAGGCACGGTGGTCGAGAGCAAGACCCGCTATCTCATTCTTAGCAAGATGCGCGACTGCACCGCTGACGCGGCGCTGGAAGGCTTTACGCGACAGACAAAACGGCTGCCCGGCGCCCTGCGCAAGAGCATGACCTACGACAGCGGCAGCGAGATGGCCTGCCGGCCGGAACTGGCGCGCCGCCTCAAGGTCGACATCTGGTTCTGTGATCCGCATCAATCGGCGGGGAAACAGTCCCCCGGACTGTTTCCTGATCCGCCTCATACCTGGCAGCGCGGCTCAAACGAGAACACCAACGGTCTCTTGCGCCAGTTCTTCCCCAAGGGCACCGACCTGAGCGATATCAGTCAGACCGAACTGTTCGACGTGGCGCGACTGATGAACCAGCGCCCCAGAAAAACGTTCGGATGGAGAACGCCCGAGGAAGCCATGGCCGAGGAACTCGCGGCCTTCAGATCAACCGTTGCACTTGAATCTAAATCCAAGCAGGGCTGCTTCGGTGAACCGAATAGTACGACCAAAATTTGAATATATCGCTTGGGCAGGTTCTTGGCGGTACGCTCATGGCCTTCGGCCAACTCCATACAACCGCATTCCGCGACTGGGTAGATTTCAACGCGTTTAGAACACATGAAAAACATTGTGAAAAAGTGAGAATTTTGTTTCAATCTCAATCCCAGTATCGTAACGCTCGCCTAAAGAGTTCATGTTAACAAATTGCGAGGCGACGCCATGCTGACAGTTACTGAGGAATTTCTGCTGCTCACCCTTAAGGATGAAAATGGCGGCTTTGTTGACGTCCATCACGAAAGGCTGCGCGCCGGTTTCGTTGGAGCCGCGATCATGGAGCTGGGCTTGCAGGGCAAGCTTGATAGCGATCTTGACCGTGTTTGGGTTGTTGACAAAACCCCGACGGGGGATCCGGCGCTGGACCTTGTCTTGGACCGCCTTTCATCACCGCAATTCAATGGAGATGCAGATCGTGTATTTGGACAACTGATTGACTTGGGAGAGCAAATTCGCAGTGAGGCCCTCAAAGAACTGTGCGCGAAGAATATTCTCGTTGAATCTGAAGGCCGTTTGCTTTGGATTCTGAAGACACGCCGCTATCCAGTCATCGACGGACAAGAGATCCGGGAAGTGAAGTTGCGTCTTCTGGACGTGCTATTGCGTGATGCACTTCCGGGGCCGCGCGATGTTTGCTTGATGTCTCTCGCCGAGACATGTGGTATGATTGCGCAGATCGTACCGGCTTCGGAACTCAGCATCGCTCGCGAACGCATTTCGAAATTTGCGAAGATGGAGCTAATAGGGCAGAACGTGAACACCTATATCGACATGTTCGACCGCGCGATGGCAAGCGCCATGCTCGCGTCGCATTTTTAACACGGTTGGAGCGCTGGGCGTTGTTGCGTAACTCGCACCTGAGGCATAATTTCCCCTTTCCCGTTTTGGCTCAGGCCACGCGAGCGATCTCGGCAGTGCCGAGGGCCGAGAAGCGGTTCATTAGGGCAACGCGGATCTGGATTTCTGCAGTCTGGCGGTCGGGGTCTCTTGCGGCGATGCGTTCCCCGAAGGCTTTGAGGCAGCGCATCTTCGCTTCAATCCGGCTTCGGCGTGGTATCCGGTCCAGCGCTTCCAGAATGCCCTGCCGTAATGCCGCGTGGCACGCAGGGTTTCGATTCTAGCGCATGCCGCCGGGCAGTCCTCTTTCCAGGGTCGGCCGTTCTTGCGGATCGGTATGATCGCGGTGGCCTGTCGGTCGATGATCGCCGTGTAGCAACGGCGCGTGTCATAGGCGCCATCGGCGGTCACAGTGCCAATATCTTCACCTTCGGGGATCTGGTCGAGCAGCTCGGGCAGCACCGGGCTGTCGCCGTCGCTGCTGGGGGTGAATTCCACCGCCCGGATGTCCGAAGTGGCGGTGTCCATGGCCAAGATGGACCTTGCGCCATTGGCGCCGGCCCTGAACGCCATGCTTGCGTGCCTGCCATTCGCCATCACCAAGAAACTTGATACCGGTACTGTCAACGAGCAGGTTCAAGGGCCCATTGGCGCGTCGATACGGGATCTGGACGGCCAGTGTCTTCTGCCGTCGGCACAAGGTCGTATAGACCGGCACGGCCCAGTCCAGGTTCGCCATCTTCACTAGGCTGGCCACCATTCCAGTCGTTTGCCTCAGCGGCAGTTTGAAAAGGACCTTGATGGTCAGACAGAACTGGATCGCGGCATCCGAGAACATCGCAGGGCGGCCAGGGCGACCGTAATGCGGCGCAAGCCAGGTCATCTCCTTGTCCAGCCAGATCAGCAGAGACCCACGCTTGCGAAGGGAAGCACTGTAGCTGGACCAGTTCGTCGTGCGGTAACGGGCGGGTGATGGCTTGCTCATGCACCCCGTCTAGCCGCATGGATTCACAGTGTGAATCCTTGGCAATCTGAGTTCTGCAACAACGCCGGAGCGCTTACTTAAGTCAGCGCTCTACCTTGTTCAAATCTGCTTCCATGTCACGTGTTCTCTCCATCGTCAGAAAGTCGAGCGTCATCGGCAACCCAAGTTCGATCGACGGAGCGTGCTGGAGAGAAACTGTCACATCATCCGGCGCAGCGCCAAGCAGGTGCCCGCCGTGTTTTCTGTCTGCGGTGATGAAATGCAGGTGCAGCCCAACCATATGAACCCCGCTCAGAAAGTCCGGCGTGTAGAAGCCTACGATAACGCCTGCGACATCGTGAAATTCGAAGACTGTCTGAAGTTGCGCTATCTCGGCCAGCGGAAGGTAGTTGTTTTGCTTGGGCACAGACCGTGCGCGCACATAGCTGAACCTGCCTTCTATTTTAAATGCGTACATCAAATTTGTTGATGGAATGAGGTCAAGAAGGGCGTCTTCAAAATCCGCCTCTGCAACTGGCTTGTCAAAATGTTCCTGCGTGTCGCCTTCGAATTGCGTTACCAAGGCAAAGGGGGTGCGCACGTCATCGCCGATCACTTCGGCATCGCCTTGAGGGCGAAGGCAATAGACTGTGCCGTCAAGAAACACCATCTCGCCGTCAAGGTCGTTGAAGGTGCCAATGCCGAAATTGCCCTTCTGGCGTATCCGACCAATTGTTGTATCCGCGCGGTAAATACCCTCAACTAGAGCAGCCAAGGGCGACGAGATGAACACAGGTGGCCGTTGCTTGCGCGGGACCTCTGCAGAACTCGCAGTATTTTCAACCATTTTCAATTTTACCTTTCGATCGAGCCTTCAGACAACGCCGCACCGCTTGGTTTGTTTAGGTATGCAGTGAGCGCGAAGGCAACATTATGCCCCCTACGCCCCTGCCCGTCGTATCTTTTAAACACTCTTTGGAATGGGGTCCTTTTTGGTAAAACGCCAAATCCAACGCAAGGTTCGACTGAAACCCGCTGAAGCGTCATGAACTGAAGCGCAACATGACACGGCGTTGTTGCAGAACTCTGACCGGAGAGGATTCACGTTGTGAATCCATGCGGTTCCATGTTGATCACTCCATTGCTCCCCACGGCGCACTGCCTTGGGGAAGGGTCACATAGGTCAATTCTTAATGGAAATCTTGCGCCCAACTCGGTCACTTCTGGGTGGAAATCAACAGTGGTATGGTTCTATCTTGCGTTCCGACTTGGTCCAATTCAACCGGCTGAGTGACTTGGTAAAGGTCAGGGTTCCCTGTTGGCTGCTTTTAAATGTTCATAGGTGGCACGAGCGTTTGAAGCGAAATGGCAGCTTTTGCATGTCTGCGCAGGAGTTCGGATAAGGTACCTGGGAACCGCGCCGAGTTTTTGCATTGTAGAAGAAATCGTTGGCGAACACGGGCAGGTGTCAGTTGATCACTAATTCTACACCTTTGTGCAGCTTTTGAAGGTTTGGGAGGGACTTAGATTGCCACGGAATGCGGGTAGATCCAAGGACTTTCACCGCCATCTGAGGATGCTTACGCAGTTCAATCGTAAATTTTGCAAGCAGGTTGATCCCTGAGCTGTTGAGAAATTCTAACTGAGTAAGATCCAAAGTGATCATTGGCGGCTGTTGCTCGAGGACCGTCTGCATAAGAGAAAGGATCTCCTGATATGCGTCGGTTCCAGACAATCGAAGCGTGCCCTCGTAATGGATAATAGCGCCCTCTATCCAGATATTATATTCGCCGGTCTTGATTTCCATTCGTCATACGCCTTCGGTGTTCAGGTGAGGGATAGGGAAGCCTGCGTACGAAGCACGCTGGCACCGCTCGTTAGTGCGTCAGAGAAGTGCCACCCCATACGGGCGCCATAATCATTCATTAGTGTCAGAATGCCAAGCCCTGACGCTGAAGAGGTCTCGTCTGCGGCATTTGCCTCAATTCGCTCAAGCAGAAGGTCGCCAGGGTCACGGGTGGTCAAATCTTCGATAAGCATTTGCAAACCCGGAATGCGTTCAGGGCTAATCATGTTGATCACAGCAAGTTCAAAAGTCGAATTTGCAAGTGAGCACCGCACCTCTACGTCGCCAGGGCTGCAGAACTTGATCGCGTTTTCAAGCAGTTCATTCACCAGATAAATTATCGCATGGCGCGCTTCTGAATAGTCCAGGCCAGATTTGGCACTTTGTGTTGCAACAATTTCACCGAGGAATTCGCTGGTCGTTCCGGCTTGCTTCCAAGACCGACCAAGCTTTCCCTCTTTAAAGACAACGGAAATTGCAAAGCAATCCGTGCCGTTCGTTTGTGCCGTTTCTCCAAAACTCATACTCATGGTTCACCTGTGTTTCAGAATGACAAGAGTGATGTCATCGTGGACTTTTTGTGTCCCGATATGGGCTTTCAAGTCCGAAATCATTGCAGCAACGGCGTCCGTGGCTGTTTTTTGATGATGCCGAAAGGCAGAGCCGATCAATCGATCCATTTCATACAGATCGCCGGATTCGCTTTCCGCTTCGGTGACGCCATCCGAATAAAGTACCATCATATCGCCCTTTTCAAAAGGAACATCGATGGTCGACACAAAATCCGAGATGTCTTCTTCTAGGCCAATCGGAAAGCCAAGATCGATTGTATCAATGCGCCTGACCGTCCCATCCTGCTTGATCAGGATGAATTCCTCATGCTGCCCCGAAATCGTGACCTTGTCATCTGCGTAATCCAAAAACGCCAAAGACAGGTGCTTACCGGACTGGGTCCGCTCGGTGTTTTTGTAAATGGCGCGGTTCAACACTGCAAGAAAGGCACTTGGGTCATCCAGGCCGCGTTCATGCAGAGCGCGGGCGATGGATTGCACCATCAACATCAGAACGCCGCTCTCAACTCCGTGGCCCGTTACATCGCCGATACCAATCCGTGCACGGCCCTGAGCGTAAAGGACGTCGTAATAGTCGCCGCCGACTTCGTCGGCCGGCTCGACGTGGCTGGCGATCTGGAGGGCCGGAATACCGTCGTGTTCGGCCAGCGTTGGCAGAACCATGGTCTGGATGCGCCGCGCAACGTCTAGCTCAGCGCCCATGCGGAGGTTCTCGTCCTTCAGTTTGCCGTAAAGGGACTGGATTTCATCGTTGGCAGATGCAAGTTCGCGCGTGCGGTCTTGAACCCTATGTTCCAGTGTCTCGGTATGCTCGCGAATTTCCTGCGCCATTGCGTTGAACGAACGGCCCACGCGGGCGACTTCGTCACGCCCCCTCACAGGCACTTGAATATTGTAGCCAGCACTGGCCAACCGGCCAGCAGCATCTGCCAGGGTCACCAGTCCTGCAGTGAAACGCCGCGAAATTGCCACTGACACCACAATCACGACGATAAGAAACACGAAGACCGAAAGCAGGATGCCCTTCGTGATGCGGTCGCTGGCAGCATTGATCTCTCTTTGCGCGGCGTAGAGCGTGGCGTAGATTTCGCTGTCTGCCACAACGAAACCAAGCACCAACCTTTCGGCTGCGATCCCGGCATTGGGTTGCCAGAGGTTCATTTCCTGCAGCGGATGCAAGGCGAGGAGCAGGCCCTCGGGCTTCCCGTTCCTCTCGACGGTGACGTGGGTGATCAGGGTTTCTCCGGACCCGGGCATGGTCAGGCCGGCAATGTCTGCAAAGCGGCTTACGGTAAGACTGCGGTTGATGCCGGTGACGCCCGCTCCGGTGGCATTCTCTTGATTAACGCCCAAAAGCGCCTCGCCAGTGGCATCGATCGTCAGCACATTGCCATTCTGCTGAGCGAGGAAAGCAAAGCCAGTTTCAGCGATCTTCACGCCCTCTACCAGTTCGGTCAGCTGTTCCAGCGTGACATCCATTCCCACCATTCCAGCAATCTTCTCGCGGGACTTCGTGTAAAGCGGGTGAAAGTAACTGACTATGAGCTTTCCGGTTATGGCATCAACATAGGGCGCCAGGACGGTGATATCTGTATCCACGGGCCGCGAAGATGGGGATCTGATCCACCCTTCCCAGGCTTCGTAGACGCCGGGGAAAAAGAAGTCCCACCAATTGGCGTCATTGTGGCCGGGATAAAGCTGGTCAAAGGTCTGCGCTTGGTCTGAATACGGCATCGTGCGCATGATCGGGCGCTCTTTTGGCCCCACGAAGTACATTTGCAGTTTACTCTGCCCTGTTGCCAAAATCGATGGAACGACCAGATCGAAGAATGTTGAATTGCGGACCGCCTCGGCAACATCGGGGCGCATAACCCCCGTCTTGTCCAACAGATAGCCCCACACGCTTACGACAGAAGGTTCGCCCGCCGCATTCTGTTGCCAGTTGGCGTCTGCGCTGTAGGACAACATGTCTTGAAACTCGGCGCGGCCACTAAGCAGGCTGTTCAAATCCTTGCCCAACTCGGGGTTGTCGATCAGGCTCTGGCTCATATTCGCCAACAAAGTCACCTGGTCGAAGGTGCGCGCCAACATCAGCGTTGCGCGCTGTGCCGTCATTTCGATGTAGCTTCTGAGGTGCTCTTCGGTCATTGCACTCAGGCCACCTTCAATTTCACTCGAGGCATCGCGCGCGAGAAGGCGCACGTTCCATAAGGCAACGCTTCCCCCCATCAAAAGCGAGAGCAGCACCGCCGAACAGATCAGGGCAATGAACTTGGCCCGAAAACTGGAAAAGATGGCACCCTGAGAGGCGGCTTTAAGGGTTGACTGCGTCATAACGGCTTCCGTCCCGAGGCTGCCCAGATCGGCCAGCCAGCATAGCCTTTCGGGTGGAGAGCCGCAGAGATGTGATCCTGGAAGCCCTGGCGGAAGCGGGCGATGAACTCGGCACTGTCGCCGCGGTCACGGGCCATCTGACCTGCGTAAACATCTTCCCAGGCCTGAATCACGGCTGCGAAATCCTGCGGATCGCCGTCACGATTGGTCACCATGAACGTGTCGACTTTCACGTCCTCGAAGCCGGTATCCATCAAATAGCGTCCACTCTTCGGGCCGTACTCGACATCCATCTTGAAATGGGAAAAGAGCTTGGCAACCTCGGAATAGGTCCACTGGATGCTGTCGGCGCGCGGCTCGCCCAGGCAATGAGAATTCTTCTCATTTGTCACATAGACGCGCCCGCCGGGTTTGCAGATGCGGAAAAGCTCTCTGAGAATCATGTCCGGCTTGTCAAAGATTTGCAGAGAATGCCGACAGGTCACGAAGTCGAATGTATTGTCCGCGATCAGCAATTCTGCGGCGTCTCCATAGACATATTCGATATCCGTCAGGCCGAAGTCGGACGCTATCTTGCGCGCATACTCAAGGCTCGACCGCGAGTGATCCAGCGCCAGCAAACGCGAGGGGTCGAATTCCTTCTTGAGCAGAACGGCAAAATCGCCAATGCCGCAGCAAATGTCAGCCACGTCTGTGCCCGGCTGAAGCCCGTGCTGTGTCAGCAGATCACGCTCATGCCGCCAGGTCAGGCGGGTTTGATTGCGCAGAATTGGGATGAAGCCGCCATCTTCGAGGAAGGACTGGCCCGGATAGAATTCCGTATCGTATTCGGCGACGGCAACGTTGTCATTACGCTGCGCAATCGCAGAGAATTTGCGCGTCGACCAGCCAAGCACGCTTGACGTAACGATAACAAATTGCACGTCCAAGCGCCGGCTTGACAACTGTGCGATCACGCGGTGTAGGGCGCAGAAGGCAATATTGTTGATATATGCAAGCCGCTTGACGTTCAGGTAAAACCTCCCTTGTACATTGGCCACCGCTTCTTCGATTCCACGCAAAAGGCTTTCTAACTCAATCTCATTGCTTGGGCGCAACTTTCCCGAAATTATGAATTCCTGATTGTTCTCGTTAAATCCAGCTTGGAAGACGCCCTTATTGGCCATGACCATCACTGAGCTCCGCCAAAAGCGATCTGCGTAGAAAGTGTTAATCGTCCAGATGACGTCAAAACAGTAATTTTTGCTTTGTAATCTACAGCCAGCTCAAACATCCCCAACCGCGCATCGCGCTGTCCGGCCGCAAAGAGCGCCGCATTATACAGGTCTTCAATGTCTCGACCATCCAGAGCGCTTACGACGTCGGTGTAGAAGTCAGACGTTTTTTCATCGGAAGGCAGACCGATCTCAATCACATCAGTCTCATCCATACGCCGAACCCGGCAGGTTAGATCGCCCTCGGACCCATGGTTCAAGTAAACGGTTTCCAGCAATTCATTCATGGCTGAACTGAAGAGGTTCTCATAATAAAGCGGATCTGGACGATCCTGAGCCACGAGCCGCGCGATGTAAGAAGAAATTCGGTCACAATGCATCCACTCAGATGAAAAATCATCCATTCTCATTGAAACTTCAATGAGCTCGTTCGCGCTTTCCGAACACATCCACTTAAACTCCAAAAGATCAGCGACATCATCTCCGTTCTGAACAACGCCTGTAACAGATATGCGACAGACATCGCGAACGCTCTCGACAAAGCCATCACGCACCAGTGCAATTGTCAATGCGCGCCTAACAATTTACGGTGGTGCATCGCAAAAAAAAAGATTTGTCAACTTCGGATTCGAAGTGTGTGCCCATACACCCCTTAGCTGTCACATCCCGGAAGGTGATATGGCTGTTTCCTGAACAACGCGAGCTCTATTTTATGCCAGTCCTTCATCGTCTACAAGGGTGTCTTGCTGCTGAGGGCTGACTGGGGAAGCTGCTGATTATATAGGGAGACGTATGGAAGCATTGCGTTAGTGTGCATGACCGCAGCCACACGCCGCACCGGCTTCAAACAACACTTACGCCCCCGCAAGAGGCATTGGCGATTGTCCGGCGCAAGACCCTGCTGGTGTCCATCGTCGACCTGCTGGCGGTGGTCCGCGAGTTCCTGAACCCCGAGGTGTCGCGCTCGGGGCTGGACCGGTGTCTGCGGCGGCATGGGGTGGGCAATCTGCGTGATCTGCAGGCGAAGGACCCCCGACCGAAGCACAAGGCCTATGAGCCCGGCTATCCATTGCCCGGCAGGTGATCGTCTGCGATCACCGAGAGGGGGCATGTCGATGTGAAGTATCTGCCTCAAATGGCTAACGAATCCTCGCGCCGCTACCTGTTCGTGGCCATCGACCGCGCGACCCGCTGGGTGTTCAGCCGCATTAACGAATCCAAGACCGCCGCCAATGCGCGACGGTTTCTGCGCGGCCTGGAACGCGCCTCCCCGATGCACATCCGCACCATGCTTACGGACCACGGCAAGGAATTCACCGACCGCCTGTTCGGCCGCTACCTGTCGTGGCGTCAGGACTCGAAGCGCAGTGTGACGCCCTGCTGGTCCCCGTCCACGAAGGCCGCCGCGCGATCTGCAAGGTGGCGCACCAGCCAGCCGGCCATCCGCGAAACGCCGTCGGGATCATTCATCAGCTCGTCGGCGCTTGGGGCTTTGTCCGGGAACACCATCGGCTTGCCTTTATAAAGAATCCGGATATCAAGATTTACATCATCATGGCGCGCCTCAAGGATTGCATCTCCATCCTTCAAGTCCGCGATGGCTTCAATCAATTGGTTCATGGCTGCGGTTGCTTGCATGACAGTGGCCCGGCTGAGGCCCCAAACCTCTCCCCATTCATCCAGTTTATCAGCAATCTGGTCATGACGGCCCGTGCCTTCGTCCACCACGATCCGCTCGGTCCTTGCGATGCCAATCCGCATGATGGCATTGATCGCGATCGCCAGCAGCGCGGCGACGATCAGCGGCGACTCCAGGACGATGGCCAGGGCTTCGGGGGCCTGTGCGGCGATCTCGGGGGTTGCCTGCGCCGCAATCCCGCCCGCAAACGACACGCCCACCACCAGCATCCGGCGTGCCGACATCATCCGCGCCAAAGCCAGGCCGGATCCCGAAACAATGAAGTAGGCAGCGGCATAGGCAAGAACGCCGCCAAGCACCGGGTCCGGCATTGCGGCCACGACAGCCAGAACCTTTGGAAAGAAGCTGAGAAGGATCATGATCCCGCCGGCGGCCACCCCGACGACACGAGAGGTAACCCCTGTGGCAAAGGCAAGGCCTACGTTGGACGATGACAGCCCAACAAAGGTGCCGCCAAGAAGACTGCCCAAAATATTTGTAACGCCGTGAGAGGAGAGACCGCGCGAAATCTGCGGAACGTTCGGCTTGCTCCAGGCGGCATCGTCCAGCCGATCCATGGACACGAAGACACCGACAGAGTCGATGGCGGACACCACGACGATGCAAACGAAGGCCAGTAGGAAAGACGCCTTCAGATCGAAGGACGGAAACGCGAGCTGCGGCAGGGCCATAGTTGATGCCGATGCGACAACGTCGCTGAAGTGACCGAAATGCCCAAGGGCAGCCGCGGCGGCATATCCTATGGTGCAGCCGATCAGCATGGAAAACAGGCGCGGAGTACCCTTGAACCAGATCGAGGACGCCGCGATGCCTATGAATGTCAGCAGGCCGACAATCACTGCCGATGGATCAAGCACCTGGACAACGGTATCCCCATGAAGTCCCACGATGCGATCAAAGGCAGGCGGAACCATCGAGATTCCCAGCACTGCGACGACAACGCCGCAGACCTCGGGTGGAAGAAATGGGCGCACGTGGGTGAGCCCGCGCCCGACAACGATCTGAATGATACCCCCGATGATCGCCAGCGTCGCGATGCCCGCTGGACCGGCGTCTTGGCCCGCCTGAATGGCGAACACCATCGTCGCGGGTGCCGTCAGCGGAATGACCAGCTGACCACTTGACAGCCTTGCCGACCCGGCTTGCAAGATGGCGCTGATGCCGCAGGTCAGCAGAGTTCCCACAAGAAGCGATTGTTGCTGGGGCGGTGTGAAGCCTGCACCTTTGGCTATAATCACCGCATAAAACAGAAATACCATGGAAAGGACCGCGTGCTGAATTGCCAAGAGAACGATCAAGCGTCTCGGTGGCTGCTCGTTTCTAGAGAATACGAGATCTCTAGGCCGCTTGGTCATCTTTGAACATTCTTTTTGAGTAACATGTGCTGATTATTATCTCCAACACGATCATATACCTACTTTTTCGAAGCAACAGCCCTAGGAAGGGCCGTGACGCAATGTCAAAAGGCGCAGACAAATTTCTTAAGTTGAATTTTGATATCTTAGGGATAATTTAGTTATCTTATGGATAAGGTGGCATTCTATTCTTGAATTTGTAATGCCAATTGCCTCTGACAGTTAAAGTCCTTCGCGATGAGGACAAACCAAACGGCGGAGCGATACCAACCCACATTCCCCAAGTAATCCGCTGATTTCGCTGTCCTGATCATGATAATTTCATTATAAATCATGGTGTTGGTGACTTCGAGGGACGTGTTTCATGGATCACCCAGAGGGTGCGGGCTTGCAGCGGGCAGATCGGGTGGATTTCGACCCGCGCGTGCGGTTGGAATTTCTCGGCACGCAGCTCAGTTCTCCGGAAAGTCAGAGAAGGTTCGACCGCAGTCGCGCTCCCTCCGCCAATATCTCGCCATAACCATCTGATTAACCTAAGATAATTCGGTTTGCAGAAACTTGCTTACCCCAAAATATCCCCATTTCTTGCCGGATGCCACCGGATTTTGATTGAATTTGGTTTGTCACAGTTCCGGCTGTACCTGCGCCCGTCTCAAAGATTTCTTTGCAGAATGTTCTTCTAGCGCCTCAGCGTACTCTCTCCAATGCTCGGCAAATCTGCCCCAAGCATCCTCCTTTGATACAGGGATGGATTCTGAATAAGCCTCAACCTGCGCGTCAGAAAGGAAGGCGGTCTCGGCTTCACTGAGCATGCTGAAAAGGCCGAAATAGAGATAGAGTTCAGGGTGATGGACCTTATGACTTTCCCGATCCCACTGGTCAAATATTACCGCAATCTTCGGATTGTCGCTCA
>CAMDBX010000089.1 GCA_945889445.1 Rhizobium sp. Q54
GGGTTGGCTATACTCATCTCTCGGATCAGGGTCCGGATTTCCAAGGGGGCTTTCGGCCGCCCTGCCGTCGATCTGGATTTCCAGCGCCAGAGCGCCCGAATTCTTCGCCGATGCCAGCCGATCACCGTCTCAGGCTTGACAATCGACAGGGCATTCGTGGTGCCGGGTGCTAGGCGATACAACCACACAAAGAGAAGCCGATCCGTGTTGCCGAAGTCCAGCCGTTCAGGTCTTTTCCGGCGCAAAACGTTGAGCTGGTGGCGCAACGCGATGATTTCCGTTTGTAGATCAGCCTGTGATCGGAAGAAATCTTTAATCGCGCCCCAGATCAGTCTGAGAATAGTTACCATCGCCAAGAAGCATCGCCCAATACCGCCCCATTGGCGAATCAGGTTTGATTTGCGGCAGGCATAGGAATTGGCATGCCAATCCCGCAAGTACGGTCGCACTATCATCAATCAAGTCGGGAGTTCGCTCTGCCGCAGACGATGCCATCCCCATTGAGTAATCCGCGCTTCTGCGGCCATGTCTCTGAAAGACGAGGAGGCCACGACAATGTTTCTTGGCAAACGGGCTGGCATGACCTGTGTTGAGTATTTCAAACAGAGCGGGAATTTACATTTTCTTCGTGTTCTGTAGACGGCGCCGTTGGCCAAGAAGGAGGCGCTTCATGTTGGCAAATTTCTCGCCATGCTCGGCATCCCGTCTCAGTCCGACGGCGGCGGAAAGAATGTCGATCACCACCAGGGCTGCAATGCGCGAGATCGCGGGTGTGTAGATATTCGTGTTCTCGAGCGTCTCGATGATTATTCCGGCATCGCATTCCGCAAGGATTGGCGAGCGCGATCCAGTGATAGCGATGACCTTGGCTCCAGATTCCCGCGCTGTCTGTGCGACCTCGATCATCGCAAGTGTCAGGCCGGTATTGGAGATCACGACAGCGACGTCGCCCGGCTTCATCATGGCCGCAGTCATAATCTGCTGGTGGGTGTCGGTTGGCGCGCCACACGGGACGCCGAAGAGCGGGAATTTCTGTTGCGCATCGATCGCCACGACACCTGACGCACCGAGCCCGAAGAACTCGATGCTCTGGGCGTTGCTAAGGATCTGTATCGCCTGCGAGACCTGGCGGCTGTCGAGACGGTTCCTGACCCAGTCGAGCGAGGAAATAGTATAGCCGAAGATCTTGCCTATGAGCTCTGAAGTCGTATCCTCACTTTCGAGTTGGGAGCCCGT
The DNA here is from genome assembly GCA_945889445.1 of Rhizobium sp. Q54. GTDB lineage: Bacteria > Pseudomonadota > Alphaproteobacteria > Rhizobiales > Aestuariivirgaceae > Aestuariivirga. Next base: position 1,237 of record CAMDBX010000089.1, read on the forward strand.
AGGCAACGTACCGAGCGCCAGGCTCCGCGCCAGTCGGAGCTTGAAGTCCTGAAAGCCCTCGCAGCCGATTGCAGCGCAGAAGCGGATGACGGTGGGTTCACTGACAAGCGCGAGAGCCGCCGTCTCGGCCAGCGTGGCGCCAAGTATGTGCTGCGGGTTATCGAGCACGGTTTCGGCCACTTTGCGCTCTGACTTGCGGAGATCGTCCAATGATTGCCGGATCACTTCAATGACGTTCTCGGCAGCGGGGGGGTTGAACCGGGTCATGTCGTGGCCTCGATTGCTTGCTGGTATTGAGCCGGGATCATCTGGAAGGGCGCGCGGGCAGCGGCTTCAGCCACTTGCACCGGGTCTGCTGTGTTGAAAGCGAACATACCATAATGATGTGGCACCATTGCGGGGATGCCGCAATCCCCTGTGAGTGCCACGGCCTCCTCGAGCGTCAGGTTGCCTGCGATGCCGCGTTTTCGCAGCGCATCATGCCGGCCGTTCACTGGAAGCAACGCCAGGTCAGGCATGAAGGCTGTGATTTCTTCCCGCTGGCCTAAGTAGGGGATCGTATCTCCCGAATGAAAGATGCGCCGGCCACCGATGTCCAGACCGAAGCCCAGAAAGTGGTGGCGGCCCTGCGCGTCGCAGTCGAGTGTCTCGTGTGCCGCCCGAAAGACGTGAAGCTTGAGACGATCGTCACACAAGCTGTGCGTTTCTCCCGCATCCACACCGATCAGCCGGGGAGCCGTGATGCCGGTCCGGCTCTCGGCTATGGAAAGCGAAGCGGCAGGCACAACAACCCGGAGGCCCGCGAGGCGCCTTGCCAGCGGCCTCAGGGTATCGGGGTCCATGTGGTCGGTATGCGCATGCGTGCAGAGCACGAGATCGACGTAGCCCAGTGCTGCAGGCGACACTGGCGCCGGGAACATGCGCTCATGTGGCATGCCGCTGCCGCGATACTTGGCCTCCAGCGAATTCGAAAGGTAGGGGTCAACGACAACTCTCACCCCGCCGCCCTCGATCAAGAAGCCCGCCTGTCCCAACCAGCGCACGGAGGCGGCGCCGTTCCGCGGGCCTGACAGATCCTCTGCAAGCGGTGCCGTGAAGCGGCGGACTTTCCAGCGAAGGCCCGGGTCTTCTCTGTTCAAAAGGGGTGTTCCCCCATTCGCAGCGCGTCCATGAGATTAGCGATAGCGAATTCCGTGGCGCGGGAAACGCTTTCTTCCGTGTATCCCCCGATGTGCGAGGTTGCAATCACTTCCTGCCGCGACGCAAGTCCCGGCAGCTGCGGCGGTTCTGTATCGAACACGTCGACGCAATAGCCCGAAACTTTGCCCTGATCGATTGCGAGCCCGAGCGCGACCTCGTCAACGAGCGATGCGCGTGCCGTGTTGACCAGGATGAGCCCGGACCTCGCGGCCGAAAGGAGCGCCGAGTCGACTAGCGGCTTGCCACCTGGAGGTGGGGGGCAGTGCAGCGATATGATGTCGGATGAAGCGAAACATTCATTGAGCGACGCCCAAAGGATGTCCGGGTCGTTGGCTGCAACGTTCGGACAGAATGGATCATGCACCAGCACACGGGTGCCCAGCACCTTGCCAAGCCGCGCCACCTCTCGCCCGACGGCGCCAAAGCCGATCACGCCTAGGCAGCGGCCCCGAATCTCCAGCCCCCGCTTTCGTGGCCACGCACCGTCCTTGATGCCGCGATCGGTGAGGGGAATGTTGCGCAGGGACGACAGCATCATGGCGATAGCCAGTTCCGCGACTCCCCGGGCATTCGCGCCGTTTGCAGTCCTCAGCACGATGTTGCGCTCCTGCAAGGCTTGAAGCGGCAGATTGTCAACTCCCGTTCCGTTGCGGCTGATGCACCTGAGGTGCCTGGCTGCCGCAATGACCGCGGGCGAGATGGGCTCGACCCCGGCAACCCAGCCCGTGATTTCCGGAACAAGGCTGAGAAGCTCCGCTTCGTCCGGCTGACGGCCGGGAGAGCAGTAAATCACCTCCACGCCCTGCTGGCGCATCGTTTCAACGGCGTGATGGGGTGCCTCCGTCAGGGAACGCGGCGTGACAAGAACCTTCTCCGCCATGACTCAGCCCTTGCCCGTAGCTTGGGCGATGCCGGACAGTACCTCAAAGCTGGGGCCGCCTGTCGGGATCGCGATGTGGAATACTTCCGCGATCACTTGCGTCCAGCCTTGGAGGAAATAGGTCCAGCCATCCACCACCTGCAGGCGGCTTGCCACGGGCTGGCGCTTTGCCTGGTCAAGAAAAATCAGGTTACCGCGGTAGTTGAGGTCCCACACGATGGCGCTTTCGGGAAAGAACACGGCGTCGGTGAGCGGCGATCCCGGTGCGTCCTTGCCCAAGCCCGTAGCATTTATGACGAGCGAACCGGGCTTGAGTGCTGCCACGACCGCATCATTGTTCTCAGGACGCGGTGCGAGAACGTAATCGCAGGGGATGTCCCCGGCCATCTCGGCGTGAATGCGGCGAATTTCTTCCAGCCGTTCCGGGCTGCGGTTTGATACCACGATGCGCGATGGCCTGTCAGAACCGCGCGAGGCCTGCGTGAGGTGCCATGTGAGAGCGATAGTGGAGCCACCAGCTCCCATGGAAAACACCTCGGCACCCGTGGACGCGAAATGCGCGCGCGGCAGGAATCCGTCGAGCGCGAGGCCAGAGGATATCGGGTCCTTGGCGTGGCAGACGAGCTTCCCCCCCAGTTTCGATATGCAGCTCGTCTCGCCCATGAACCGCGCGTGTGGATCTATCTCGTCGAAAAGGTCCTGGCAGGCCTTGTAGAGGTCGATTTTGTGCGTGGTGATGAGGGCACCCATGGACAGCGGGTCGCGCTTAATGAATTCCACCGCGCGCCGGTACTCGGCGGCGGCTGCATGCGGCGCAAAGTCGATGCCCTTGATTACGGCGTCCTGAAGGCCCAAGTGCCGCGCCCAGGCGGGAAACACCTTCATGATCGAGCTGCTACCGGTCGTCACGCCGATGAAATACAGCGTTGGCTGGCTGGCTGGGGTGAGGTCCTGCATGGCGGCCGCTCAGTCCTTCATCGCCATGATGCGTTCGACGAGTTCAGGCGGGCGCGGCACGTAGCTTGCGTTGTCCACTGCTGTCCAGCCACCCTCGCCGTCGTTGACGATCCGCACCTTCATGCCGCCCGCCTTAGCGATGATGTCGTAATCCTGGCCGGAATCGGCAGGATAGGCGAAGGTCATCACGAGTTGCTCCGCGCCGACGTTCACCGATCTATGAATCCAGTAGGGGGGCACGTAGCACATGCTGCGGGGTCCGATCTCCAGGATGCGGATGTCTCCAGCAGGTGACTCGAGGAGCATCAGTCCTTGGCCACTCTCGCCGTAGTACATTTCCGGCCGGTTCGGCCGAGCATGGATGTGGCCTCGCGTCATGTAGAATTCGCGGCCAACCTGCCCTGGCTCCATTCGGGTGACGCCGATGATCATGTCGCCCGCATTGGCTGAGGGCTTGAAGTCGGTCACTTCATAGGCCACGCTTCGAGCGTTGGCCGCAACAAGGGCGGCGAAGGCGGCCTGGTCCTCATAGAGACCCGCCAGGTCCGCGTAGGTCTTCGTGTACCTGTTGCTGGCGCCCACCAGTTCGCCCCCAGCAACATCGACGCGGCAAATACCTGGCTCAAACAAGGTCATATGTCTCTCTCACTGGCCATAGCGACCACTCTGTTTATGTAGTAATGCTACAAAAAATACATGTTGCCGCTGCCGGAAGTCAAGTCTCTGGTGATAGTGCGGTGCGAAATGGCCTTTTTGCGGCGCAATATGGTCGTTGATCGGTCGCCTGGTTGGTTGGAAGAGGGGTTTATCTCTTGACCAACCCGATTTCGTGTATCAAAACTACAAAAATGGGATCCAGTCAGGCGCCCGTCGAAACTCAGGAGGAGAGTGAAAAATGAAGAAAATGCTATTAGGTTGTGTGGCTGTTCTTGCGATGGCCTCCGCTACCTCTGTCGCTCATGCGGAAGGCTGCAAGGTCGGCATCGCCATGTACACGCTGGGCGCGCCTTATTTCGCCGCTCAGGTGGCCGCCGCCGAGGACCAGGCCAAGAAGGCCGGTTGTGAAGTCACCACCTCTGACGGTCAGAACGACATGGCCAAGCAGATCGCCGATGTCGAGGACATGGTCGCCAAGGGCGTGAACCTCCTGATCCTCAACCCGCGCGATCCTGAAGGCCTTGTGCCCACTGCCGATGCCGCCAGCAAAGCCGGCGTGAAGGTCGTGGTGATGGATTCCAGCATCTCGACCAAAGCCAATGTGGTCACTCAGGTGCGCTCCTCTAATGACATGAACGGCTTCATGGTTGGCCAGTGGCTGGCCAACGACACCAAGGGCAAGGACCTGAAGATCATCCTGCTCTCGGGTGACAAGGGCAACGAAGTGGGCCGCGACCGCCGCCTTGGCGTTCTGAAGGGTCTTGCTGAAGGCCAACTCAACAACACCGGCAAGACGAGTTTCGAAATCGTCGGGCAGGGCTGGGGTGGCTGGTCCAACGAAGGCGGCCTCGCTGCCATGGAAGACCTGCTGACTGCTCATCCTGACGCCAATGTGGTCCTCGGTGAAAACGACTCGATGGTGCTTGGCGCCATGCAGGCGCTGCAGGCTTCTGGGAAGTCCGACGTGCTGGTTCTCGCGGCAGCCGACGGCCAGAAGGAAGCTCTCGCACTCATCAAAGAAGGCAAGTACGGCGCCACGGGCCTCAACGATCCGGATCTCGTCGCCCGCACCGCCGTGGACATCGGCCTCAAGGCGCTCAAGGGCGAACTCGCGACCGACTTCCCCAAGCTCAACTTGACGACGCCCGACGTGATCACGAAGGACAACGTTGACAAGTACTATCGTGCAGACGCGGTGTTCTAAGCGATATACCCCAAGCAACATAGTTGCTTAATCCTGGGGCGGCGGGTCATCCCCCGCCGCCCTTCCTGTTTGAGGGCCTCTCAATGAGTGATCTCGTCAAGCTGACATCCATCAGCAAGTCGTTCGGTGGCGTTCAGGCGCTGCGTGGAGTTGATTTCGACCTCCACGCCGGTGAGGTCCATGCTCTGCTCGGTGAGAACGGCGCCGGAAAGTCTACCCTGATGCGCATTCTCGGCGGCGAGATGCAACCGAGTTCCGGCAGCGTCGAGATTTCAGGCAAGCCTGCCACGCTGCGCGACCCGCGCGATGCGCGGGCGCTTGGAATCGCCGTCATCCACCAGGAACTCGCTCTCGCACCGGATCTCACGGTGGCGGAAAACATATTCCTCGGGCAGTTGTCTCCATTCGTTTCACATTCGAAGCTGCGAATGCGGGCGCGGGAGCTGATTTCGCGGCTGGGCTTCGAGATCGATCCCTCCCGAACCGTGAAGTCCCTTGCCGTCGCGCATCAGCAGGTTGTCGAGATCGCCAAGGCGCTTTCGCAGGACGTCAAGATCATCGTTTTCGACGAGCCAACGTCAGTGCTGTCGGCACAGGACGCAGAGCGTCTCCACCGGATCATCGCGGACCTGCGCAACAGGGGCGTGGGGATCGTCTATATCTCTCACCGCCTGGACGAGGTGTTCCAGATCGCGGATCGACTCACCGTGCTCAAGGACGGCGAGATGGTCGGTACCGTCGGAGTGAATGACACCACGGTGGACAGCATCATTCGGATGATGGTGGGGCGGCCCTTGTCTGCCCTGTTCCCCGAGCGGAAAGCGCGCACCATCGGCGCAGAGGTGCTGAAAGTCAGTAATCTGAATGCGGGCCGCCGCGTGCGGAACGTCAGCTTTACGGTCAGGGCTGGTGAAATCGTGGGGCTCGGCGGGCTTGTCGGCTCCGGGCGGACGGAAGTAGCGCGGCTGGTGTTCGGCGCCGATAGGGTGGATTCGGGGCGCATTGAAATCAATGGCAAGGCCATTTCGCCGCGTTCGCCCTCTGACGGGGTGAAGGCCGGCATCGGTCTCGTTCCGGAGGACCGAAAGCTGCAGGGCGTGGTGCTCGACAATCCGATCCGCACAAATGCCACCATGGCACGCCTGTCAGACGTGGTGAACGGCTTCGGATTCCTGAAGCAGGCCTTCGAGAAGAAGCGCGTCAGCGAGATCGGGAAATCGCTGCGCCTCAAGGCCGCGAGCATCGAAAATCCGGTATCGAGCCTATCGGGAGGAAACCAGCAAAAGGTGGTGCTCGCAAAATGGTTCCATGCCGGCGGTGATCTCATCATCCTCGATGAACCGACACGTGGCGTCGATGTCGGCGCCAAGACGGAGATTTACGGACTGATCAACCGCCTGGCCGAAGAAGGCAAGGCAGTGCTGGTTATCTCTTCGGAACACATGGAGTTGTTTGGCCTGTGTGACCGCATCATTGCGATGGGTGGCGGCGAAGTGCGCGGTCACCTGACGCCGGTGGAATACAGCGAAGAGCGGCTTCTTAGTATGATAATGACCGGCGGGCCGACGGCCACAGTTGCAGGAGAACATTCATGAGCAGCATTACCGAGCCATCACCGACCCCGGTGGCGTCCAGGGCAGCGGATCTCCGCAGTATGCTGCAGCGCTTCGGAACCGCGGGTATCTTCATCACGCTAGTCGTCGTCGCCGCGTTGTGGTCCGACAGCTTCCTGACCAAGTTGAACGTCCTCAATGTGCTGCGCCAGGTTGCTTCGGGCGCTGGGATCATGGCGGTCGGCATGCTGTTCGTCATTCTTACGCGTGGCATCGACCTCTCCGTTGGTTCAATCGCGGCCCTCGGCAGTGTGCTCACCGGCTATTTCGTGGCCCTGCATGGATACTCAGTTCCGGCTACGATTTTTCTTGTGCTCCTAGCTGGTGGGGCCTGTGGTCTCGTCACGGGGTTCTTCGTAGCCTACCTTAGGTTGCCGTCATTCGTAATGTCGCTTGCCATGATGGCTATCGCTCGCGGTCTTTCGCTGATCATTTCGGATGGCCGCCCGATCGCCCTTGGCGATGCGGGCACCGCCTTTACCGACTTCGGTTCCGGCTTCCTGTTCGGCCTGCCACAACCGGTGATCCTGATGTTCGCCGTATTTATCGTGGGGGGAATCGTGCTGAACTACACGAAGTTCGGGCGCATCATCACCGCTATTGGCTCCAATGAGGAGGCGGTCCGCCTCTCGGGCATCGCCGTGCCGCGCTATGTCATTGCGGTCTATGTGATCTCAGGGATGCTCGCCTCAATCGCAGGCATCATCTCCTCAAGCCGGACTGCTGTCGGCTCTTCGCAGGTTGGTGTGGCGGCTGAACTTAACGTGATCGCGGCGGTGGTCATCGGCGGCGCAAGCCTGATGGGCGGCCGCGGCGGCGTGGTGAACACGTTCCTTGGCGTTCTTATCATGGGCATCATCGGCAATATCATGAACCTCGCCGGGGTACCGGGCTATCACCAGCAGGTCTACATGGGTCTGATCATCATCATCGCCATGCTGATCCAGTACAGCGCCGGAACGCTGAAGCGCGGCTGAGCACCCGATGGGCGAGCGCTACACCCTTTCGATTGACATTGGCACGGGCAGTGCGCGTGCAGCCCTCGTTGACGCGAATGGCCGCATCGTAGCTATGGCTGCGCGTGAGCATGAGCAGATCGTGCCGCAGTTCGGCTGGGCCGAACAACGCCCCGAGGAGTGGTGGAAGGGCACCGTCGAAACCATCTGCACGCTTCTCGACGCACACCCGGGCAGCGCGTCACGCATTGAAGCGATCGCCGCCTGCGGTCAGATGCATGGGACCGTGCTGATCGATTCTGCGGGACAACTAACACGTCAGACTGCACCACTGTGGAACGATAAGCGCACGCTCGACATCGTGCGCCACTTCGAGTCGGCGCATGATCCCAAGACCTATCTCGCAGAAAGCGGTAACCCACCGACACCCGCCTGGCCCGGCTTCAAGCTGGCCTGGCTGCGTGCGCATGACCCGGAGGCCTATGAGAAGGCGGCCTTTGTCATCATGCCGAAGGATTATGTGAACCTGCGACTGACGGGCGAGATTGCCATGGACAGTGGGGATGCTTCCTGCAGCTTCCTGATGAATCCCGCGACGCGCCGCTGGTCGGATCACATGATCCACCTGCTCGGCATCGACGGATCGAAACTTCCGCCCATTCGGGAGCCACTGGACATCCTCGGGGAGGTCAGTGCAGCTGCTGCGTGCGAGACCGGACTTCGCGAGGGAACTCCAGTCCTGGTCGGTGCAGCCGACTATCCTGCGGCTCTTTTGGGCTCCGGCGCCTGCCGGCCTGGGCTCGTCTCGGACGTCGGCGGCACCTCGCTCATCCTGACGCTCATTGCGGAGAAACCGCTGCTCGACCCCGAGATCAGCAATGTCGCCACAATCGATGGTAATTGGGGCTCCTTCGTTCTGCTCGAAAGCGGTGGCGATGCAATGCGCTGGGCGCGACGCGCCTTTCACGAGAGAGCACTCGGCTATGCAGAGATCGTTGCGAAGGCCGCCGAGGCTCCGGCGGGTGCCGATGCGCTGTTCTTCCTTCCCTTTCTGACAGGAGAGCGGTTGGGCACCTACCGCAACGCCCGCGCCCAGTTCTTCGGTCTTGGCGCTGGCCACAGTCTCGGGCACTTGCACCGCGCCATTATGGAAGGCGTGGCCTTCGCCGGGGCCCGGCATCTCCACGTCATGGAGCAGGCTTCACAACAGAAGGTAGAGCGCGTCATGGCATCGGGAGGTGCCGCCAAGACGCCTCTGTGGCTCGAAATCAAGTCCAGCATCTATGGCGTTCCACTTCTCGTGCCGGAGGAAGCGGAGTGCGGTGTCATTGGCAGCGCCGTCATGGCGGCGACCGCGCTTGGCCGATTTAACAACCTCGCCGATGGTGTCTCACGCTTCGTGCGCTACGCGGCAGAGGTTAAGCCCAATCCGCGCTGGAAGGACACCTACGCCCGCATGCAGCCAGTGTTCAACCGCATCTACAACAACAGTCAACCGCTCTACGCCGATTTGGACGCGCTCCTCACAAACAACGCATCTTCCAAGGAATAAATCATATGTATCTTCAGAAGTTCAGACTCGACGGTAAGGTTGCGGTGGTGACGGGTGCAGCACGCGGCATCGGCTTTGCAACTGCTGACGCATTGAGCGAGGCGGGTGCCGCCGTCGTCATCACCGACATGAACGGCGAGGCGGCAAAGACCGCCGCAACGGATCTTGCCGCCAAGGGCCGCAAGATATCCAGTGCGACGCTCGACGTCACTGAGCCGCGCGCTGTGGAACGCGTGCATGCTGACATTGTACAAGAGTTTGGCCGGGTTGATATTCTCGTCAACAATGCGGGCATCTCGATATCCAACCAACCTGCCGAAAAGATGGACGATCTCACCTGGCTCAAGGTGATCGACGTCAACCTGAACGGCTTGTTCTGGTGCTGCCGCACCTTTGGGCGCGCCATGCTGGAGCAGGGCGGCGGCAACATCGTCAATGTGGGCTCGATGTCCGCAGACATCGTTAATCGCCCGCAGGAGCAGGCGCAGTACAATGCCTCGAAAGCTGGTGTGCACCAGCTCACCCGATCGCTAGCCGTCGAATGGGCCACGCGCAATGTGCGCGTCAATGCCGTGGCCCCCACCTACATCGAGACCGAGCTGACGAAATTCGTCTATGACGACCCGGAGATGATCAAATACTGGTTGGGCGGAACGCCGATGAACCGCATGGGCCAGCCGCCCGAAATCGCCGCGGTTATCCTGTTCCTTGCGAGCGACGCCTCAAGCCTCATGACGGGCTCCATCGTATCGGCGGACGCCGGCTATACTTGCTGGTGAGTAGCATGCGCGAGATTATCGAAAGCTTTAAGCCGGGTCTTTTCGCAGGCAAGAGCGTGCTCGTTTCCGGCGGATCGAGCGGCATCGGGCTTGCTATCGCGCAAGGCTTCGCCGCCATGGGCGCCACGGTCACCGCGACGGGAACCTCAGATGCCAAGATGGCGAAGGCTAGGGCGCATCCCGACAGCCGCGGCATCAGTTTCGCCGCGCTCGATGTGCGCAGCCGCCCGGCGGTGGATGCTTTCATTGGCAGCATGGACCGCCTCGACGTGCTGGTGAACGCCGCCGGCATCGCCCGTCCGGGGACGGAATGGGAGGAGGACGGCTACCTCGACGTGATCGACGTCAACCTCAATAGCGTCATGCGGCTTTCGATGGCGGCGCGGCCGCTGCTCCAGGCGGGGCCCGGCTCGATCATCAATATCGCTTCCATGCTCTCCTATCTCTCGGACGACTCGGTGCCGGCTTACTGCGCCAGCAAGACGGGCGTCCTCGGCCTTACCCGTGCCTTGGCGCATCGCTTCGGGCCCGATGGGATCCGCGTCAACGCCATCGCGCCTGGCTATCACAAGACGGACATGACCAAGGCTCTGTGGGACGATCCGGTGCCGGCGGAAAAGATCCGCGTCAAAACGGCGTTGAAGCGCTGGGGTAGCGTCGACGACCTCGTGGGAACGGCACTGTTCCTTGCCTCTCCGGCCGCGGCCTACATTACTGCGACGACGCTGCCGGTGGACGGCGGATATGTGGTGAGCGGCTTCTAAGCAAATATCCGGTGGCGCCTGCCGCTGCCGCACATGGAGATACTAACATGCCTGACTTGAAGAGCGGGGGCGGGCGACGGGATTTCGGCCGTAGCTTCGGCGGACCCGGGAAATACATTCAGCGGCCGGGCGAACTTGCCCGGCTTGCGGAGCATGTGCTTCCGCTTGGCTGCAAGGCCTTCGTGTTGATGGATAGCTTCATTTTTGACAACCATGGCGAGGCGATCACCTCATCGTTGCGTACCGCCGGGATCGAGGTGGTTGCGGAGCGCTTCTGCGGTGAATGCTGCAACGAGGAGATCGCCCGTGTGTCGGACCGCATGGTTGGAGCGGCGGTTGCTGTCGGTATCGGTGGCGGCAAGACCGCGGACACCACCAAGATGGCGGCAATCAAGACTGGGGCGCGACTGGTGATCGCTCCGACAATCGCCTCGACGGACGCACCCTGCAGCGCCATTGCTGTGCGCTATGACAGCCATGGCGTCTATCAGGAATCGCATTTCCTGCCGCGCAACCCGGATGCTGTTGTCGTCGACAGCGCTGTCATTGCTAGGGCACCGGCGCGCTTCCTCGTTGCCGGCATCGGCGATGCGCTCTCCACCTGGTTCGAGGCGCGCTCCAACCTTGGCTCCAACGCAAACAATCTCGTCTCGCCGAACATGCCACCTGCCGCCGCCGGAATTGCGATCGCCAAGTCCTGCCATGAGGTGCTCATTCGCGATGCACTTGCCGCCAAGCGCGCGGTGGAGCGGGGTGCGCTCACGGAGGCCGTGGAGAACATTATCGAGGCCAATACGCTGCTGAGCGGGCTCGGCTTCGAGAATTGCGGTGTCTCCGCCGCGCACGGCATCCATGACGGACTTACGGTGCTCGACGAAACGCACGGCTACTTCCATGGCGAGAAGGTCGCATTCGGCGTTATCTGCCTGCTCGTGCTCGAGGGCAGGCCCTACGATGAAATCGCATCGGTCGTGCGCTTCTGCCGCTCCCTCGGTTTGCCCACGCGGCTTGCTGATCTCAATCTTTCCAATGTAACGGTGGAGGACTTGGGCATAGTTGCCGAAGCGGCGCTCGCACCCGGTTCCGCCACCTGGAAGGTACCCGTACCGCTTTCCGTCGACATCTTGCGCGATTCCATCATCACTGCCGATGCCATTTCCCGTCAACTCGATTAGGATAAGACATCATGCTAGCCGCCATTATGCATTCACCCGGTAACATTCGCCTCGAGGATGTCCAGCGCCCCATGGCTCGACCCGGGGAGGTGCTGCTGAAGGTTGCGGCCGTCGGAGTTTGTGGCTCCGACATACCGCGTATGCTGGTCAAGGGCGCGCACCGCATGCCCATCATCTGCGGCCATGAGTTCAGTGGCCACATTGAGGAAGTGACGGAGGGCGTCGAGGGCTTCGCCGTCGGTGACCTTTGCGGCGTGGCGCCGCTGATCCCCTGCAATGAATGCGACCAGTGCAAGACGGGAAATTTCTCCCGCTGCCGTGACTATGACTATTTCGGCAGCCGCCGCGACGGTGCCTATACCTCCTACGTGACGGTGCCGGCGGGCAACCTCCTCAAGGCTCCGAAGGGCATGGACCCTCGCGCCACGGCCATGATCGATCCTGCATCGATCGCGCTGCATGCCATCTGGAAGTCGCCGCCCACCGCCGGCCAGCGCGGTGGCGTCATCGGCTGCGGGCCGATCGGCCTCTTTGCAATCCAGTGGATGAAGCTCATGGGTTGCACGGAAGTGGTAGCGATCGACGTCGCACCCGAGAAGCTGGCGCAGGCGCGCGAGGCGGGCGCCACCCACACGTTCTTCGTCACCGACAGCTTGCCCTCGGGCCTCAAGTGCGACCTCATCGTCGAGGCGGCGGGACATAACTCCTCGATCAACGTTGCCGCCAACCTCGCAGGCCCGGGCGGGCATGTGGTGTTCATCGGCATCCCGGTGGGGGAGGTGACGGTTGAGAACAAGACGTTCCAGCACTTCCTCCGCCAGGAGGTGACGCTGCACGGGGCGTGGAATTCATTCGGCGCCCCATATCCGGGCCGGCAGTGGACGGTGACGCTTGACGCGCTCGCCTCCGGTCGGCTTCGGTGGCAGTTCATAATAACGCATGAACTGCCCATCAGCGAATTGCCCGCGATGTTCGAAAAGATCCGCAAGAAGTCCGAATTCTTCTCCAAGATAATGTTCCATCCGTGACGCAGGAGGGTTGACGCAGATGGCCTTGCTTCTCGGGCTTGATTTCGGCACCGGCGGCTTGAGGCTGGGGGTCTTTGACCTCAGTTCGCGCCGCATGCTGGGGGAGCGGGAGGAGGCCTATGCCACCGCTTACCCGCATCCCGGCTGGGCCGAGCAGTCACCTGCCGACTGGTGGCAGGCGCTGGGCCGCGCGTCGCGCGGTTTGATGGCGGAGCTGGGACGGCCGGCGATCAAGGCGATCTGTGTCGCCACCACCGCCTCCACCGTCGTCGCCTGTCGCTCCGATGGCATGCCGCTCTGCCCCGCACTCCTCTGGATGGATTGCCGCGCCGCCGCGGAGGCCGAGCGCAGTGCCGCCTCGCGCAATTCGGTGATGGCCTACGTCGGCGGCAGCAATGCCTCGGAGTGGCTGATCTCCAAGGCCATGTGGCTCAAGGAGCATGAGCCGAAGCTATATGCCGGAGCCGACATTATCTGCGAGTGCCTCGACTACGTAAACTTCCTGCTCAGCGGCCGCTGGGTCGGATCCCGCATGAATGCCACCTGCAAGTGGAATTATGATTCCATCGAGCGGCGCTTTCCCTCCGAACTCTACGAGGAGCTGGGCGTTCCCGGTCTCGAGGCGAAGCTGCCACCCGAGATCCTGCCGGTGGGCGGCGCCATCGGTGCGCTCACGACGGCGGCAGCGGAACATCTGGGGCTGGGTAACCGGCCGCTGCTCGTGCAGGGGGGCATCGATGCGCATATCGGCATGCTGGGTGCCGGCACACTGAAGCCCGGCGACATGCTGATGATCGGCGGCACCTCCGTGGTGCAGCTCTTTCAGTTAGACCGGCAGCGTCCAATGTATGGATTCTGGGGCCCTTACCCGCACGCACTGGTCGAGGACTATTGGCTGGTCGAAGCGGGGCAAGTCTCGGCGGGATCGGTATTGTCCTGGTTCGCAAGCCATCTCTATGAGCTTGATGCGTCGGGCCGTGCTGAACTCTACGAGAAGGCAGCCCGCATTCCGGTGGGCGCAACAGGTCTCATCACGCTCGACTATTTCATGGGAAACCGAACGCCCTACCGCGACCCCCTGTTGCGCGGCGCGGTGCTAGGCCTCTCTCTGGGGCACGACCGCGCGGCAATCTACCGTTCGGCGGTGGAGGGTGTGGCCCTCGCATCAGCCAATGTGCTGAAGCGGGTAAGGGAGCTGAACGTCCCGGTCGACCATGTCGTGACTTCGGGCGGCTATGGCAAGAACCGCCTGTGGCTGCAGGCCACGGTGGACGCGATCGGCATGCCTGTCCATCTTTCGCGGGAGCCAAACCTCACAATCATCGGCGCCGTAGCCTCCGCCGCTGCGGGCGCGGGCCTCGCGGCTGACTTGTTCGAGGCAAGTGCCGCCGTCCGCCAGCCCACGGTAGAGATCGTGCCGGACGCCAAGGCTCATGCCGCCTATCAGAATCTGCTGATTGATTATTTGGAAGCCACAGAGGCGCTGCGGCCGCTGTCGCACCGCCTCGCGTTGCGTCAGCTTGGCAGCAGCACAGTTTGAGAGAGTGTATGAAGATGAACGAGAGTGCTCCGGTGGGTGCGTCGTATGGGTTTGCTTCGGTTGCGCGCAATCCGGGAGCGCCACTAACGCTTGACTGGTTCGAAGACGTGCAGGTCAACCTTTCCGCCGCGGAGCGACGCGCGGCGAGCCTCCCTGCGCGCCGCTCTGTGAAGAAGAACTACCAGGCCGCATGGCTGGTGAAGGCGCTCCAGTGCATCGACCTCACGACGCTCGCCGGTGACGACACGCCGGGCCGCGTCCACCGCCTCTGCGCCAAGGCCAGGCGCCCGCTGCGCGACGATATTGTTGCGGCGCTGGGCCTCAATGACATACCCACCGTCGGCGCCGTCTGCGTCTATCCCGCCATGGTGGCCCCCGCCGTCAAGGCGCTGGAAGGTTCCGGAATTCCCGTCGCCTCCGTTGCGACCGGTTTCCCCGCAGGCCTCACGCCGCTGCCGCAGCGCCTCGCCGAAATCCGCTATGCCGTCGATCAGGGTGCGAAAGAGATCGACATCGTCATCCACCGCGCCCAGGTCCTCCTGCAGGACTGGGCCGCGCTCTACGACGAGGTCGCCGCCATGCGCGAAGCCTGTGGCGGGGCGCACATGAAGGCCATTCTCGCCACGGGTGATCTCAAGACGCTGCGCAACGTCTACAAGGCCTCGATGGTGGCCATGCAGGCGGGTGCCGATTTCATCAAGACCTCCACCGGCAAGGAGGACGTGAACGCCACGCTGCCCGTCAGCCTGACGATGGTCCGTGCGCTGAGGGATTATGGCGAGCTCACCGGCTTCCAGATCGGCTTCAAGCCTGCGGGCGGCCTCAAGACCGCCAAGGACGCGATGAACTGGATGATCCTGATGAAGGAGGAGTTGGGCCGCCGCTGGCTGGAGCCCGACCTCTTCCGCATCGGTGCCTCCTCCATGCTGGCCGACATCGAGCGCCAGCTGGAGCACCACGTCACCGGACGCTACGCCTCAACCACCAACCAGCCGCTCGCCTGAGGACCCACATGCCCAGCGTCACAGAGATTCTCGACACCATGGACTATGGTCCGGCCCCGGAAGGAAACGCCCACGTGCTCGACTGGCTGAAGGCTCACGAGCAGGGCTTTGGCCACTTCATCAACGGCAGCTTCACCAGGCCCTCGAAGCTGTTCGACGTCGCCAACCCCGCCACTGGCCAGACGATTGCGCGCGCTTCAGTGGGATCGACCGCCGATGTCGACGCCGCCGTGAAGGCAGCCCGCACGGCCTTCGGCCCGTGGTCGAAACTTTCCGGCCATGAGCGCGCGAAACATCTCTACGCCATCGCCCGCACCATCCAGAAGCGCGAGCGCTTCCTCTCGGTGCTGGAGACGATGGACAATGGCAAGCCCATCCGCGAGTCGCGCGACATCGACATTCCGCTGGTGGCGCGTCACTTCTATCACCATGCGGGCTGGGCGGAGCTGATCGGTGATGAGTTCCCGGGCTATCAGCCCGTCGGTGTCTGCGGCTAGATCATCCCGTGGAACTTCCCGCTCTTGATGCTGGCGTGGAAGATCGCGCCGGCCCTTGCCGCCGGCAATACGGTGGTGCTGAAGCCCGCCGAGTTCACGCCCTTGACGGCCTTGGCGTTCGCCGAAATCTGCCGCGAGGCAGGCCTGCCGCCGGGTGTGGTCAACATCGTCACGGGTGATGGTGCCACGGG
>CAMDBX010000090.1 GCA_945889445.1 Rhizobium sp. Q54
CGCCTCGGCGGCGCGATGATTGCCTCGCATATCCGCATTCCCGACGGTGGCCCGGTGCCGGACATGGTGCATTTCCACAAGGTGGGCTTCCAGCTGATCTTCTGCATCAGGGGCTGGGTTGACGTGCTGTACGAGGACCAGGGAGGTCCCATTCGCCTCCATGCCGGTGACTGCTTCATTCAGCCCCCGGAAATCCGCCACCGCGTGCTCGAGGCCAGCGACGGCATCGAGGTGATCGAGATCGGCGTTCCCGCCGAGCATGTGACCGAGATCGACCATGAGATGACGCTGCCCACGCCCGAGCTGCGGCCGGAGCGCGAATGGCAGGGCCAGCGCTTCGTCCACAATGTCGGCACGACGGGCGAATTCCGTCCCTTCCGCCTCCCTGGCTTCGTGGCGCGGGATACGACCATCAACGCCAACACCAAGGGGGTGGCCTCCGTCATGGTGGCCAAGCCCGATGGTCAGGAAACGCGCTGGACGGTGCACCACGGTGACATCCTGTTCACCTTCGTGATGAAGGGCACCATGACCCTCGAGGGCGAGAGCAAGGAACCGTTTACCCTCTCGGCGGGCGATGCCTTCGTCATCCCGCCGGGGCTCAAGACTCGCTATTCCGCAGCCTCGGGTGATCTCGAGCTGCTGGAAGTATCGCTCCCCGGTGTCTTTTCCACAGAGCAGCTCTGACGTCAGGCGCGCTTGACTTGAATGCCCATCGGCCTAGTCTCGAGGCCGTTCAGCACAGCGCCCTGTGCGGAAGAGACCGGGTCAAACCGGCGCCGAAGGAGCAACCGCCCCGGAAACTCTCAGGCAAAAGGACCGGCAGGGCGTAAGGTCGAACTCTGGAGAGCAGTGGGTCTGTGACAGTTCCCGCTCACCGAAGGAGCAAGCATCCGGTTCCCGGATGTGAAATCTCTCAGGTCTCGTACAGAGGGGGCAGATCCGGCTTCGCCGGGTCTGGCCATGCTTTGTCCGGAGACGTGATTGAGATGAGCGAAAGCGCTCCCCACCGAACTTCCCTTTACGAGAACCACGTGAAGCTGGGGGCCCGCATGGTGCCCTTCGCCGGCTACGACATGCCGGTGCAATACCCCGCCGGCATCATCGCCGAGCACAACTGGACGCGCCAGAGCGCGGGGCTCTTCGACGTCTCGCACATGGGCCAGTGCCTTCTTGAAGCCGCTGACTTCGAGACGGTGGCGAAGGCCATGGAGGCGCTCGTCCCCGCCGATGTGCTGAGCCTGAAGCCCCACCAGCAGCGCTACTCGCAGTTCCTGAACGAGCAGGGTGGCACGCTGGATGATCTGATGATCACCCGGCACGTGAAGGACGGCACGCTCTACGTCGTCGTCAACGCCGGCCGCAAGGAACATGACTATGGCTGGATGCAGCAACATCTGCCTGCGGGCGTGAAGCTCACGCGGCGTGACGACCTTTCGCTCGTGGCGCTGCAGGGCCCAAAGGCGGAGGAGGCGCTGGCGAAGCTGGCGCCTGCCGTGAAGGACATTGCCTTCATGCACTACGCCGACGTCGAGATCGGCGGCATCAAGGCCCAGGTCTCGCGCTCCGGCTACACCGGTGAGGATGGCTTCGAGATTTCGGTGTCGAACGCAGATGCGCCGAAGCTGTGGGACCTTCTGCTGTCAGACCCGCTGGTGAAGCCGGTGGGGCTTGGCGCGCGTGATTCGCTCCGCCTCGAAGGCGGCCTCTGCCTGTATGGCCATGAGCTGGACGAGGCGATCTCGCCGGTCGAGGCCGATCTCGTCTGGTCGATCCAGAAGCGCCGCCGCCCGGAAGGCGGCTTCATCGGTGCCGCCCGCGTGCAGAAGGAACTGACGCAAGGCACCGCGCGAAAGCGCGTCGGCATCAGGCCCGAGGGCCGGGCTCCGGCGCGTGACGGCACGGTCGTCACCGATGCGTCTGGCCGCGAGATCGGCAAGGTCACCTCCGGCGGCTTCGGCCCCTCAGTCGGCGGTCCCGTTGCCATGGGCTATGTCGACACCGCAAGCGCCACACCGGGTACGAAAATCAATCTCATCGTGCGCGGGCAACCCTTGCCCGCCGAAATCGTCACCCTTCCCTTCATTCCCAACCGCTTCAAACGCTAGGAGCCTCTCCACATGACTGCCAAGTACAGCAAGGACCATGAGTGGGTGATCGTCGACAACGGCATCGCCACCATCGGCATCACCAACCACGCCCAGGAGCAGCTGGGTGACGTCGTGTTCATCGAGCTTCCCGCCATCGGCAAGAAGGTGGCTGCACATGAGCAGGCCGCCGTCGTTGAAAGCGTCAAGGCCGCCAGCGAAGTCTACGTGCCGGTGTCCGGTGAAGTGGTCGAAGTGAACAAGGAACTGGAAGGCGACCCGGCACTGGTCAACCGCGATGCCGAAAGCGGCGCATGGTTCATGAAGGTGAAGCTGTCCAACCCGGCCGAACTCGACGAGCTGATGGACAAGGCCGCCTATGACAAGCTGGTGAACGGATAAGATCATGGCATCCCGCCCCACATTCGCCGAGCTTGAACCCGGCGCGAACTTCATTGCCCGCCACATCGGCCCCGACAATGCCGACACCGCCGAGATGCTGAAGAGCCTCGGCGCCAAATCGCTCGATGACTTCATCGCCCAGGTGGTGCCGGAGAACATCCGCACCAAGCGGCCCCTCGAACTCAAGAAGGCCATGCCAGAACGCACGGCGCTGTCCTATCTCCGTGCCATGGCGGAGCGCAACGACGTCTTCGTCTCGATGATCGGCATGGGCTATTACGGCACCGTCACGCCCAAGGTCATCCTGCGCAACGTGCTGGAGAATCCCGGCTGGTACACCGCCTATACGCCCTACCAGGCGGAGGTGAGCCAGGGCCGCCTCGAGGCGCTGCTGAACTTCCAGCAGATGATCATCGACATGACCGGCCTCGAAATCGCCAATGCCTCGCTGCTCGACGAGAGCACCGCCGCGGCGGAAGCCATGAGCATGGCAAAGCGCGTGGTGAAGACCACTGCCAACGCCTTCTTCATCGATCACGACACGCATCCGCAGACCATCGGCGTGATCGAGACCCGGGCGCGCGCCTTCGGTTATGACGTCATCATCGGCGATCCGACGAAGGACCTGAAACCCGAGACCGTCTTCGCCGCACTGCTCTCCTATCCGGGCTCTTCCGGCGAGGTGCGCGACTGGCGCGGCGTGATCTCGAAGCTGCATGGTGCTGGCGCGCTGGCCATCATGGCCACCGACCTTCTGGCGCTGGCACTGCTCACGCCGCCGGGTGAACTGGGCGCCGACATCGCCATCGGCTCCGCCCAGCGCTTCGGCGTGCCCATGGGCTATGGCGGCCCGCATGCCGCCTTCTTCGCGACGAAGGACGAATACAAGCGTGCCATGCCGGGTCGCGTCATCGGCGTTTCGGTCGATGCCGAGGGCCACCGCGCGCTGCGCATGGCGCTGCAGACGCGCGAACAGCACATTCGCCGCGAGAAGGCCACGAGCAACATCTGCACCGCACAGGTGCTGCTGGCCGTCATCGCCGCGATGTTCGCCGTCTACAACGGCCCCAAGGGCATAAGGAAGATGGCCGAACGCACCCACCGCATGGCGGAGATCTTCGCCGCCGCGGTGACGGGCTTCGGCTACGAGGTGACGACGAAGAGCTTCTTCGACACGGTCACCATCCACGCGCCGGGCCGCGCCCACGCGCTGTGGGCCAGGGCCAAGGAACAGCGCATCAACCTGCGCTTTGTCGATGCCGATCACCTCGGCGTCTCCTTCGACCAGTCAATCCGCCGGCAGGAACTCGAACGCCTCCTGACCGTATTCAAGACCGACGCGCTGGAGCGCATCTTGATCGACGAGATCGACACCAGGGTGAAGGAGACGATCCCGGAGCCCTTGCGCCGCACCTCGAGCTTCCTGACGCACCCCGTCTTCTCGATGTATCATTCCGAAACCGAGATGCTGCGCTACCTGCGGCATTTGCAGGTGAAGGACGTGGCGCTGGACCAGGCGATGATTCCCTTGGGCTCCTGCACCATGAAGCTCAACGCCACGACGGAGATGATCCCCGTCACCTGGCGCAGCTTCTCCATGCTCCATCCCTTCGCGCCGCTCGAGCAGACGCAGGGCTACCAGCAGCTCTTCGAGGAGCTGGAGGAGATGTTGGCGGAGATCACCGGCTTCGATGCCGTGTCGCTGCAGCCCAATGCCGGCAGCCAGGGTGAATATGCAGGGCTTCTCGCCATCCGTGGCTATCACCAGTCGCGTGGTGACACGCAGCGTGATGTCTGCCTCATCCCCGTCTCGGCGCATGGCACCAACCCGGCCTCGGCCGTCATGGCGGGCATGAAGGTCGTCGTCGTGGCCTGTGACGAGCATGGCAACGTCGACTTGGCTGACCTCAAGAAGAAGGCCGCCGAGCACAAGGACCATCTCGCCGCGCTGATGATCACCTACCCGTCCACGCATGGCGTGTTCGAAACGGCGGTCAAGGAAATCTGCGACGCGGTGCATGCCAATGGCGGCCAGGTCTATCTCGACGGTGCCAACCTCAATGCGCAGGTCGGCCTCGTGCGCCCTGCAGAATTGGGCGCGGATGTCTGCCACATGAACCTGCACAAGACCTTCTGCATTCCACACGGTGGCGGTGGGCCGGGCGTTGGCCCCATCGGCGTCAAGGCGCACCTCGCACCTTTCCTGCCGGGCCATGGCGTCGTCACGGGTGTCAATCCTGCGGCGGGTCGTGACCAGTCACAAGGCGCAGTCTCGGCCGCTCCCTGGGGTTCGGCCTCGATCCTGCCGATCTCATGGACCTACATCGCCATGATGGGCGGCGAGGGGCTCACCCGGGCGACGAGCATGGCGATCCTCAACGCCAACTACATGGCGAGGCGCCTCGAGCCGCACTTCCTGGTGCTTTACAAGGGCCCCGGCGGCTTCGTGGCGCATGAGTGCATCATCGATCTGCGCTGGCTGAAGGAACGCACGGGATTGTCGGTGGAAGACGTGGCCAAGCGCCTCGTCGACTATGGCTTCCACGCCCCCACCATGTCCTTCCCGGTTCCCGACACGCTGATGATCGAGCCAACCGAGTCGGAAGGAAAGCGCGAGCTCGACCGCTTCTGTGACGCGATGATCGAGATCCGCAAGGAGATCGCCGAGGTGGAGGAGGGGAAGGCCGACAGGCTCGACAACGTGCTGAAGAACGCGCCCCACACCCACCGCCTGCTGCTGGGCGACTGGAAGCACCCCTACTCGAAGGAGAAGGCCTTCTTCCCCTTGAAGGGCTATCCGAACGACAAGTACTGGCCGCCGGTGGCGCGCATCGACAATGTCTTCGGCGACAGGAACCTCGTCTGCACCTGCCCGCCCATGGCGAATTACATGGAAGCGGCGGAGTAGGATGTTTTGAAGCCGCCGTCCCGGCCTTCGCCGGGGTGACGCCAGTAAGGAAACTGACCAGACAACACCAGGCCCGGCTTTACCGCCGGGCCAGTTCGTCACGCAACGTTGTTCAACTTCACCAACTCCCCCAGTCCAAGCCCCCGTGCCGACAGTGCGCCGAAGGCCTTGGTGAGCGGGATGTCCGTCGCCCGCACGCGGTCCTTTTCGACGATCATCACCGCGCCCGCCTGCGGCGTGGGCGAATCCATGATGAACACTACGCTGTGCGTTCCCTCCATCGTTGGTCCGATCAGGACGCCCACCTGCCAGGCATCATCAAAGCGCACCAGCACCACCGGGTGCTCCGCCGTCTCGCCCGGCGCGATCACGTCATTGCTCAATGACTTGAGCAACCCATAGAATGGCAAACGCCCGAGGAAATACGTCTCCAGCTTCTCCACCGCGCTGCGCGCGATGTGGCTCTTGGCGAAGAGGCCGGCGAAGAAGCTGACGGCGATGATGCCGAACAGGGCAAGCAGGATCGTGGCGCTCACCCCCGCCACGCTCTTCACCGGCAGATGCGCCGAGATCGGCTCCACCAGCTTGTTTGCAGTTGTCAGGATCTTGCCCGCGAAGAATGCGAGGATGCCGATCGGCAGCAGGAAGACCAGCGCGCCGGTCAAGGTCGTGCGGATGAGTTTGGTCATGTGTTCCTCCCGGTGAGGTGGTTAGAGCCATGGTCAAAGTACGGGTCAGCCTCCCGCATGTCTCACCTCGCCCGGGCTTGACCCGGGCGTCCTTTCCCTGGCCACCAAAGAGGATGCCCCGGTCAAGCCGGGCCAAGGTGAGCCAGGGAGCGCGTTGCCGCAAACAAAAAGCCCGGCCTCTCGGCCGGGCTTTTCAATTCATGACCGCGCCTGAGCTCAGTTCAGCCGGTTTTTCACCGCTTCGATCGACGATGCGATGAGGTCCGCGCCCTTGGCACCCTTGGCGGCTTCCGCGGCCAGGTGGTGCGAGGCGGCGATGGCGAGGTCGGTTGCCACGTTTCGCACGTCCTTGATCGCGGCGGCTTCCGCCTGGGCGATCTTCTGCTCGGCCTGCTTGGAACGACGCTCCAGCGATTCGGTCAGCTTGCGGCGCGTCTCGGAGGCATATTCCTCGGCATCGGCCTTGGCGGCGGAGATGATGGAGGCGGCTTCCTTCTCGGCGTCGAGGCGCTTCTGCTTGTATTCGGCGAGAAGCGATTCGGCGTCCTTGCGCAGTTGCGTGGCGTGGTCGAGCTCCTTGCGGATCCTGTCGGCGCGGCTGTCGAGGCCCGCGCCCAGCTTCTGGAAGGCGCCGGCATAGGCGGCGATGGCGAGGAAGATGATCAGCGCCACCAGGGCGAAGAATGTTGCGTCGAACTGCATCGTTCTTCTCCCTTAGCCCTTGAGCCCGGCGATGGCCTTGGCAGCATGTTCCTTGCTCACCTTGTGCCCCGTCAGTTCCGAGACGATCTCGGCGGCGGTTTCGGCGGCAACCTCGTGCACGTCCTGCATGGCCTTCGCCTTGGTGGCGGAGATGCGGGAATCGGCCTCGGCGAGCTTTGAAGACAGTGTCTTCTCGAGGGCCGAGCGCTCGGCCTCGATTTCGTCAGCGATCTTGGAGCGCGTCTCGGTGGCAATCCCCTGCGCATTGGCGCGGGCATCGGCCAGAGACTTCTCGTAATGCTGGATCGCCGCCTCGGTCTCGTGCTTCAGCGCCGAGGCCTTGGCGAGGTCGCCCTCGATTGCCTTGTGGCGCTTGTCAAGAACCGCGGCCATCTTCGGCAGCGCCACCTTGCTCATCAGCAGGTAGAGCAGCCCGAAGAAGATCACCAGCCAGAAGATCTGGGAGGGGAAGGTATGCGCGTCCATCGGCGGGAAGCCGCCGTGTCCGCCTTCCGCCGCCGTGCCTTCCGTGGTGTGGCCGGCTTCGCCGCTGGCCGGTGCCTCGCCCTCGGCGGGAGCCTCGGTCGTGGCTTCGGCGACGACGATTGTCGATTGCGACATGTCTTGTGCCTCAAAAGGGGAAGCCTGTGCGGAGGTTCAGACCCGCCAGGCTTCCGTTCGGTTTGCCGTTGTCGGAATCAGGCGGCGAACAGGAGGAGCAGCGCGATAACCAGCGAGAAGATGCCAAGGCCTTCGGCCAGGGCCGCGCCGATCAGGGCGTTGGTGAACTGCGCGCCGGCGGCGGCCGGGTTGCGAAGAGCGCCTGACAGGAAGTTGCCGAAGATGTGGCCCACGCCGATGCCGGCGCCACCCATGCCGATGCAGGCAATGCCGGCGCCGATGTACTTAGCTGCGAGCGGATCCATAGTTCTCTCCTTGAGTTTTGAACGAGGTTGAAGGTTGATGGTTCAGTGATGGGTATGCAGCGCGTCGTTGAGGTAGACGCAGGTCAGGATGGCAAACACGAAGGCCTGCAGGAACGCGACCAGGAACTCGAGGGCGGTCAGCGCCACCGCCATGCCGAGAGGCGCGATCGAGCCGATGATGCCGCCCAGGCCCATGGAGCCCAGCAGCACGACGAAGCCCGCGAAGACCTTCAGCACGATGTGGCCGGCCAGCATGTTGCCGAACAGACGAAGGCCAAGGGAAACCGGGCGCGACAGGAAGGAAATCACCTCGATCAGCGAGATGAAGGGCAGGATCACCAGCGGCACGCCCGACGGCACGAACAGCTTGAACCAGCCCAGACCATGCTTGGCGATGCCGACCACCACCACGAGGGCCACGACGAACACCGCAAGCGAGGCGGTCACCACCACGTGGCTCGTCACGGTGAAGAAATAGGGGAACATGCCCAGCATGTTGGCGAACAGCACGAAGGAGAAGATGGTGAAGACCAGCGGGAAGAAGGCCTTGCCCTCATGCCCCAGCACGTTTTGCACCATGTTGTGCACGAACTCGTACCACATCTCGCCCACCGACTGCAGGCGGCCTGGAACCAGCGCGCCGCGCGCGGCGGCGGCCAGCAGGATCACCGTGATCAAGCCCACCGCGATGCCCATGAAGAGCGCCGAGTTGGTGAAGCTGATTTCATGGCCGGCGATGTTCCACGGGCCCGCAAGATCATGCAGCTGGAACTGATGGATCGGATCGATGCCTTGCGCCAAGGTCAGTCCTCTTCTTCGTCGTCAAAAGCCGCTTTGGGCGGCGGGTTCGTATTCAGCCGTTCCTGGGCCGGGGGCATCCTCTTGGCCGCGCGGACCAGGTTCAGGAAGCCGGCTCCAAATCCCAGGAGCAGGAAAAAGATCAGGCCGAAGGGCAATGTGCCGAACAGCCAGTCGATGCCATAGCCAATGAGGCCGCCGACCAGCGTTCCGGCGGCGAATTCACTGACGAGCTTGTAACCCCTCGCATAACCCGAGGCATCCTGCATGCTCGCCGGCGGCTTCGCGCTTTCGGCCCGCTCGGAGCGTTCCACCGCAATGCGGCCGGAAAGCTCCTTGAGTCGCGCCGAGAGGTCGCCCAGCTCGGGATCGGAAGAACCCTGTTTCGGCCCGTTCTTGCCAGATTTCGTCATATGACAGACCTCCAGACAAACGGCGGGCGCGCTCGGAAAATTCTTCCCTTCCAAAGCGGGCGCACCATAGTTGCGGGTCGGAAATGTGTCAAGAACTGGATTTAGCTTTTAAGTGTTTGATATAGTTGTTTTTTTCGGCATCCCGAAAGGCTGCGGCGATTCGCGCCGGAAGGCCGTCCGGAAAGCTGGGGGATCAGTGCCCAGCAGCGGCCACAATTCATCGCCATCAAGCGCCCATTCCGCCTATAAGCCCGTGGCTATGAACCACGCCATCTCGACAAAGGAACCGAACTTCATGCGCGTCACACCGCTTGCCCTTGCCCTCGCTGGCTTCGTTGCCCTCGCTGCCCCGGCAGCAGCAGACCCCATCGACGACTGCAACAGCAACACGCCGCAATATGTCATCGACGGCTGCACCAAGCTGATCGACGAAGGCAAGGCCAACAATGACGCGCTGGCCATCGCCCACTTCAACCGCGCCAACGCGCTTGACGACAAGGGCGACCATGACGCCGCCATCGCCGACTATGACCAGGCGATCAAGCTGAAGCCGGACTATGTCGACAGCTACCTCAACCGCGGCCTCGTCCATGAGGGCAAGAAGGACTACGACAGCGCCATCGCCGATTTCAATCGCGCCATCGCGCTGAAGCCGGACTTTGCCCGTGCCTTCTATGCCCGTGGTCGCGCCTATGAATCCAAGGGTGATCTCCAGCAGGCCCTCGCGGGTTATGAGGAAGCCGCCAAGCTCGCGCCCAACAACAAGGCCGTCCAGAAGCGGCTGGTCGAGGTGAAGCAGAAGCTGGGCCAGTAGGGGCCAGCCGATCTTCTGATTGTCTTCTCCCGTTGCAGGAGCGGGCGAAGACATTGGTTAAGGTCAGCCCGAAAGTAATTGCCCGGTGAACTCGGGAACACAAGGATGCTAGAGCAGCCCCATCCCGGCCAGCTCCGTCCTCAATGCGTCCGGCGTGGTGAAGTGGATGGCCTTCATGCCCACCGCCTCCGCACCCCGCACGTTTTTCTCGCTGTCGTCGATGAACACGCATGACGAAGCGGCGAGGCTATTCCTGTCCAGCAGCAGCCGGTAGATTGCCGGGTCCGGCTTGAGGATCCGCTCGTCGCCGGACACGACGATGTCGCGGAAGACGCCGAGGAAGGCAAACCGCTCCAGCGTCTCGCGGAACTTGTCCTGGTTGAAATTGGTGATGGCGTAGAGCGGCGTGCTGCGCTGGCGCAGGTCTTCGAGAATCTCAACCGTGCCGTCGATCGGCCCCGGCACCGTCTCGTGCCAGCGCAGGTCATATGCGGCGATGGCCTCGGCATGCTCGGGAAAGCGCGCCGTCGCCTCGCGCACCGCCGCGGCGAAACTGCGGCCGCGGTCTTGCTCCAGGTTCCAGGCGGAATTGCAGACATTGGCGATGAACCAATCGACCTCGGCCTCCGTCGCGAAGATCTTGCGATAGAGGGCGCGTGGCTCCCAGTGCACCAATACGTTGCCGATGTCGAAGACGACGTTCATCTGGGGCAATCAGGCCGCAGACTTCTCGTCCACGAGCGTTTCGGCCTCGGCCAGGTTCACCGACACCAGCTGCGACACGCCGCGCTCCAGCATGGTCACGCCGAACAGGCGGTGCATGCGGGCCATGGTGAGCGCGTGGTGGGTGATGATCAGGAAGCGCGTTTCGGTGCGCTCCAGCATCGCGTCCAGCAGGTTGCAGAAGCGTTCCACGTTGTGGTCGTCGAGGGGTGCATCGACTTCGTCGAGCACGCAGATCGGCGAAGGGTTGGTGAGGAACACCGCGAAGATCAGCGCCATGGCCGTGAGCGTCTGCTCGCCGCCCGACAGCAGTGACAGCGTGGTCGGTTTCTTGCCCGGCGGGTTGGCGATCAGCTCGAGGCCGGCCTCGAGCGGATCATCCGATTCGATCAGCTGCAGCTCGGCCTTGCCGCCGCCGAACAGCGTGGTGAAGAGTTCGCTGAACTTCTGGTTCACCGTCTCGAAGGCGTCGAGCAGGCGCTGGCGGCCCTCGCGGTTGAGGCTGGAAATGCCGCCGCGCAGCTTGTTGATGGCCTGGATCAGGTCGTCGCGTTCCTTGACCAGCCCGTCGAGCTGCTTGGCAACCTCCTCGGCCTCTTCGTCGGCACGCAGGTTGACGCCGCCCAACCGCTCGCGGTCCTCGCGCAGGCCCTGCAGCTTGCGCTCGATGTCATGCCACTCCAGAAGCTGCTCGGGGTCGAGCCCGGTGGACGAGATCACCTCGTCGGGCGCGCAGCTGAGCGCTTCGGTGATGCGCTGCTCGCATTCGGCAAGCCGTTCGGTGCTGCTTTCAAGGCGCGCACCAAGCCGGGCGTGCTCCTCGCGCGCGGCGGACAGCAGTTCCTGCACGGCGCGCAGGTCCTGGTCGGCCTGGCGCACCTCGTTCTCTGCCGTCTGCAGTGCGTCGGAGGCAACTTTCTTTTCCGATTCTGCCTCAGCCAGCGTGTTCATCAGCTTCAGGCGGCGGTCGGCCAGCAGCTGCGGCAGCTGCGAAAGCTCCATGATGCCGGCACGGGTCTCCTCGGCGCGCGCGGTCAGCTGCTCGATCTGTTCATTGGCGCGCGCGGCACGCGACGTCCACTGGGCGATTTCCGCCTCGATGGTGCGAATGCGGTCGGTGCGGGCGCGGGCCTCACGCTCCAGCCCGTCATGCGTGGCGCGGGCCTCGGCATAGGCGGCGCGCTCGGCATTGACTGCGTTCCGCAGTGCGTTGAGCTCGACCTGAAGCTCATCGAGCACCGGCAACTCTTCGGCCTCGGCCGTGGCTTCCTCGAGCCGGGCGCGGGCTTCCTCGAGGGCTTCCTCGATGCGGCGCTGGGCTTCATCCAGTGCGCTCGTCTGGGCAAGCCGTTCCGACACCTGGCGCTCATGCTGGGTCAGCGCGCGGCGTGCGAAGTCGACGGCGGAGACGGCGGCGCGGTGGCCCTCGCGCTTGTCGCGCTCGAAGCGGGTGGCGGTCTCGATCGCGGCGCGGGCCGCCTCGAAGTGGCCTTGTGCCTCTTGCGCCGCGACGATGGCCACTTCCATCTCGACCTCGAGCGAGGCGAGGCGGTTCTTTTCGGCCAAGCGCTTGGCGGCAGCGCTGGGTGCATCGGCGGCGGCGGTGAAGCCGTCCCAGCGCCACACGTCGCCCTCGCGCGAGACCAGCCGCTGGCCGGGCTTCAGCTGCGGCTGCAGCGCCTGGCCCAGGGCCTTGGAAACAACGCCGATGTGGCTGAGGCGGCGCTGCAGCGCCGGCGGCGCCAGCACGAAGTTGATCAGCGGTTCGGCACCATCGGGCAGTGTTGCGGTGTCGGCGAGCGGCGGAAGACCGCGCCAGTGAACCGGCGCGCCTTCATCGCCTGAGGCGTCGAGGTCGTCGCCCAGGGCGGCGCCGAGTGCCGTTTCAAATCCGGTTTCGACGCTGATCTGGTCGATCAGCGACGGCCACAGGTCGCCGCCGCCGGCCTTGAGCAAATTCGTCAGCGTGCGGACTTCCGTCTGCAGCCGGTCGGCCTTGCGGCGGGCATCGTCATGGGTGGCGCGAGAATCGCTTTCGGCGCCACGCGCGGCGCGCACGCTGGCCTCGGCCTCCGAGACATGGAATTCGAATTCCGCCGCCTGCTCGACAGCGTGTTCGACGGCACCGGTCAGCTTGTCGCCGTCACCTTCCACGTTGTAGCGGGCCAGCAACTCGTTGCGCTTGGCGGTGGTCTCGGCCAGCTCGCGGTCGAGGCGGGCAACCCGGTTCTTGTGCTCGTCGATGGCGCGCATGATGGCGTTGCGGCGGGCAGAAAGCTCGGACAGGCGGGCCGCGGCCTCATCAGCTGCTTCCTGGGCGCGTGCGAGTGCATCGGCAGCAGTCTGCAGCGCCACGGCGGCTTCCGCCCGGATGTCGTCATCCGAACCCTGTCCGGCCCTCAGCGTCTCGCCTTCCTCGGCCAGGCGGCCAAGCACGCGGTCGGTATCGTTCAGCAGTTCCTGCTCGCGCTGCAGATCCGAATTGATCTGTGCGATGCGCTGGTCGAGCTCCTTGCGGCGCTCGCCTGCACGGAGTTCCTCTTCATCAAGGACGTTTCGCTCATGGCTCACGCGCTGCAGCACCGCCGCACGCACTGCCTCCTGCTCGCGCAAGGTTGGCAGCTTCTCGCCGAGATCATCGCGGTGGCGCAGCTTTTCCGAGGCCGCGCGGGTGTGCTCGGCCAGCACGCGGGTGGCCTCGTCGAGGGCCGCCGCATCGCGCTGCGAGGTTTCCGCCGTCTCGCGCCAGTTGACGTAGAGGCCCATGGCCTCGAGCCGCCGGATCTCGCCCGAAAGGCCCTTGTATTTCGTGGCCTGGCGCGCCTGGCGCTTCAGGCTGTTGAGCTGGGTTTCCAGCTGCGAGGTCACGTCCTCGAGGCGGGTGAGGTTGGTCTCCGCCGCCTTCAGCTTCAGCTCCGCCTCGTGGCGGCGCGTGTGCAGGCCCGTGATGCCTGCCGCCTCTTCGAGGATCAGGCGCCTGGCCTGCGGCTTGGAATTGATGATCTCGGCAATCTGCCCCTGGCGCACGAGGGCGGGCGAGCGCGAGCCGGTGGATACATCGGCGAACAGCAGCTGCACGTCACGGGCGCGGACATCCTTGCCGTTGATGCGGTAGGCGGAGCCTTCGTCGCGCTCGATGCGGCGCGAGATTTCCAGCGTCTCCTGGTCCTGATACTGCTGTGGCGCGGTGCCGTCGTCATTCGCCATGGTGACGACGACTTCCGCCATGTTGCGGGCCGGGCGCTCGGTGGTGCCGGAGAAGATCACGTCGTCCATGCCGGACGCGCGCATCGACTTGTATGAGCTTTCGCCCATCACCCAGCGCAGCGCTTCCAGCAGGTTGGACTTGCCGCAGCCATTGGGGCCGACGACGCCGGTGAGGCCGGGCTCGATAAAGAGATCCGTCGGCTCCACGAAGGATTTGAATCCCGAAAGCCTTAACCGTGTGAACTTCATCTTGAGCCCATGCCCCTTCTAAACGCCGCCGCTTCTCAGAGCAGCTTGTCGATATCGGCTTTCAAACTGTCGTAGGTGACTTCGCCGCGCATCGGCTTGCCATTCAGGAAGAAGGTCGGCGTGCCCTGTACGCCGAACTTCGCGCCAGCGTCGCGGATTTCCATGATGCCCTTGGCCAGCTTCTCGTCCTTCAGCGTGGCGTCAAACTTCTCCTGGGTGAAGCCGGCCTGCTTGGCGATGTTGAGAAGCCCGTTGGCCGGGTCCTTCGCCCATGTCTCCAGCGTGTCGAAGAACACGCCGATGAGCGGGAAATAGCTCTCCTTCGGAGCCGCGCGGGCGATCATGAAGGCAGCGAGTGCCGGGTCGTTCAGCGGAAACTCGCGGAAGATGAAGCGGATCTTGCCGGTGTCGATGTAGTCCGCCTTCAGCTTCGGCCACACATCCTTGTGGAAGGCCGCGCAATGCGGGCAGGTGGCCGAGGCATATTCGACGATCGTCACCTTGGCGCCTTCGTCCGCACCCAGCGCCATGTCGCCCAGCGCCGGCGGCTTCAGCAACTCGGCCAGATCGACGGGGGCACCTTCCTCCTGGGCGAGGGCGGGGGTGGCGGCGAGGGCTGCAACGGCTGCCCCGGCAAGCAGAACGCTGCGGCGGGTGATCATCTTCATGATTTGTTTACCTACTAGATGTTGGGGGTTGAAACAAAAGGGAATTATTTGCCTTGTGGAGAACTCTTGGCACCCGCCACCCCCTTGCCCAGGCGCTCCAGGGCAGCCTTCAGGGTGGGGTCGTAGATGGTTTCAAGCTCTTGTTCGCAAACGGATTTACTGGCCAGGGCCGGGGGCTTCGGACGGGGCTTTCCGAGCTCCACAGCCTGCATCACCTTGACCTGCGCCACGGCGCCATAACCAAAAAAGCTGTTGATGCGTGAAATAATCCGGGACGCTTCATATTGTAGTTCCAGCGCCCGGCCGGGCGCCGCCCTTATGACCAGCGTGCCGCCCTGTTTCTGGGCTTCCTCGCCCGATCCCCGGGGCCATTTGATGCGTTCCGGGGCAGAAACCGCCGCCAGATCCGCACCAACGATTGCATCCCAGTTCGCCACCACGTCTGCCTGGGCGAAGCCATAGCGGGCGAAGGCGGCCTTTGTGATCTCGCGGAAGTGCTTGGAGAGGGTTTCCATTGCCGGGCGTCCGGGCTGCTCTGTATCGTCACTGTGTAACAGGAGTCGTTTGTTTGCGCAGCAGCATGGCCAGAAAAGGGCCGGAATCCTCCCGCTCTTCACAACTTCTTGCGTGGTATGACGCCAACGCAAGGGTTCTGCCGTGGCGCGCGCGCGGGGCGGAGGTGGCAGACCCCTACCGCGTCTGGCTCTCCGAGATCATGCTGCAGCAGACCACCGTGCAGGCGGTGAAGGCCTATTTCGAGAAGTTCGTGGCCCTGTGGCCCACCGTCGAGGCCTTGGCCGCCGCCCCGCTGGATGACGTGCTCAAGGCGTGGGCGGGGCTTGGCTACTATGCCCGCGCCCGCAACCTCCATGCCTGCGCGAAGGACGTCGTCAGCCGATTCGCTGGCCGCTTCCCCGCAACCGAGGAGGCGCTGAGAACCCTGCCCGGCATCGGGCCCTATACGGCAGGTGCGATTGCCGCCATTGCCTTCGGCGGCAGGCACGCGGCGGTGGACGGCAATGTCGAGCGCGTCATCAGCCGCATCTACGCAATCGAGACGCCGCTGCCTCTGTCGAAGCCCGAGATCCGCGCCAGGGCGCAGGCGCTGGTGCCGGAGCAGCGTGCCGGCGACTTTGCCCAGGCGATGATGGATCTGGGCGCCACCATCTGCACGCCGCGCCAGCCCAACTGCCTGATCTGTCCGTGGACGGAGCATTGCGACGGCCGCATCTCCGGCCTCGCGCCAACGCTGCCGCGCAAGGCGCCGAAGAAGGCGGTTCCCACGCGCCGCGGCGTGGCCTTCTGGATCGCGCGCGAGGACGGCGCGGTGCTGCTGCGCCGCCGCCCCGAGAAGGGCTTGCTCGGCGGCATGATGGAGGTGCCGTCAACGCAATGGGCCGCCAGGGTGACGGATGCCGAAGCGCAGTCACCCCTCGCGGCTGAATGGCGCAAGCTGAAGGGCGTGGTGGAGCACACCTTCACCCACTTCCACCTCGAACTCTCCGTCTGGCATGCGGAAAAGGTGATCGACGGCGTGCTGCGCGATGACGGCGACTATCGCTGGACGAAACGTGAGGCGCTGGATGGCGAAGCCCTGCCCACGGTGATGCGCAAGGTGGTGGCGCATGTGCAGGGTCGCTGAAAGAGCCCTCATCCGCCCTTCCGCTACCTGCGTCCGCCAACCTCATCGATATGAGCCAGCAAATCCGCCGGGTCTTCATACACGCGATAGGCGCCGGCGCGTTCCAACTCTTCCATGCCATAGCCGCCGGTGAGGAGGCCGATGCCCAGCGCCCGCGCGCGGCGTGCGGCCAGCATGTCCCAGATGGCGTCGCCCACCACGCAGGCCGTGTTGATGTCGCAGTCCAGCTTCTCGGCCGCGGCGAGGAACAGGTCCGGATCGGGCTTGGCATAACGCACGAGGTCGCGCGTGATCACCACGTTCTTTTCCGGGTCGACGCCGAGGATCTTCAGCACCGGCCCCGCCGTCTCGATGCGGCCCGAGGTGGCGATCGCCCAGGGAATGTCGTTGTCAGTGAGATAGGCCAGAAGCTCGCGTGCGCCGGGCAGGGGCCTCGTGCGGTGCGAGCGGGCATTGTAATATTTGAGGTGCAGAAGCCGCAGCCGTTCCAGCACCTCGGCTGACAGTTCAAGCCCCGTCTCGCGCGCCAGCGCCTTGGTGAACAGGCCCCCCGACATGCCGATCTTGCGGTGCAGCCGCCAGACGGAAACCTCGACGCCCTCTTCCTGCAGCGCATCGTGCCAGGCCAGCACATGGTCATAGACGCTGTCCACCAGCGTGCCGTCGAGATCGAACAGGAATGACGTCTGCTGCCGGGCCTTGATCATGTGGGTCACCTCGTTGTGGCGAGAGACTTAGCGCGGGGGCGAGGCATATACCACCCACTCATCATGCCCACCCCATCCTTCACCTTCGCCGGGCTTGTCTCGAAGAATTGGGCTATAAACGGGACACCGGAGGCGCCTTGACCGCACCTCCGGTGTTGACGGGAGACCGATTTACCGGGCTGGTCCCTAGAGACCGTGGTCAAGCGTGGTCCCCGTCATCTTTGCATTCACCCCG
>CAMDBX010000091.1 GCA_945889445.1 Rhizobium sp. Q54
TCGCCAAGGCCCGCAAGGCTGCGGGCATGCTCAAGGCGCTCTCGCATGAGCGCCGCCTGCTCATCCTCTGCCTGCTCGCCGATGGTGAACGAACGGTGTCCGAGATCGAGGCCATCATGGACATGACGCAGGCCGCCGTATCCCAACAGCTGGCAAGGCTGCGCCTCGACGGGCTGGTCACGACGCGCCGCGCCGGCCGCAGCATTTACTATTCGACCGCCAGCAGGGACGTCACGCGGCTCATCACGTCCCTGCACCAGATGCTGAAGGCTCAGCCCGGCCAGGCCGCACGACGCGGCACCTGACAGGCGCCTCCGCAGGTTCTCCCCTGCCGTCGCCTGAGCATCGACCCGGTCCGCATGCTTAACGGCCGGCATGACTCGGCACGGCTGCTGAACGAATGATCAACTCCACCACGCCATCCTTGGTATCCAGCGCCTGAATCCGAACATGGTGAATCTCGGCGCCGGCTGAAGCACGCGTTTACCATCTCCGCGGAGGCTCTCGCTTGGCGCGCGCAAGGACCTCGCATATTTGGGCGTCGTCGCCACCGCACGCACAGGCACTCTGCACGTCATCAGCGCGATGAAGCGAGAACATGATGAACGCTTAACCGTGAGCGACGCGCCGTAAGGTGAGCTGTGAGATTTACTATAGCAACTCATCACGCAGATCACGTCGGGACTTACCCGGCATTGCATTCGCGGACATTCGCTAGGTAAAATCCGCTATCTGAAAACAACTGCTCACGCATATTAACTCAAGTCGTATTTACCCTAACTAGCCCGCAATAACCCTAATACGGGCTTCCGCTGTGATGAGCCAAATTCCGAGCCATAAGTAAGCACACCGGAAGTTCATATATGAGATCTCCCAGATTGCGACGGGATGAACAAACTGACACCCTCACGTCTCATGTGAACACCGGAATGTGACGATGTTCCTGCAGCTGCCCGATGGGGCACAAGGCTGCAAAGAGATGAAGGCGTAGGTTAGATTATGTTCATCATTATCAAGCGCGTTGCACAGATTGTGTTGATGCCGCTCGTCATCTCTTCGTTCCTCGCCACTCAGGTCGATGCCAAGACGCTGAAGCATGTTCGCGAGCGCATGCGGCCGGCATTCCCGCAGATCACTCATTTCGAACGCCAGTCATCAGGCCAGGCCGCCGTCAACAAGCTCGGCGCACGGCTGCAGGATGTGGCCAGCTGGTATGGCAAGTCGGCCGACGGCCTGCGCAAGGAACTCCTCTCCGACCGCCGCCTGCGCGTTGACGGCAACGGCCGCATTTTCGTGGTCGAGGAAATGGAAGCACCGGTTCGCGGTGCCACCGCCGAAGTGCAGAAGGGCCTGATGGAAGGCCAGCTTGTTGCACTCGACCAGACGTTCGCGCTCAACTCGCGGCCTGGTTCCAGCCGGACCATCTATCTCGACTTCGATGGCGCCACGCTCACCGGCACGGCATGGAATACCAACGGCAACACGATCACCGCCAAGCCGTTCGACATCGACGGCGTGCCCGCGACCTTCTCCACCATCGAACTGCAACGCATCCAGTATATTTGGCAGCGCGTGGCCGAGGACTACGCGCCCTTCGACGTCAACGTGACCACCCAGGCCCCGTCGGTCGACCAACTGACGCGCACCGACCTCAATGACCAGATCTACGGCACCACGGTTCTGATCACCGACAACAGCGGTGTCTACAACTGCAGCTGCGGTGGCATCGCCTATGTCGGCGTGTTCAACGACACCTCGACCAAGTACAAGCCGGCCCTCGTCTTCTACAACATGCTGGGCGGTGGCGACGAGAAGGCGGTGGCGGAAGCCATTTCGCACGAAACCGGCCACAACATTGGCCTCAGCCATGATGGCACGTCCTCGTCGGCCTACTACACCGGCCAGGGCAGCGACCCGGCAACCAGCTGGGCGCCGATCATGGGTGTGGGCTACTACAAGACGATCGTGCAGTTCAGCCGCGGCGAGTATGCCAACGCCAACAACAAGGAAGATGACTTCGCCGTGGCGCAGAGCAACGGCCTGCCGCTGCGGGCCGACGATGTCGGCAATGCCGTCTCCGCCGCCAGCCCGATTTCGGGTTCAGGCGGCGGCACGGTGGACGGCGTGATCGAACAGGCCGGCGATGCCGACGTGTTCTCCTTCACCGCAGCAGCCGGCGCTTTCACCGCTTCGCTGGTGCCCGCCAGCCGCTCCGCCAACGCCGATCTCGTGCTGACGCTGCTGGATGCATCAGGTGCGCCGCTGGCCACCAACAACCCCGTCAATGGGATGGGTGCCTCGCTCAGCTACCAGCTGCTGGCAGCTGGCACCTATTACATCGAGGTCCGCGCCGCCGGCCTCGGCGATCCCACCAGCACCGGCTACACGAGCTACGGCTCGGTCGGCAATTACCGCGTGTCCACCAGCTTCCAGTCGGGCGGCACGCCGCCCAGCCCGGTGCTGACGGCCAGCGCCTCCACCGGCATTGCACCGATTGCCATCACCCTCGATGCCAGCCAGTCGACGGCTGTCGAAGGCGGCGTGAAATTCTTCTACTGGGACTTCGGCGACGGCACGGTGGACACCACGGGCACGCTGCAGACTGTCACCAAGACCTATGGCACATCCGGAAATTACACCGTCCGCCTGACCGTGGTGGACGACAAGGGCTTGAGCGCCGCCACCACGCAAGTCATCTCGGTGGCTGCGGCCATGCCGGTCAAGGCCGTGTCCATCCGCGATCTCAATCTCTCGCTGTCCGTGGCGCGGACGGGATCTGCCAAGGCCAAGGGCGACATC
The DNA here is from genome assembly GCA_945889445.1 of Rhizobium sp. Q54. Lineage (GTDB taxonomy): Bacteria > Pseudomonadota > Alphaproteobacteria > Rhizobiales > Aestuariivirgaceae > Aestuariivirga. The sequence goes on from CAMDBX010000091.1 coordinate 2,800, forward strand.
GTCGTGGTGAACCAATCGGGCCAAGTCATGCGCGGCGCCGTCGTATCGGCGGTTTGGGGCGGCGTGGTGAGCAAGACCGCGGCGCTGAGGTCGAGCCGCATTGGCAAGGCGACCTTCACCTCGCCCGCCACCACGATAGCCGGCTGCTATACCCTCACCATCACCAACATCTCACTCCCCGGCTACACCGTGGACGCGGGATCGCTGCGCTCTACGGAGATTTGCAGGTAAGCAGGCCTGCAAGCCGCGACAGGCAGGTGCCGCACAGTCGCTCTGCCGTTGCGGCGTCTCGCGCCTCGGCATAGCAGCGCAGCTCCGGCGCGTTGCCGGAGGGCCTGACGTGCAGGATGTCGCCGGAGGTCAGCGTGGCACGCAGTCCGTCGATCCGGTTCACGGCCACCGGTCGTTCGCCGAACAACCTTTCCATCCCCTCATCCGAGGCGTCGGCCGCGGCGAGAAGCGCCGCGCAGGCGGCGAGGTCGACATCCTGCAGCCGGCCGCTGAAGCTGTGGCGCTCCGGCAGGTCGGCCATCAGCGCTGACACCGGGCACTGGCGGCGCCGCGCGGCGGCAAGCACCAGCAGCATCGGCAATAGCGCGTCACGCGTTGCCAGCGCCTCGATCTGCGCGCCACAAATGCTGGCCGCGCTGCCTAGCAGGAAGCCGCCATTGGCCTCGAAGCCGACGACAGGAAGGTGTTTGGGCTGCGCCATGCCCGCGATGACATGCGGCGAGCCGATGCGGGTGCGCCGCACCTCCGCGAACAGGCCGGAGGCCTCCAGCGCGGTGGTGCTGTTGACCGGCGTGACCACAGCTCCGGCCGCAAGCTCGCGCGCGCAGAGCAGGCCCAGAAGGTCGCCGCGCAACCAGTGCCCGGTTTCGTCGGCAATCAGCGGCCGGTCGGCATCACCATCCGTGGTCACGATGGCGTCCAGTGCCTGTTCGGCAGCCCATTGCAGCGCCAGCGCCCGATCCTCGGGCCGCACCGCCTCAGTGTCGATCGCCACGAAGCTGTCGCTGCGCGCCAGGCCGAACGTCTCGGCACCCAGCGCGCGGAGCAATTCATGCAGCAGGTCGCGCGCCACCGAGGAGTGCTCGTAGACGCCGATCCGCAGGCCCTGCAGTGCCCCTGCTCCGAAGGCCTGGCGATAGCGCGCCACATAGAGTGCCAGCGGGCGTGCGTCGACGGGCGGCAGCGGCGCGAGCTGCGGCTCGGCAAGCGGCTGCGCCACCGGGAAGGCAAGGATGCACTGCTCGTCCTGCTTCGAGATCTCGCCCTCGGCGCGGTAGAACTTCAACCCGTTGCGGTCGAAGGGAATGTGGCTGCCGGTGACCATGATGGCCGGGCAGCCCAGCTTCTCGGCGGCATGGGCAAGTGCTGGCGTCGGCAGCACGCCGGCATTGACGGTGGCGATCCCCAGCCGCGCCGCTGCCGCGTGGCAGGCCCGGGCAATGGCGGGGCTGCTGGGGCGCAGGTCATGGCCGATCAGCAGCGCGCGGGGTTTCGCATCAAGAATGGCGATGAAGGCTTCGGCATAGGCCATGCACAGGCCGGGGGTGAGGCTGGTGACCAGGCCACGCACCCCGCTGGTGCCGAAACCGGCTCCCTGCTCTGCCGCAATGGCGCCCAGACTCACGCCATCACGTCCGGGCATAGACGTCGTCATAGCGGATGATGTCATCCTCGCCAAAATAGCTGCCGGTCTGCACCTCGATCAGCACCATCGGTGCATCGCCAGGGTTTTCCAGACGGTGCCTTTCGCCAAGCGGAATGTAGATCGACTGGTTCTCCGTCAGCATCGTCACACGTTCGCCCACGGTGACGCGCGCCGTGCCGTCAACCACCACCCAGTGCTCGGCACGGAACCGGTGGGACTGCAGCGACAGCGCCGCCCCAGGAAGCACCACGATGCGCTTCACCTTGAAGCGCTCGCCCTCCGACAGGGTTTCGAACCAGCCCCAGGGCCGGCGCTCACGCCGGAACGCGGTGGCCTGCGCCACCTTGCGCTGCTTCAGGATCTCCACTGCATCCTTGACGCGCTGCGCCTCCGACGCCTTGGCGACCAGCACCGCATCGGGCATCGCCACCGCGATGATGCCATCAAGCCCAATGCCCACCAGCTGCAACCCGTCGTCCTCGGAGCGCAGCAGGCTGTCGCGGCAATCGAGCGCCAGCACATTGCCCTCCTGCACCACGCCGTCAGCCGCGGCCCCGCCCTCGGCCCAGATGGCCGCCCAGCCGCCAAGGTCGGTCCAGCCGCCGTCATAGGGAACGACCCACAGCTCACGCGCATGCTCCATGATCGCATAGTCGAGCGAAATGGCCGGCGCATCCTGCCATGGCGCCTGCGCCAGCCGCAGGAAGGTGAGGTCCGGGGTTGCTTCGACCAGGGCACGGCTCACCGGCGGCACGACGTCGGGCGCCAGCTGCGCAAAGGCCTCGCACATCACGTCGCTGCGGAACAGGAAGATCCCGGCATTCCACAAATGGCGCCCGGAGGCCGCCATCTCCTGTGCCAAAGCCAGTGCCGGCTTCTCGACGAAGCGGCGCAGCGGCACCGGCTCGCCCGCCATGGCAGGCGCGGCAAGCTCAAGGTAGCCATAGCCGGTTTCAGGCGCGGTCGGCGTGATGCCGAAGGTCACGATGCCGCCCTCGGCCGCGCGCGTCGCCGCTGCAGACGCAACGCTGCGGAAGGATGCAGCATCGGGCATCAGGTGGTCGGACGGCGCAACCAGTGCGAGGCTGCCGGGTGCGCGCTGCTCAAGCCACAAGCTGGCGGCCAGCACGGCGGGGGCCGTGTTGCGCGCCGCCGGCTCGATGATCACCGCCGCCGGCGTGATGCCGATGGCTGCCAACTGGTCGCGCACCACGAAGCGGAACTCGGCCGAGGTGACGATCACCGGCGGTGCAAACCCTTCACCAGACAGGCGCCGCGCCGTTGCCTGGAACAGGCTTTCTTCCCCCACCAGCCTTGAGAACTGCTTGGGAAAACCCTGGCGCGACACCGGCCATAGTCGCGTGCCCGAACCCCCGCAGAGAATCACAGGATGGACGAGGCCGCCCGTTTCAATCATGCCAACCAAGAACAACTCCACTTGTCAGTGCCGCTACGGCAGCGAGTTTCATTTCACACCCGATAGGCGAGCAATGATCACTGGGCAAGGCGACACCCAGGAAGAATGCAGCAAATTCAGGTCTTCGCATCCGATTTCTTCGCTTTGGATTGACAGATCTGCGCTTTTTCGAACCGTGGCGGCCATGACATGAGACAATTTTCCGCCCAAAAAAAACTTATGAATGTTGTACACTGAACTGCGTTGGGTTTATATTGCAAACGTTTCCTGATGTGCAAAACCATTTGCAACCTTCGGTCGGAACCAAAAGAGAGCGAACAGAGTACCGTGGACAAGAACCAGCTGATCTTCCGAATCAATCGTGTGGTGCGCGCCATCGAGGCTACGTCTGGCCTGGACGAGCTCGACATCTCTGCCCGCGCCATCCTGAGCTTCGTTGGCGAGGCAGAAGCCGAGCAGCGCACGCTGAATGTTTCCGATGTGGTCAAGGGCCCGGGCTTCGGCACAGCGCCAACCGTGTATTCGCGACTGGCCGAGCTTGAGAATGCCGGCTGGATCAAGTGCACGCCAGACCCTCGTGACGGCCGCGCCAAGCATGTCATGCTCACCACGCTGGCCCGTCGCACCTATGCCAAGATGTCCAGCGAAGCCCAGAAGCTGGCCGCCGGCCAGAAGGCCTGACACACGGCGCAGGCACCTTACGCCAGCGGCTTGCGGGATCTCCGAAGGATCAGGAAGGCAATGACCACTGCCAGAAGGATGCCGAGGAAATCCCCGATGGCCATGGCCAGAACGTTGTCAGCGAAGCCTGACCACTGCTCCAGCCCGAGCAGACCGAACACCAGATTGTGCTGCAGCGATGAACCGACGGCCACGCCCAGGCTGATCACCGGCAGCAGCCCCGGAGAGAGCTGCTTGAGACCCGGTTCGACGCCGGTCGCCCGCAGCGAAACCCGCAGCGCAAGATAGGGGCCAAACCCACTGCAGGCCGCGATTGCCAGGATCGTTCCAGCCTGCATGGTGTGGAATTCAGGCCCGGTGAGAAACAGCGAGCCGAGGGAAACGCCCACCGCCGCCCAGATGCCGCCGATCATGATGGCGATGAGCCTCACCCCCGAGGGGATGAACACCAGGTCGATGCCCGGTGAATGGCTGAAGAAGGGCAGGAAGCGGTTGTGGATCATGTAGGCGCCAATCCACGCCAAGGCCGAGCACACCACAATGATCGCGGGTATCTTCCATATATCCTTCAAGACGTCGCGCCCCCGCCAGATCATGCAGACTGCCAAAACACGGCCAAGTTATTGGAAAATGAATTAAAAAACTTTACGCCGCGCAAGTACCGCGGATCACTCTTCTGGGGGTTTGGGCCGCAGGGTCCGAACACTTGAATGCCCGGTTGCAGAACTCTCCGAATACGCGCTTCCTGGGGCGGCTGGTTCCTTTTGAACCGCGGGTCAGGCTACCGCCTGTGCGCCGGTGATCTCCACCAGCGAGCCGCACATGAAGGGCGCTTCCTCGCTGGCGAGGAACGCCACCAGTGCCGCCACCTCCTCCGGCTTGCCAATGCGGCCATAGGGCACCATCCTGTCGAGGTCGGCGATGGTGCGGCCTGAGCGCTTGACGCCTGCTTCCAGCATCGGCGTGTGAATCTCGCCCGGGCACACGGCATTCACGCGGATCTTGTGGGGCGCGTAGTCACGGCCCAAGTTCTGCGTGAAGCTGGCCACCGCAGCCTTGGAGACATTATAGGCGATGTGATTGGGCGCAGGATGTAGCCCCCATTGCGAGGCGGTGTTGACGATCGCGCCGCCACCGCGCTCCATCATCTGCGGGATCACCGCACGGCACAAATGGAACATCGCATCGAGGTTGACCGCAAAGGTCGCCTGCCAGTCATCCTCGCTGATCGCCATGATGTTGCCGCGCCGGTTGATGCCGGCGTTGTTCACGAGGACATCGATCTGCCCCTGCGCCGCCAGCACCTGCCTCACCAGAGCATGGCAGTCCTCGCCCTTGGCGATGTCCGCGGCGATGGCCGATGCCGCTTGGCCGCCGGAGCGGATATCAGCCGCGACGGCTTCCGCATACGCGGCGTTGACGTCCGTCACCACCACATGCGCGCCTTCGGAAGCAAGCCTGCGGCTGATGGCGGAACCGATGCCGCCACCGCCGCCCGTCACCAGCGCCACCTTGCCGTCAAACCTGCCCATCGTGATCTCCTAGCCGAGTTCGCCCACCTGCGGGCCCCATGTGTCAGACAGCGCGAAGCCCGTCAGGAACGGGTCCGCCGTGTCGATGCGCAGTTCCTCACGGCCATAGACCCAGGCCTCGCCGGTGATGCGCGGCAGCACGGCCTTGAGATTGCCCACCGCCGCCTCGCCGATGGCTTCCGCCTTGAACATGCCGCCGATGATCGATCGCGAGATGCGACTGTCCCCGACTTTTACCAGTCCCTTTGCATGCAGCACTGCGAGGTTGGCAGAGGAACCCGTGCCGCAGGGGCTGCGGTCGACACGGCCCGGCTTCAGCGTGGTGCAGGTCCTGACCGCGCCATCGGGGTCGCGGTCGCGAAACATGACGTAGGCGATCTCGTCGAGGCCTTCGATCTCGGGGTGCGCCACTGTCACTTGCTGCTTCAGCAGCGCCTTGATTTCGATTCCGGCTTCAGCGAGCGCGCGGGCATTGTCGGGCACAATCGAAAGCCCGATCTGCTGCACGTCAACAAGCGCATAGAACACGCCGCCGAAGGCAATGTCGGCGCGGATCGTGCCCCACTTGGGCGTCTTCACCGCCTGGTCGAGATGCAGCACGAAGGCTGGTACGTTGTCGAGGCTCACCGACAGGCAGCGACCATCCTTGCAATGCGCACGCGCCGTGATGAGGCCCGCGGCGGTGTCGAGCGTCACCACCGTTTCCGGCTCCGCCATCTTCACGCGACCCGTCTCAAGCAGTGCCGTCACCACGCAGATGCAGTTGGAGCCCGACATCGGGTGCGCCTTGTCGGCCTGCAGCACGATGAAGCCCGCGTCGGCATCTGGCCGTGTCGGTTCCAGCAGCAGGTTCACCGTCATCGCAACATGAGCCCGCGGCTCGAAGGTGACAAAGCGACGGAGCGAGTCATCCACGTTGTTGATGTGGTTCATCTTGTCGAGGATCGTAGCGCCCGGAATCTCCGGCGCGCCGCCGACGATCACCTTGCCGATCTCGCCCTGGGCATGCACCAGAAGGAGTTCGAGGCTGTTCTTCCACATGGCTCACACCTCCTTCAGAAACGGTCGACGCTATAGGGCTTCATGTCGATGGGTGGCTTGGCGCCCGTGATGAGATCAGCCATCAACCGCGCATTGGTTGCGGCGTAGGTGAGGCCAAGGTGGCCGTGGCCCGTGGCATAGAACAGGCCTTTCGTCTTCGCCGATGCGGACATGACAGGCACCGTGTCGGGGAATGCGGGCCGATGACCCATCCACTCGGTGAAGTCCTCGCACTTGAGATTGGGCAGCGCTTCCCTGGCGCGCTTCACCGTCACCCTGGAGCGGCGATAGTCCGGGGCTGCGTCGATGCCCGCCATTTCCACCGTGCCACCCACGCGGATGCCGCCCGCCGTCGGCGTCACCATGAAGGCGCGCGCCGGCCAGATGATCGAGTGCTTCATCGAAATGCCGGGCTTCATGATCTGCGTGTGGTAGCCGCGCTCGGTTTCGAGCGGGATCGGCTCGCCCAACATTCTGGCGAGCTTCGCGGAATATACGCCCGCCGCGATCACCACCTCGTCGGCCGCGATGCGGCGGCCATCCTTCAGCAGAACGGCATGCATGCCCTCGCCGCGCTCGAAGGCAATGACTTCGCCCTGCTCGATCTGTCCGCCCAACGCGGTGAACCGCTCGGCGAGCTTCACCACCAGCTGGTAGGGATTTCGCATCGACTGGTTCTGTGGAAACAGCACGGCCAGTCCGATCTTGGTCGAAAGTTCCGGTGCGAGCGCCTTGATGGCTTGCCGCCCGATCACCTCATACGGAAAGCCGAAGCGCTCGAGGATCTCGATATGCTCGCGGTCGGCCTTGAACTCGGCCTCATCGGTGTAGAGCGAAAGGCAGCCCTCTTTCGAGATTTCACCTTCGAGGCTCGTCTCCCTCAGCAAAGGCAGCAGGTCTTCATGGACGCGCTGACAGAGCGCTGCCCCCTGCGCTTCCAGTTCACGCAGCTTCGAAGGGCGTGACGCCGCGATGAAGCGCAGGAACCACGGCGTGAGCTTTGGCATGTAGGCGGGGCGCACGCGCACCGGGCCCTCCGGGTCCAGCATCCAGCCCGGAATCTGCTTCCAGATCGAGGGCCGCGACGCCGGCATGAACTCGGTCACGGCGATCGAGGCCATGTTGCCGTAGGAGGCACCCTTGCCGGGCCCATCCCGCTCGATCAGCACCACGTCGCGCCCGCGCTTCCTGAGCGCATAGGCGAGCGTGGTGCCGATGATGCCGGCGCCAATGACGGCGGTGGTCATGCGGAGGTCACTTCCAGTTGATGATCGGTTCCATGGCGGCGCGGAAGGCGGCCTTCTCCTCCGCCGTCAGCGGGCCCAGCGGCAGGCGGCTTTCGCCCACCGGAATGCCCTGCAGCTCACAGCCGTACTTCACCTTCTGCACGAACTTGCCGGATTCGAGAATGCTCATCGCGGTGAACAGCGTCGCCATTTGGGCACGCGCCGTCTTCATGTCGCCCGAGCGGAACGTGCGGTCGAGGTCGCAGCAGGCCTTGGCCATGCAGTTAGCCGGCCCGCAGATCCAGCTGACCGCGCCCCATAACATGAAGTCGAGTGCGGCATCATCCGAGCCGGAGACCAGTTGCAGGCGCCCTTCGTAGCGATTGAAGATCTCGATCGCCCGCTGCAGTATCCCTGAGCTTTCCTTGATGCCGATGACGCGCGGATGGTCCGCCAGCGCATCGAGCACGTCGAAGCCGATCTCAACCCCATCCTTGCCCGGATAGCTATAGAGCACGATGTTGACGTCCACCGCGTCAAGCACTGCCGTGAAATGGGTGATCATCTCGGCTTGCGAGGGCTTGGTGTAGAACGGCACGGCGAGCAGCACCGTGTCGTAGCCGATCGCCTTCGCACGCCTGGTATTGGCGATGACGCCCTTGGTGTGTGGCGCATTGGTGCCGGCGATCAGCGTCTCGCCCGGCGTGGCGAAGTTCTTCACGAATGTCAGCACCGCGTCACGCTCGTCATCCGACATGAAGCTGTATTCACCGGTGGAGCCGCAGGGCACCCAGCCGGTAACGCCCGCGCCGCGCAGCATTGTGAGCAGCTTCTCGAAAGCCTTGAAGTCGACCTCGCCCTTCGCGTCGAAGGGCGTCACCAGGGCGGGCATCACGCCCGAAAGCTTCTTCTTCATCAGCAGACTCCAAGGATCATCTTGCGTGTCGACTGATTGTCGACTATTTGTCGACAAAGTCAAGGGCGGGGTGTCGGGGCCATGGCAAAGGCTGTGAAGAAGGTGGCAAAGCCCCGTTCGGCGGGCTGGACCGGCGTCTATGAGGCGCTGCGCCACGACATCCTGTCGCTGGCACTGGCGCCGGGCGAACTGCTCGACGAGATGGGCCTGTCGCGCCGCTTCGGCTTCTCGCGCTCGCCCATTCGCGAGGCGCTGATCAGGCTTTCGGGCGATGGTCTCGTCGTCAACCTCCCCAACCGCACCACCATCGTGGCCCCGGTTGATATCGGCCGCTTCCCGCAATATGTCGACGCACTCGACCTGGCTCAGCGCATCAACACCAGGCTCGCGGCGGAACTGCGCGGCGACGCCGATCTCCAGGACATCGAAGCCGCCCAGAAGGGCTTCATCGCGGCGGTGAAGTCGAAGGACCACCTCGCCATGTCGGAGGCCAACAAGCACTTTCACATGGCCATCGCGCGTGCCGGGCGGAACCCCTACTTCGCATCCTTCTATGAGAAGCTGCTGGATGAGGGCCGCCGCATCCTGCACCTCCACTTCGACTACATCGAGAAGACCAATGACGGCAGCCTGCTGACGGATGAGCACGAGGAGATGATCGACGCCATCCGCACCCGCGACGTGGCCCGTGCCGATCGTCTCGCACATGACCATTCGCGCCAGTTCCGCGACCGCTTCCTCGATTTCCTGCGCGCGAACTATACCGCGTCGATTGATCTTTCAGCCCCGCCAGCGCCCTCCTCGCGCCACTGAGGCTTGACGCTTCGGGAGCGTCGTTATATCTGACTGGGTATAACGACTCATCTGGAGGCGACGATGGTCTCGCGCAGATCCTTCACGACTGGCCTGATGGCCGCCGCCACTCTCGCTGCCGGCATCACGCGTCCGGCATCGGCATCCGGAAAGGTGACCATTTTCGCCGCCGCCAGCCTCAAGACCGCACTCGACGAGGCCAGCGTGGCCTGGAAGGCCGGCACCGGCAAGGAGACCACCAATGCCTATGCCGCCAGTTCGGCCCTTGCCAAGCAGATCGAGGCGGGCGCCCCCGCTGACATCTTCATATCCGCCGATCTCGACTGGATGAGATACCTCGCCGATCGCAAGCTGATTGCCGAAGGCACGGAAGTGAGGCTGCTCGGCAATGCGCTGGTGCTGGTGGCGCCCGCCGGCTCAACGGCGGCTGTCACCATCGCGCCGGGCTTCGATCTCGCGGGCCTGCTCAAGGGCGGCAGGCTTGCGGTGGCTGACGTGAAGGCGGTGCCCGCCGGAAAATACGCCAAGGCGGCATTGCAGTCCCTGGGCGCGTGGCAGGGCGTCGAGAACAGCCTCGCGCAGGCCGAAAACGTGCGCGCCGCGCTGAAGCTGGTGTCCACTGGCGAGGCAGCCGCCGGCATCGTCTACCAGACGGACGCGCGCGAGGACGAGAACGTGAAGGTGCTGGGCACCTTCCCGGCGGACAGCCATCCGCCCATCATCTACCCCGCGGCTCGGCTCGCAGCCTCAAGCAATGCCGACGCAGTTGCATTTCTGCAGTTCCTGCAGTCGCCCACCGCACAGGATATCTTCAAGGCCCACGGCTTCACCATTCCGGGTAGCTGAACCGGCAACAGAAAACCCGCAGGACCGGAGGGTGCTGCGGGTTCAATGGTGTGATTGCGGCTGACGCCTGCAATCGAAGCGGATCAGCTGGCGCGCGCGAACACCGATTGGGCCGGCTGGGCAATGCCTTCAGGCGCGAGCGCCTCGCTGGCAGCGCTGAGAATGGCGTCCTTCTTGCGCTGCAGGCCAATCTGGACGGAAACCAGCTTGCCGCGCAGATCGTGGTTCTGCTCGGTCAGCAGGTTCACGATGCGGTCGAACTGGCGCAATTTCTCGTCGCGCATCGCGAGTTCGTCGGCGCGGCGCTGGGCATCGACCGCGATGCGGGCGTCCAGTTCCTGAATATCGTTTTCGGTGGAGGACGCGAGGTATTCGCCACCAAAGCCGACGCCGAGGCTCACCAACGTGAGCGCCACGACTGCCGCCAGGTTGGTCGCATCATCGGGGAGCGCCCAGACGAAACCGGCGAGCGGCAGGCTGATCAGCAGAAGAGCCTTGCACAGCATACGAACAACGCGGCGATTGTTGGCGGTCATACTCATTTCCTCCGGAAAACGTCCTGATGTCGATTGCTCCCCGGTTCGGGAAGGTAGTGAAAGACATTTTCAGTACTAATACCTACCAACTTTACCATAGTATTCGATACAGCTTAGGCGGGCTGCCCCGACAAAGGCTGTGGCGGATTGTCGCAGAAACTGTTACTTATGCCAGATTGCCGATATGCACGAATCGCATGAAACGACAGCTTTTTATCTTTTGGCATGCATCTAAAACATGACTCAATCATTCAGGGTTGTGCGAACCGCCTGAATATCCACAAATGAACGTTATTCGGAGCGCTTGTGAGGCCTCGGAACTGGTGCCTACTATTCACCTGCGCGCAGACGGAAAATTAGGGTTTGCCTGCGCCACGGGGGTGACCGGGTATGTTGAATGCGTCCAGTTCGATCAGCAGCGTGAAGTGGCAAGCGGCCCCCGTCCGGCCCTCGCCCGCCGCCCTGACTGGCGACGCGCTTCTCATGCTGACGCTGCGCTACATGGCCCATCTCCCCTTCTTCAAAGCCGCCTCGATGCTGACGCTGCCCCAAGGGCTCGGCACCGGCGGCGCGCTGGTGACGACGCTGGTCTATGCCCTGGCCTGCCTCGCCGCCTCGCGGTGGATTGCCGGGCCGCGGCGGGGTCCCGCCGAAATTCCCCACGCGGCGGTCCTGCCGCTGCTCGGCACCACTGCCGTCATCATCGCCATGATGGTGGCGGGCCCGGCCATCGCCACCCTGCTGCCGCGCTATCCGGACATCGCAGTCGACACCGCTGTCCTGCTTCCCGGCTACTTCGCCATGCTGGTTCCGGTCTGCGCCGGCTTCTTTGCGGCCCAGATGCTCACCCGTCCGCGTCGCACCGCAGGAGCCGCCGCCTGAGCACCGGCGCCGCGGCTCAGCCGCGGGCGTAGATCGTCTGTCCCCGTTTGATGGTCTCGACCACCCTGATGTCCTTGATCTTGTCAGGCTCTGCGGTGAGCGGATTGGCATCGAGGATCACCAGGTCGGCGATCTTGCCGGCGGTGATCGTGCCCTTGGTGGCCTCTTCGCGATAGGTGTAGGCTACGTTGCGGGTTGCCCCCAGCAATGCTGCATAGGGGCTCACCTGCTCCTCCGGCCCCAGCACCTGCCCGGACATGGTGGTCCGCGTCACTGCGGTCCACACCGCCTCCATCATGTTGGGCGAGGCCGAGGGGCAGTCACAGTGGATCGTGCTGCGCAGGCCCGCCGCGAGGGCGGAGGCGAGCGGCGATTCCAGGCTTGCCCGCTCCGGCCCCAGCTCCTTCATCAGCAGGTCGCCATAAACCATCATGTGCGGCGGCATCATCGATATGCCGATGTCATGCTGCTTGTAGGTCGCCAGCTGGTCCGGCCGCACGAAATAGGAATGCGCGATGATGGTGCGGCGGTCGTCCGCCTCGCCGGACGCGGCGATCGCCTTCTCGATGGCGGCGAGGCTCATGTCGATGCCGGCATCGCCATTGCTGTAGCAGAAGAGCTGGATGCCGTTGGCATAGGCATGGCCCACCCACTGCTCCACGAACTCCTGCGGCAGAAGCATGCCCTTCCAGCCGTCGGGAAAGCCGGTGGTGTCGAGATAGGGTTTGGTGAAAGCGGCAAGGCGCAGCTGCGGGGCCGCGTCGGTTGCCACCTGATAGCCCGGGATCTTCAGGCCGCGGTCGCCATGGCTGTAGGTGCCCCACGTCCAGTCGGCATCCTGCACGATCTTGGCCGTGGCCGCGTCCGACACTGACGGCATGCCGATCACGTCGAGCGCAATCACGCCCTGGTCGAAGGCGGCGCGCAGTTCGGTGATGTCCTCCGGCACCAGCTGGTAGCTCTGCACCGTGGTGAAGCCCTGCGCCGCCAGCAGCGCCTCGGCAGCGCGGAAGGTCTTGAACGTCTGGGCCTGCGAATAGCTGCCGACGGCCTGCACGCGCGCCGAGAGGAAGGGCGAGAAGGCGAGGTCACCTGTCAGCTTGCCGGTCCGCGGATCCTTGCCGATCTCGCCCGGCTGCACGACCTTGGTGTCCGGGGTGAGACCCAGCCTGGCGATGCCGGCGCTGTTCACCTGCCCGGTGAGGGTGGACAGGGTGGCGATCATCACCGGCGTTTCGGGGAAGGCCGCGTCGAGGTCGGCCAGCGTCAACGGCCCGTCCGCCAGCATGGACGCGATATAGCCATAACCGATGATCCAGCCGTTGAACGGCGCTGTCGCCTTCAGCAGGGCGATGGCGTCTGCCTTGCTGGCGGGCCGCTTGTCGGCGAAATAGGCGAGGTTCACGCCCAGCGTCTGCTGCGCGAACAGCGTGAAGTGCCCCCAGGAGTCGATGAAGCCCGGCAGCATGGTGCGGCCCTGAAGATCAACCTCGCGGGCCTGACCCACCGCGACGCGCGCGGCGTCGAGAGGCCCCGCAAAGGCGATCTTGCCGTCCTTCACCGCCACCGCCTCCACCGTGGCGGGCTGATCGCCCTCCATGGTCAGGATCGTACCGTTGAAATAGACAACAGCCCCAGCGGCCTCCTGCGCCAGTGCTGCCCCACTGTCCCGTTCTGCCACCACAGCGATGGCGGCCACGCCCGCCTTCAGGAAATAGCGCCGGTCGATGTCCATGGTCGTTCTGCTCCGTCTGCGCGCCCCAGCGCCATGCGCTGCGCCGGTCGTTCAACGTTCTGACTTGTATGGAAAAGAAGTGGTAGCGGGAGAGGGACTCGAACCCCCGACCCCAGGATTATGATTTTCAGAGACATACTGGTTTTTCAGATACTTATTGAAGTGTGTAGAGCATCAGTGTATAGCTTTCAAGTAAAGCTTTTTGGCATTTCTGGTAAAAATGTCTATGTTTTACGGTCACTTACCACAATCGCTCCTGGAGGCATTCATGAACTCCCTTCCCCAACGTGCTGTTATCTATTCCCGAGTCTCAACGGCAAGGCAAACGACAGTCAATCAGCTTCTGGAACTACGCGAAGTCTGCATTCGCAATAACTGGACAGTTGTCGCTGAACTCACTGATGACGGTATCTCTGGAAGCAAGGGTAAAGCTGATCGCCCTGGCTTTGCTACACTGCACCAACTGGTCACCAGACCGGTGCGGGTCAAGCTAGTTGTCGCCTCTTCTTCACGCGGTCTGCCGATTTTCGTCAGCTGTCCTGAGCTTCGCCGCGACACCTGTTTCGCGCTCCGGGTTGAGCGTGACTACCGCGACGGGTGTCCAGTTTCGGGTTTTCCCAGACCAGCGACCCGGGTTGCGCAGCCGGGCTTCGCTGTAGATATGATGCCGCGCCTTGAGGATATCGTGATCTTGCCCCATATGGCGGTCAGCAGGGCTGATGTACCGGATGCC
>CAMDBX010000092.1 GCA_945889445.1 Rhizobium sp. Q54
GCCGCCGTCGTTGTGTTTTCCGGCGGGAGCGTTTTTCACAAACAGGCTCGTGAGAATTTTTTCCGGCATTTTTCGGTCCCCTGTGGGTCCCCAATAATTGCGGGCTAGGGCCGGACAATTCAAGACACGTTAAGACGATAAAGGGCTGAAAATTACTCGAAATTCAGTCAGAGTAGGACAATCTAAGACATTGATAAACGTGGCTAATGTGCCCCCTGGCAGCACCATTCATTGGCGAACCGAGGCTGCATCGACAGCTTCCGGACGGTTGGCGCTTTGTCGCCGTGGGCTGTGCGCCCGGTCAGACTCAGAGCAACACCACTGTCTTCCGCGAGATGATCGCGCTGCTGGACGGCGCGGCGGGCCAGTCAGGCCGCTTCCGGGTCTTCTGCCATGTTGTTGAGCGGGGCATCTGCATCCTGCGGCCGCAGGTATTCGAAGACCAGCCGCGCAGCCTCCTCGGCACTCATCTGAGGGTAGTGCTTCTGCAGGATGGCCACGATGTGACGATAGTCAACATGGCCGAGAATGTTCCCGGTATCGTCATCGGCAGTCGCGTCCATTCAGGCCCTCGTGGCGTCGGGCCGGAGATAGCCGTGAATGGACGGCGTGTTTGTGCGGTGGAAAGCAATTGCGTTTGCGATCCCGAAGCGGGTGCCTCAGAGAGCGCCTTCATCGGTGAGCGACATCACGTCGGCGACGCGGCCGTTCTTGACCAGGCACCGCCACTTGGCCTTCTGCTCGCCCACGCCGACGATGACCGTGTTGTTGGCTTCCGAGCTGTTGGTGTCGAGAACCGTGACCTCGCCATTGTTGGTCTTGTTGGAGACGGCGGCAAGGCAGGCCTCCTGGTCCTTGGCGGGGGCGAGCGTGAGGTTGGCCCCGCCACCGGCGTCCCCGGACGCCGCACTGCTCGTGACCTGGCAGATGCCGTTGGCGCCGCCCTTTGCCGTGTAGGTGACGGTGAGTGCTGACCCGTCCATTCCGAAGTCGATGGCGATGCCCTTGATGCGGGCCTCCCAGGCGGTGGCGCTGAAGGTCTTCACCGTGGCCTTGGTGCCATTGATCCTGACCTTGCCGCTGCCGTTGGACTTGACCGTGATGCCGGTGGGGCAGCTTGCCGTGAACTTCGGCGGGTTGGCCAGCGCCGGCGTTGCGAGCGCGGCGAGGGCGATGGTGGATGTGGCGAATGCCGTGAGGGTGTATCGCGTGAACATCAGTAGACTCCTTCAATGATGGTGAAATCGCTGGCGCGCTGCGCGACCGAGTGGGACTTGTCGGTGGTCACCACCGTGATGCCGGTCTTCATGCGCCTGCGGATATGTTCGCGCACTTGGGGATCGGCGGAGATGCGGCGGAGTTCATAGCCCATGTGCTCGCGGTCGGTCTTGCCATAACCGGTGCCGGACCAGGTGAGGCTGTCATCCGCCGTGCTGGCGCCGGTGAGGTTGTAGACATTCTCGCCGATTGGCTTCGCGCCGCCCGTGATGGTGGCCTTGCCCTTGGCCACCTCGTGGCCGTCATCGAACACGGTGACCGACTTGTCTCTGCTGCTCACCACCACGCTGCTCACGGTGGGCTGGGCTGCATGGCCCGCACTGTATTGATCCTTGAGGAGGGCAGCGTCGACGGCGGCGAATTCGCGCCGCGCATAATCGCCCAGCACCATGCCGGGGTGGGTGACGGTGGTGCGCTGCGAGCGCTCGTCGGCGATCACCACCGTCATGCCCTTGCGGGTGATGGCGAACAGCCGCTCGGAGAACTGCATCGGCAGGCGGATGCAGCCATGCGAGGCTGGATAGCCCGGCAGGTTGCCGGCATGCAGTGCGATGCCGCTCCAGGTGAGGCGGTTCATGTTGGGCATGGGCGCATTGGAATAGGTCGACGAGCGGTGGTGCTTGTCCTGCTGCAGGATCTGGAACACGCCGGTGGTCGTGCGGTGGCCGGGCTTGCCGGTGGAGCAGGTGGAGGCCGCGATGCGGACGCCATTGCGATAGACATGCACCAGCTGGTCCGGGATCGACACGATGATGATGACGGGTCCGCCCTGCGAGCGCTCCGGAAACCAGTTGAACTCGCCATTCTTCAAGTCATCGGCGAGCTTGTTCACCTGTTGCGCCACGCCCTCGCGCTTGGCCAGAAGAAGGGCCGGCGCGGCGATCAGCATTTGGCGTCGGGTGATAGGTGTTTTCACGAGGTTCATGCCTACCCATCTCTTGAGCGTCGGTGGGGGTCAAATGAACAAAATGAGCGATTTCTGAGCGGCAAAAAAGCAATTTTTGATTGTTAAATGTCTCCAGTTTCTTGCCGATCGTGGCCCGTTGCGCGGCGCAAGCCGCGCCACCGGCCGGGATGGGGCACGTCTTGACGCGCTGATCACAGCGCCACCCACTGGACCGCAAACTGCGATCCAGTCGGCGGATGGCACTCATCTCATTATGGCGCCACGTGGGGTGTCGGCTCTGGCCGTGACTGCGTGAATTTCCGGCCGCCTGGCTTCCGCCGCTGTAATCCCCGCGGCCAGTTCCGCCGTAGGAAAGACATTAACAAAGGAGAACTGACATGAAGAACATCCTGATGGCAGCCGCGGTCATGCTTGCGGCAAGCGGAACGGCGTTTGCGGGCGCGATGGCAACGGGCGAGCAGATCGGCGCGGCAATCTCCGGCAACACCGTGCAGGGCAGCATGATGGCGGCCGGAGCCTACACGGAATTCTACGGCGCTGACGGCGTCATCAAGGGCAAGGACTATGCCGGCAAGTGGCGCATCAACGCCGACACCATGTGCTTCCAGTATGGCCAGGACCCCGAGGCGTGCTGGCAGGTCAAGCTCGATGGCGACCAGGTGACCTGGGTGAAGGACGGCAAGGACGACGGCACCGGCACGATCGTCAAGGGCAACCCCAACAACTTCTGACGCGGCCAAGCGAGCGGCGAGGCACGTTGTGCCCGCCGCTCAATCCTCTTCCTGCTGCTGGAGCAGGCTGTTGCGGTTGGCATTGCGCCAGTCTTCCGGCGTCTGGAAACGGCCCTGCCAAAGTCCGCGGCCAGCAACGCGGGCCTCCGCCTGCGCCGCGGCATGATCCTGGCCGTGGCGGGTGTAGGCGACCGCCCATCCGGCGCGCACCATGGCATCGTTGATGTTCGCCTTCCCGGCGCTGCACTCTGAAACCGCGCGGCCGTAGCGGTCGGTATCGAGGATGTGGCAGGTGACGGTGGCATTGCGGACCAGGCCGCGCAGCGCATCGCGCGCTGCATGGCCGCAATCATATTCCTTGCCATCGGCCTTCCAGCAGGTCTGGAACAGTTCCGGCGCGTCGATGGCGTGCAGGCGATAGTCTTTCCCGTCCTTGCGGAGCGAGTCGCCGTCGACCGCGGTGAAGGACCCCGTCTCGTCGGGAAGCCAGCCGGCCTGGCGCGCGCCATAGGTGATGACGGCAAGCAGCAGCAGCATGCCCGCGCCCTCGGCAAGGCTGCGCCACCAGGGCCTGGGCGACCGGCGTGGTGGCCGCCAGCGCCTCACTTGCTCCAGCGCCGCGCCGCGTCGTCGTCGCTGTCCTTGGCGGCAACCCAGCTCGCACCCTGGTCATTCTCCTCGAGCTTCCAGAAGGGCGCCTTGGTCTTGAGCCAGTCGATGAGGAAGTGGCAGGCCTCGAAGGCGGCTTCGCGGTGGGCCGAGGCGGCGATGACCAGCACGATATCCTCGCCCGGTTCGAGGCGGCCGAAGCGGTGGATGATGAGCGTCGCATCGAGCGGCCAGCGGCGGTGCGCCTCCTGCTCGATGTCGGCGAGCGCCTTCTCGGTCATGCCGGGATAGTGCTCGAGCGTCATGGCCTTCACGTCCGCGCCCTCCGACAGGTCGCGCACCGTGCCGAGGAACATGACGGTGCCGCCGATGCCGGGGCGGCCGGCCTTCAGCTGGCTCAGTTCGAAACCGGGATCGAAGGCCTGGCTCTGGATGCGGATCATGCTGCTCTCATGCCCCCACTGTCGCGTTCGATCAATTGCCTTGCAGCGGTTCTGCATCCTGCAGGCGGGAGAAGCCGCCCTCGGGATTTGTGAGGATGTTGGGAATGTCCGGGTAGATCTGGGGACCGGCCCAGGGCCCCCGGGCGATCACCGCCACGGGAAGCAGCGGCTGGCCATTGGCCGACGCCGTGACCAACACGGCCACCGCCTGGCGCAGCACGTCGATGAGCCCTTCCACCATGAAGGAGGTGACGGGCCCCACGATCCTGAGGTCGCGGAAGCTGGCGATGCCGTCCTCGATGGTGGCCTGGCCCTCGAGGCTGGTGAAGGGCGTGCTGCCGGGGGCTTCCGACCAGCCCGCGAGGATCTTCTGCTTGGCGGCCAGCACCAGCCCGGTGAAGTCGGCGCCTGAAATGCTGCCGTCGCGCAGCGCGACGCTGGCGGTGCCCTTGAGCGTACCGGCGAGCTCTTCCTGCGTGGTGCCGGTGGCGGACAGATCCACCGCGAAGCTGCCGGTGCCGGTGAGATGGCTTGCGCCGGTGAGTGCGGCGAGCAGCGGCTGGGCCTCGGCGTCGGCGGCATCGATCTTCAGCGTTGCGGCGGGTGGCAGCACCGTGGCATCGGCCGTGGCGGCAAAGCCGAGCGTGCCGCCATTGGCGAGGCGCGCGGTGCTCACCACCTCGAGCTTGCCGCCGGTGAGTGTTGCCTTGAGGCTGGCGGGGCCGCTGGCAAACCCGCCGAAGACCATGCTTCGCGCCTCGATGGCGGCCTCGATGTCGAAGGTCTTGAGCAGCCCGAAGGGCAGGGTCACGCGGCCCCAGTCGCCACCCTTGGCACCGGAGGCTGGCACGAAGGGATCGAGCCACAGCGTGTCGGCAGTGAGGTTGGCCTGCAGCTTCGGCTGGTCGCTGCGCAGGTCCGCGCCCAGCTCTCCGGCCGCGCGGAAGGCGCCGAGGCCAAGCGTGGCGTTGCGGATGGCGAAGGCGCGACCGGCACTGTCGAGCGCGCCATCGATGGTGATGGGCCCGGCGGCGCCCGCGCCGTCGGGCAGCGCCAGGCCGAGCAGGTGAAGAGCCGGCCCCGGCACCGGGCCCGACAGGCTCACCGGCCCGGCGAGGCTGAGCACCTGCGCGGTGGACAGGCGGCCACTGAAGCTGGCGGAGCCGGCCTCCGCCGCAAGCGCCAGTTCAAGCGGCGAGCCATCGGCATTGACGCGGGCCAGCGACTTGAGGTCGGCGTCGATGCGCACCAGGCGGCCGTTGATGACGGCGCTGCCGGCGAAGGAGGCGCCTCCGTCGGCACGCAGATCCAGCGTGCCATCCGCCTGGGCGAGCGTCATGCTCTGGTTGTTGCGGGCGTCGAAGTAGCGGAAGCGCCCCTGCTCCATGCGGATGCGCAGCGCGCCCGTGGGGGTGAAGCCGCGGAAGTCCCAGTTGGCCTCGCCGCGCTCACTGATGAGCAGCGCGAACTCGGGCGACACCAGGCTGACCTCGGACAGCTGCGGGGTTCCGCCGAACAGCTGGCCCAGCGTCACCGGGATGATGGCGGAGCGGGCCATGGCGAAGCTGTCGTCGCGAGCGTCCACGCCCGACAGCACGGCATCGTCGAGGCGGATCGACAGGGGCGAGAACTCGAGGTGGGTGCCACCGCGCACGATCACGCTGCGCCCGAGTTGCTGCTGGGCCAGCCCGTTCAGCCCGCTTGCCGCCAGGCGCGGTGCGGCAAGGACGAAGGCGATGATCGCCACCGCCACCAGGCCCACCGCGGCGCCACCTGCAACCAGTCGTCGATCGTACATCGGAAACTCCTGAAAACGCGCCGCTTTTGAGCGGGACTTGCGGCCCTTCTGTGACATGACTAGACGCAGGACGAACCGCCATTCCGGAGTGCCTTACATGACCGAACGCCCTTTGTGGACCCCCAGCCCCGAGCGCATGGCGGCCTCCAACCTTGCCCGCTTCATGGCGCCGCTGGGCTTCACCACCTTCGAGCAGGTGCTGCGCCACTCGGTGGAGGAGCCGGAGGCCTTCTGGGCACGGCTGTGGGACTTCTGCGACGTGAAGGCCGAGACGCGCGGCAGCCGGGTGCTGGTCGACGCCACCAAGATGCCGGGTGCGAAGTTCTTTCCCGACGCGCGGCTGAACTATGCCGAGAACATGCTGCGCCGGAACGACGACGCGGATGCGCTGGTGTTCCGCGGCGAGGACAAGGTCCGGCGGCGGATGAGCTGGGCCGAGCTCAACCAGGCCGTGGCGCGTCTGCACCGCGCCTTCACCGCGGCGGGCGTGAAGGCAGGCGACCGCATCTGCGCCGTGGTGCCGAACATGCCGGAATCGATCATCGCGTTTCTCGCGGCATCGTCCATCGGCGCCATCTGGTCGTCCTGCTCTCCGGACTTCGGCGAGCGCGGCATCCTTGACCGCTTCGGGCAGATCGAGCCCAAGATCCTCATCGCCTGCGATGGATATTACTATGCCGGCAAGACCATCCGCATGGCTGAGAAGATCGGCAATGTGCTGAGGGAACTCAAAAGCGTCGAGCGTGCGCTGGTGATCGACTACATCGGCGAGGCGGATGCGGTGGCCAAGGCGTTGCCCAAGGGTGAGACGCTGGCGGGCTTCGTGAGCGGGCACAGCGACGCGCCGATCAAGTTTGCGCAGCTGCCGCCCGAACATCCGCTCTACATTCTCTACTCCTCAGGCACCACCGGCATTCCGAAGTGCATCGTGCATGGCGCGGGCGGCATCCTGCTGAAGCACCTGTCCGAACATGTGCTGAACACCGATACGAAGCCCACCGACAAGCTGTTCTACTTTTCCACCTGCGGCTGGATGATGTGGAACTGGCTGGTCTCGGGCCTTGCAGCCGGGGCCACGTTACTGCTCTATGACGGCTCGCCCTTCCACCCCTCCGAGCGCGTGCTGTTCGACTATGCCGACGATGAGGGCATGACCATTTTCGGCACCTCCGCCAAATATATCGACGCGGTGAAGAAGAGCGGCATCGTGCCGAAGGAGACGCACAAGCTGTCGTCGTTGCGGGCCATGCTCTCCACCGGTTCGCCGCTGTCGGCTGAAAGCTTCGACTTCGTCCATTCCGGCATCAGGGCCGACATGCAGATTGCCTCGATCTCGGGTGGCACCGACATCTGCGGCTGCTTCGTGGGCGGCAATCCGCTGTCACCCGTGTGGCGCGGCGAGATCCAGGGCGCGATGCTGGGCGTGGCCGTCGACGTCTATGACGAGCAGGCGAGGCCGGTGCGCGGCGAAAAGGGCGAGCTCGTCTGCGTGAAGCCGTTCCCCTCCATGCCGGTGATGTTCTGGAACGATCCTGACGGATCGAAATACCACAACGCCTATTTCGCGCGCTTCCCCGGCATCTGGTGCCATGGCGACTTCGCCGAGATCACGCCGCACGATGGCATGATCATCCATGGCCGCTCGGATGCCACGCTGAACCCCGGCGGCGTGAGGATCGGCACGGCCGAGATCTATGCCCAGGTGGAGCAGGTGCCCGAGGTGATCGAGGCCATCGCCATCGGCCAGGACTGGGATGGCGACGTGCGCGTGGTGCTGTTCGTCAGGCTGCGGGCCGGTGCGATGCTCGACGAGGCGCTGGTGGCGGCGATCAGGAAGAAGATCCGCGACGGCGCCTCGCCGCGCCATGTACCGGCCAAGCTCGTGGCCGTTGCCGACATTCCGCGCACCAAGTCCGGCAAGATCACCGAGCTCGCGGTGCGGGACGTGGTGCATGGCCGCGTGGTGAAGAACAAGGAGGCGCTGGCCAATCCGGAGGCGCTGGAGCTTTACAAGGACCTGCCCGACCTCAAGACGTGATGTGGGGTTCCTGCAGCGTGCGTGACAGCAGGATCACCGGCAGCAGCCCCACGACGACAATGGTGAGGGCGGGGAGTGCGCTCTCCTCCAGCTGGTCGAGGGATGCCAGCATGAAGACCGTGGTGGCCAGCGTCTCGAAGTCGAAGGGCCTGAGGATCAGCGTGGCCGGAAGCTCCTTCATGCAGTCGACGAAGACGAGGAGTGCCGCCGAGGCCAGTGCGGGCTTGAGCAGCGGCAGGTGCACCTCGATGAAGGCGGCAATGGGCCCGCGCCCCAGCGTGCGCGCCGCGGCGGCCACATTGGGCGTGACCTTCTGCAGCCCGGTCTCGATCGCCCCGAAGGACACCGCGAGGAAGCGCACCACATAGGCGAAGACCAGGGCCGTGATGGTGCCCGACAGCAGCAGCCCGGATGACACGCCCACCTGCTCGCGCAGGAAGCTGTCGAGCGCATTGTCGAAGGCGGCGAGCGGGATCAGCACGCCAATGCCCAGCACCGTGCCGGGAATGGCATAGCCGGTGGCGGCCAGCCGGATGACGCGCCTGGTCAGCCCGTTCTGCACGGCGCGGTTGGCATAGCCCAGCACGAGCCCCAGCAGCACCGCAGCGGCGGCAGCCAGCACGGCGAGCAGCAGCGAATGGTAGACCGCCTTGAGATAGGTGGCCGAGAGCGCATCCTCGAGGCGCGAGGCGGCGAAGCTCATCAGCACCAGTGCCGGCAGCACGAAGCCGATGAGGATGGGCAGGCCGCAGACGATGACCGCCAGCGCGCGCTGCCAGCCGTTGAGGCGGATGCGGTCCGGCTGGCGCGGGCGCTGGGCGGGCAGCACGAAGGACTGCCGCCGCCGCGCCTGCCGCTCGATCCACAGCAGCACGAAGATGAACAGCAGCATCACCGCGGAGATCTGTGCCGCACCCCCGAGATTGCCCTGCGAAAGCCACGTCGTGTAGACGCCGAGGGTGAGCGTGCGCACGCCGAAGAAGCCCGCCGCGCCAATATCGTTGAGGCATTCCATGAGGGCCAGCGACACGCCCACCGCAATGCCGGGGCGGGCCAGCGGCAGCGCCACGGCGCGAAACGCGCCCCATGGCGTGCGGCCCAATGCGCGCGCCACTTCGAGCTGGGTTGCCGGCTGGCGAAGGAAGCTCGCCCGCGCGGTGAGGAAGACGTAAGGGTAGAGCACCATCGACAACACGAAGATGGCCCCACCCAGCGAGCGGATTTCGGGGAACCAGTAGTCGGCGGGCGTCTTCCAGCCCATCAAGCCGCGCAAGCCTGTCTGCACCGGCCCGGCATAGCTCAGGAAATCGACATAGGCATAGGCCACGATGTAGCCCGGCATGGCCATGGGCAGAAGCGACGCCCAGACGAACAGCGGCCGCAGCGGAAAGCGGCACATGGTGACGAGCCAGGCCGTGGCGGTTCCCACCACGAAGGTGATGATGCCCACCCCGGCCATCAGGGCCAGCGTGCGCATCACGTAGCCCGGCAGCACGGTGGCGATCAGGTGCGGCCACACGTTCTCGGTGGGGGTCAGCGCCAGCACGATGATGGTCAGCACCGGCAGCACCAGCGCAAGGCCGATGACGAAGGCCGCCGCGGCGAACAGCCTTTCGCTCAACGGGCGGGGCGGGCCCTTTGTCAGCGTTGCGGCCGTCATGGCAGGGCTATTCCGCCAGGACGCGGGTGGTGGGGAAGATGACTTCGGCGAGCGTGCCCTTGCGCGGCTCGCTGGACATGCTGAGGCGGGCGCGGTTGGCCTCCACCAGTGCCTTGGTGAGCGGCAGGCCGAGACCCGTGCCCTGCACCTCGCGGCCTTCGGTGATGACGCGGCCGAAGGGCTCGAGCGCGCCCCTCAGCTGGTCCTCGTCCATGCCGATGCCGGTATCCTTGATCCGAAGCTTCAACTCGCCCGCGCCGGTGAGCTGGGCGGAGACCACCACCTGGCCGCCCGCATCGGTGAACTTGATGGCGTTGGACACCAGGTTCATCAGCGCCTGGCGCATCGAGCGCAGGTCCGCCACCACGTTGGGCAGGTCGGCGGGCATCGACTTCCTGAGCACCACGCGCGCCGATGTGGCTTGCTCCTGCAGCATCTTCTGCACGTAGTCGGTGACGTCGCCGAGCGACACGGCGGTGAAGTTGAGCTCGAGCTTGCCGGCCTCGACCTTGGAGAGATCGAGCAGGTCGTTGATCAGCGACAGGAGATGCGCGCCGCTGGCGTGAATGTCCTGCACATAGCCACGGTATTTCTCGTTGTCGATCTCGCCGAAGCGGCCAAGCCGCATGACCTCCGAGAAGCCCATGATGGCGTTGAGCGGTGTGCGCAGCTCATGGCTGACGCTGGCCAGGAACTCCGACTTCTGGCGGCTGGTTGCCTCGGCCCTTTCCTTGGCTTCGCGCAGCTCGGACTCGGTCTTCTTCCATTGCGTGATGTCGCGCACCACGGCGCAGAAGGCGGCCTGCGAGCGCGTGGCCTGCAGCCGTCCGATGGTGAGGAACAGCGGCACCGTGCCGCCCTGGCTGACCTGTGCCGTCACTTCGCGGCCGTCATTGAAAACCGATGCGAGGCCGGGGCCCTGCAGTGCGGCCAGATAGTCGCGCACCATCTTGCGGCTTTCGGGTGCCAGAAGATCGAACAAGGGCTTTCCCGCCACCTCGGCGATGCGATAGCCGAAGATCGCCTCGGCACCGGCGCTGAAGGTGTGGATCCTGGCGTCCTGATCGAGCGTGATGATGCCGTCGGCGGCGGTATCGAGAATGGCGCGCAGTTCCTGGTCGGCGTCCGAGCCGGTGCTGCGCACCGGCAGCTGGATCACCTCGGCGCTGGCACGCGGGGCCTCGGGCGGGGCACTGGTGTCGACAGTGGCGGGCGCGGCATCGGCAGCGACAAGCGCCGGTGCGGGCGCGTGGACCGGAGCGAGGCGCAGATCGGGGCGCTCGGGCTTCGGTGATTCGGCCGGCAGGAGCAGGAACTGGCGCGCCGGGCCGCCGAGCCACGGGATCACCACCATCTGGACGCTGGCCTCGATGGCGCTGCCGGCGTCGGTGGTGATCTCGGCGCGGGGCAGGGCCTGGCCAAGCTGGCCGAAGCGGTTGGACAGCGCGTGGTCGTTGATGACGTCCTCGCCGGTTTCGTAGCCGAACAGCCGGGCGGCGGCGGGGTTGGCGAAGAGCAACTGCCCGTCCTTGGCCACCAGCACCGCTTCCGGGCGGTTTTCCAGCGGCAGGCGCACCTGGTCGGGAATGCGCTGCAGCTTGCGCCGCGGTGCGGCGGGCGGCGCTTCCGGCGCGGGGGGTGCGGGCGCGGGGGCCGGGCGGGCTTTCACCTCGCGGATTTCCCGCTCCAGCACCTTGCCCAGCTTCTCGAAGGCCGCGGCATCGGCTTCGGAAAGGGTGGAGGAGGGTGCTGGCGCGGCGGCGCCGGGCTGGGGCGTGGGGGCGGGCTCGGCGCCCGAGAGCTTCAACTCCAGTGCGCGGCGCTCCGTTACGTCATCGAGGAGGAGCATGGCGAAGGCGGCACTTTCCGCCTCGCGGTTGAGGCGGCGTGCGGTCAGGCGGATGTCGCGCACACCGATGCGCACCGCCAGTGCACGGTGCTGCACCACGGTGCCCGCCGCGGCGAGCCTGGCCAGCAACGCGTCGGCCTGGGGCTGGTCGCTCATCAGTTCGGCAAGGCTGCCGCGCTGCTTGGCGCCCAGCAGCATGAGGGCTGCGGCATTGAGGTGGCGGAAGCCGCCGTCGCGCCCGAGCAGGATAGCTGCGGAGGGCAAAAGGTCGAAGGCGGCGGCCATGTCGGCATCGGCGCGGTCGGTGTCCTGCGCGGCGGAGGAGCGGGCAACTGCGAGCACGCCCGGCCGGCCATCGGCCAGGGCATGGATCATGCAGCGACAGGTGACGGGGCCTTCGGCGGCGGCGGAGGGGAAGCTCAGTTCCACCGTTTCGACCTGGCCGCGGTGCAGGCTGCGGGACAGGCCCATCATCGTCTCGACGCCGGGTTCCTGCTCGTCAAAGGGGCGGTCGATCAGGTCGAACAGCGAGGCGCCGCCGAAAAAAGCGATGCCGGCGGGGTTGGCCCACACGATGCGCGCACGGCCCGCGTCCCAGAGCCAGGCGGCTTCCGGCACGTTCCTCAGGTCTTCCAGCGTCGGTGTGGCGACGTCGGCCAACGGTTCACCCCTCCAAGCGGCCCAAATTCAGCCGGTCCTGTTTACGATGCCTTAACCGAAAAAATAAAGGAATTCGGCAACATCAGGTTAATTTTCGCGGCCGGCGGAGGCTCCGGGAATAGCGCGCTGCAATATTCATGTTGCACTGCACCATTTTCTCGACTATATGGACCTCATCAGGCAGGCAGATGCAAAGCCTGGCCAACAGGAGAAACCCCCATGTCGACCAAGAAGGCCAAGCCCGAAATGACCAATGAAACCGTGACCAAGGCCACCGAGCAGGTTGCCAGCTTCGCCCAGAATACCCTCGACCAGGCGCGGGGCGCCTTCGAGAAGGTCTCGGAAGTGGCGCACGGCAACGTCCAGCTGATGGACGCCGCCGCCAATGCCTACAAGAACCGCGTGACCGACATCCAGCTGAAGTCGATGGAATTCGTGCAGCTGAACATCAATTCCGGCTTCGCCTTCGCGCGCAAGTTCTTCGCCGTTCGTGACCCGTCCGAGGTCATGAACCTGCAGCAGAGCTTCCTCAAGGAGCAGGCCGAGACGCTGCAGCGCCAGGCCGCTGAGCTTTCGGAGCTTTCCGTGGCGCTCGCCAAGGAATCGATGAAGCCGGTGCAGGAGCAGATGACCAAGTCCTTCGCCAACCTTTCCAAGGTTGCCTGAACCAGACAGCTGATGCCCGGCCGGCCACCCCGGCCGGTGCATCGAACCCGCAAGGCCCGCTCGGTTTCGACGCGGGCCTTTTTGTTGGCTTGAAATCGCCAGCGACTGGGGCTAGGAACGCCCCCGTGCAAGAGCCCTTGGCCCTTGGCCCAGTGATGCCGCCTTAGCTCAGTTGGTTAGAGCACTAGATTGTGGATCTAGGGGTCGCCCGTTCGAACCGGGCAGGCGGTACCACTCTCTCAACGCTTCAGCATTGCCTCGGCCTGGTGCAACTCGTCGGTGATCGCGTCCAGCGATGACATGATGGCGCGCATGTCGCGCTCGTCGCCCATGCCAGACATGGCGAGGCGCACCACGTGGGCCTGAGCCTTCACCCGCGCCAGAGCATCTTGGAGTTCATCGATCGCGGTGTCGTCTTCGGCAATCGCCGTTTGCATGCTCACGTCGGTCTCCTTCGCAGTGCAGATTTTCAACTGCAGTATTTTATATAAATTTAAATGATATGTATACGCAAGTGAAGAAACCTCAAGACGTGCAAAATCATTGATGACGTAAGGGCAACCAGTTGCTGCACCCAGCAGTGAACCTTCGCGCGACGCCGGATCCAACGCAGAGGCAGAACGTGCCCGTATGATTTTTCAGGCCAGTCCGCCCGCCCGCTCGATGAAGGCGACAACTTCGGCGAGGCCCTTCTGCCGCAGCAGGTCGGTGAACACATAGGGCCGTTCGCCGCGCACCTTCCGCGTATCCTCCTCCATGACATCGAGGCTTGCCATGACATGCGGGGCGAGATCGGCCTTGTTGATGACGAGCAGGTCGGACCGCGTGATGGCGGGGCCGCCCTTCCGCGGGATCTTCTCGCCCTGGCAGACCGAGATCACATAGAGCGAGATGTCGGCCAGGTCCGGAGAGAAGGTGGCAGCGAGGTTGTCGCCGCCCGACTCGATGAAGATCACGTCGAGGTCCGGATGGCGCTTCACCATTTCGTCCACCGCCGCGAGGTTGACCGAGGCATCCTCGCGGATCGCGGTGTGCGGGCAGCCGCCGGTTTCCACGCCCATGATGCGGTCTTCCGGCAGTGCCTGCAGCCGGTTGAGGATGAGCGCGTCTTCCTTGGTGTAGATGTCGTTGGTGATGGCGGCGACGGAGTATGTCCCGCGCATCGCCTTGCACAGTTTTTCGGTGAGCGTCGTCTTGCCGGAGCCGACCGGCCCGCCGATGCCGACGCGCAGCGGACCGTGGGAGGATTTCATCATGTGCGGAACACCCGGCTGTGCTGTGTCTCGTGTTTCATCGCGGCAATGTCCGCGCCAAGCGTGATGGCGCCAAGGTCATCGAGCGTGGCTATACTTGCTCGCTCCGCCGTGCGGGCGATGGCGGGGGCAAGGTCGCGCAGCACCTCGAGGCCGGCCGTCTGGCCGATGGGCACGAGGCGCACCGCGACCGAGGTGAGGGTTGCCGCGAAGCCCTGCAACCACGCGAGCAGCGCGTGGTCCTTGTCGATGCCCATCGTGGCGCAGGCGGTGCCGGCGGCGATGGGATAGGCGATCTCCTCATCATCGAGCGCAGGCGGCGAAAAGATGCCTGCCGCGATGCGGAAGGCGCGGCCGATCTGCGTGGTTTCAAGGTGGCGCTCGCGCGAGGTTGCCAGCGCGAGGGCGAGTTCGTTCAACGCACCGGCATCATCCTGCCAGCAGCGCGCGAAGAGCACGGCGTCGTTCCAGCCGGAGCCGCGCGTCAGCAGGTCAGCGATCCAGCCCTTCAGCTCCGCGCTGTTCGTCACCGCATCCGACTCGACGGCCCATTCCAGGCCATGCGAATAGACAAAGGCGCCGGTCGGAAAGGCGGGAGACATCCAGGTGAGCAGCAGCAGAAGCTGCGCGGCCTCAGTGTTCGTGCGCATGATAGGCGCCGTGGGCAGGAGTGAAGGGTTCCGTCACATCCGACACTTTGGCGCCCAGCTGCTCCAGCATCACGCGGATGATCCGGTCGCGGCGCAGCAGGATGCGGGCGCCATCGATCTGTGCGGGGAGGTGCCGGTTGCCGATGTGCCAGGCCAGCGTGACGAGGTGCTGCGCGTCATGCGCGCAAACCTCCATCAGCTCTTCCGGCGCCGCGACGACTTCCGCCACGCGGCCATCCTCCAGCACCAGCAGGTCGCCCTGTTCGAGGTGAACCGGCTTCTCGAAGTCGACGAGAATGTCCTCGCCATTGGCCAGCATGATGCGCTTGCGCCGGATGTGGCGCTCATCCGCATCCAGCACCACGATGCCGAAGGGCTCGTCTACCAGTGGCTCCGCGCGGCGGAAGGATGTGGCGCGCAGGGCCATCAGTAGAGGAAGTAGCGCTGCGCCATCGGCAGCACGTGGGCGGGTTCGCAGGTCAGCAACTGGCCGTCGGCGTGCACTTCATAGGTTTCAGGGTTCACCTCGATCACCGGCGTTGCGTCATTGTGGATCATCGAGGCCTTGGACAGGCCACCGCGCGTATTCTCGACCGCCACCATCTTCTTCTGCGTGCCGAGCTTGGCCCGCAGCCCGTCCTGCAGCGCCGCCTTGGAAACAAAAGTGACGGCGGAACTGGTCATCAACTTGCCGAAGCTGGCGAACATCGGCCGGTAATGCACTGGCTGCGGCGTGGGGATGGACGCATTGGGATCGCCCATGGGTGCCGCCGCGATGGAGCCGCCCAGCAGCACCATCTCCGGCTTCACGCCGAAGAAGGCCGGGTTCCACATGACGAGGTCGGCGCGCTTTCCAACTTCGATCGAGCCCACCTCATGTGCGATGCCCTGCGCGATGGCCGGGTTGATCGTATATTTCGCCACGTAGCGCTTGACGCGATTGTTGTCTGCAGCGCCGTCGCCGGGAAGGCTGCCGCGCTGCACCTTCATCTTGTGCGCCGTCTGCCAGCAGCGGATGATGACCTCGCCGACGCGTCCCATGGCCTGGCTGTCCGACGAGATCATCGAGATGGCGCCAAGATCGTGGAGAATGTCTTCCGCCGCGATGGTCTCCTTGCGGATGCGGCTTTCGGCGAAGGCAATGTCCTCCGGAATGCGTGGGCTGAGGTGGTGGCACACCATCAGCATGTCGAGGTGTTCGGCCACCGTGTTGATCGTATAGGGCCGTGTGGGATTGGTTGAGGACGGCAGCACGTTCTTGAGCCCCGCCACCTTGATGATGTCCGGCGCATGCCCGCCGCCCGCACCTTCGGTGTGGAAGGTGTGGATGGTGCGGCCCTTGAAGGCGGCGATGGTGTCGTCGACGAAGCCCGACTCGTTCAGCGTGTCGGTGTGGATCGCCACCTGCACGTCGAAACGGTCGCCGACGGCGAGGCAGTTGTCGATGGCCGCAGGCGTGGTGCCCCAGTCCTCGTGCAGCTTGAGGCCGCAGGCGCCGGCGAGGATCATTTCCTCGAGTGCTGCCGGTAGCGAGCTGTTGCCCTTGCCCATGAAGCCTAGGTTCATCGGGAAGGAATCCGCCGCCTCGATCATCCGCATGGTGTGCCACGCACCGGTGCAGGTGGTGGCCAGCGTGCCATGCGCCGGCCCGGTGCCGCCGCCCAGCATGGTGGTGATGCCGGAGTAGAGCGCCTCCTCGATCTGCTGGGGCGCGATGAAGTGGATGTGGCAGTCGATGCCGCCGGCGGTGAGGATGCGGCCCTCACAGGCGATGATCTCCGTCGACGGCCCGATGACGATGGT
>CAMDBX010000093.1 GCA_945889445.1 Rhizobium sp. Q54
GTCGCAACTCCCTGCGAAACAAGGACATCGACCTGTCGCAGCTTGGCGACGATCTCTTCAGGCGTGTGTTTCTTCCTTGGCATGTTCTGATCCTCCTTGATGCCATAAGACATACTTCAAGTCGGACCACTTCAGTGGGGGTGGATCACTGCGCCAGATCGCATGGAAGGCTCCGCAGGACCAGTGGCTGAACCATCAGTCCAGTCTCTTCGTCGCGGGCAAGATGCGCAAACTCGTGTTGCGTTATGACCAGGCCTTCTGGCGTGGCAGTGATTTCGGTTGGCTGGGTCAGACGGACAGCCCTTCGGGTCTTTCGGTCATGGATTGCTCCGACCTTATGGACAAGCTCTGCGTGCTGGCCGTGTTCTGCGGCGGCACGGCGGCCATGGCGCTGGAAGGCCTTTCGGACGAGGCCGCTCTGGCAAAGGTCATGGACGTCATCGAGCCGATACTCGGACCCGGCGTGCGCAACCCCGTCACAGTCGTGCAGACCAACTGGACCGATCACCCTTGGGTGGGTGGCGGCTATGCCACCTGGCCAAAGCCTTGGGACACGGCAGACCCATGGGCGCCGATGCGCGCGTCACATGATGACCTGCACTTCACCGGTGCGGAACTCGCCTCGGTCTATCCCGGCTTCATCGAGGGCGCCATCCGCGCCGGCCACGAGACCGCGGCTCGCATCCACGATGGTGGCTGAGTCCGCATGAAAAGGGATAGCCACAAAAGCCAATTTTCATTGCGCTCACGGCCTGCGGAAGACGGCAGCCAGAATGACGACCGCTCCCAAAGCAACTGCGAGTTCAGGAACGCGTGGCAATCATCCAGCCACGGTCCTCGGTCTGGTTCCTCGTTGAGGTTCTGAACCCACAATGCTGAAGTTTCTCGTGCAGCACCCGCTCGCTGGCACCGCTGACGAGGTCACAGTGATACAGAACGAGCATTTTATCGAACTTTGACAGCGTCAGCTGGTCAGCCGACATCAGGATCGGGAATTCCGCTCCTTCACAATTGAATTTTGCGAAGTCCACGCGAGGGATGTTGCGTTCAAACAGGTACCGCTCGAGCGTGACGGCAGGAACACTCTCTGATGCCCCATTGAAGTCAAAGGTTGTCGAGTCGCCCCAACTCTCACCTTCAGTCGCCAGATAGAGACGGCAGTAACCGTTCTTGTCGCTGAGCGCCAAATGGTCAGCGACCACGTTGGCGGCGTCGTTCACGAACAGGTTCGTCTTGAGCAATGCAAATGTTTCTCTTCGCGCTTCTATCGCATAGACGCGTGCCACGCGGCGGGACACAAGCAGAGAAAAATCTCCGATGTGTGCGCCAACATCCAGCACAGTATCGGAGTGTTTCGGTTGGTATTCGGGAACACCACTCAGGAAGATGTCATTGTCAAAACTGTGAGAGAGAACCCCGACATCGGATGAACCCGGCCGGTATGCCACCGTGAAACCCATGACCTTGCTCAGCCTCAGCAATCTGGCCTTCTCAGAACTGACGCCAGCCAGTTCCGCGAATTGCTGAGCGGCTTCCAGATTGCTCGGACCAGAATGGTTCTTCACGAGGCTGTTCTCATTTCATTGTTGTGAGTGAATGCTTCCGATGACGCAAGGAGCTCCAACATCAGGACAGGAGATGCAGGCAGCGACGAAACAACCGGAGCACATGCCAGGCCACATTTCCACGACGGGAGCGACGTGCTTCGATTTCCGGCCTGTTTTACAGCCGCATGCTAGGAGTGAGTGGCGGAGGAGAAGGTGCCGGCAGCCAACTTCCTGTGCTTCTAAGCCATTGATATTCCAATGTTCTGTTGTCTGCAGAGTTCGAATCCCGCCTCGGGATCCAAACTTACCTCAGAGAGCCGTTGTGACCTGCCACAGCGCAGTGCTTGAATCCTGCATGGTGCGCCACTCCCACGATTATCGTTACCAACACAGCAGAACAGGCCGCGGTGGAAGATTTTGTCCCCTTTGTATCGTGCAGACGATCACACCCGGCCCAGCGCCACCTCCAGCGCGTCCGCAAGGATGTCTGCCTCGGCCAGGCCGAAGGCCATTGGTGGCTTGATCTTCAGCACGTTGTCGAAGGGACCATCAGTCGAGATCAGGACGCCGTGCTCGCGCATGTGATTGGCAATGAGGCTGGCTTCTTCCGTGGCAGGATCCAGGTTGGCCCTGTCCTTCACCAGTTCCACGCCGAGGAACAGGCCTTCGCCGCGTACATGCCCGATAAGCGGGTGCTTCTCCGCCATGGCCTGAACCCGGAGCTTTAGGTGCTCGCCGGTGATGCGGGCCTTCGCCTGCAATCCCTCCTGCTCGAGAACGTCGAGAACCGCCATGCCCACGGCGGCAGAGACCGGGTTGCCGCCGAAAGATGAGAAGAACTCCATGCCGTTGGCAAAGGCCTTGGCGACCTCGGGCGTGGTGATGACGGCGGCCATGGGGTGGCCGTTGCCGATGGGCTTGCCCAGTGTCACGATGTCGGGGACGATGCCCTGCGGACCATGCGCCCACATGTGGTTGCCCACCCTGCCGAAGCCCGTCTGCACCTCGTCAACGATGACGAGGCCGCCGGCCTTCCTCACATGTTCGGCCGATGTCGCGAGATATGCGTCAGGGAAGAAGACCTGCCCACCGCAGCCCGAGATTGCCTCCGCAATGAAGGCGGCCGGGCCTTGGCCCGTCTTCTCACGGATCAGGTCCACCTTCTCGGCAACGGAGGCTGCATAGGCCATGCCGCTGTTCGCGCCATAGCCCTTGAAGCGGCCGCGATAGGGATCGGCCAGTTCGGCGATCTCGACGTAAGCCGGCTTGCCGCGCCCGCCCTTGCGATTGAACTTGTAGGGGCTGACGTCGATCAGGCCGTTGGTATTGCCGTGATAGCCCCAGTCGAGCGTGATGGTGGCGCGCCGCCCCGTGACGGTGCGCGCGATGCGTAGAGCGAGCTCATTGGCCTCCGAGCCCGAACAGACGAGATAGACGACAGACAGCGGCCTTGGGAAATACGCGGCGAGCCGCTCCGCATAGTCGAGGATCGTATCGTGCAGGTAGCGTGTATTGGTGTTGAGGATAGAGGCCTGCCGAGCAAGTGCCGCGACCACGTGCGGGTGGCTGTGGCCGACGTGGCAGATGTTGTTGACGCCATCGAGGAAGGCGCGGCCGGTGTGGTCATAGAGGTAGGCACCGCGCCCGCGCATGATCTTGAGCTTCTTCCTGTAGCTGATCGACAGCGACGGGCCGAGCACCTCGGCCCGCCGCTTCAGCAGCACGTCAGGCGGTGTCCTGTCTTCCAGGAAGCTCTCGGGCGCAAGGCGCAGGATGAGGTTCGGGTCGGGCGAAATGGCACGCCATATCGGCCACAGCGAGGGCTGGCCGACACCTGGGAACTCGCCTGACTGCCCGAGGCGGTCGGTGATGATCTGGAAATGAAGATGAGGCGCCCAGCCGCCATTGACCTTGTGATCGCCGATCGTGCCGATCTGCTGGCCCGCAGTGACTTGCTGGCCCGCTCTCACCATTGTAAGCGTCTCGCGCGCGAGGTGGCCATAGAGCGTCCAGAAGGCGGGGCCGGTCTCTCCGGCGCGATGCTCGAGGATGACGGTCGGGCCGTAGTCGTAGGGGAGCGCATTGTCGACGACGCTCAGCACGTTGCCCGGCAGGGGTGCGTAGAGGGGCGTTCCGGCGGCGATGAAGATATCTTGCCCCAGGTGCTGCGAGCGCCATTCGGGTGAGGCGGCAGTTGCAAACTGCTCACCCTTGTAGACGTTGCGAAGCTCGCCATAGAGACCGATGGCGAAGCCGGCGTCTTCCTGGGCGAAGCGGCTCTCGAGCCAGCTCCAGTAGGCCTGCGGATCAGTTGCATGCTCCATGCCGGGTGCGCCTTCCTGGAGGTGCAGCAGGACGCGGCCGGTACGGTCGAGGTCAATGTCGAACATCGACCGCGGCCGGCAGTCGGATGACGACAACCAACTGACGACGGCATCGCTGGTCGGCACCGGCGCCAGGCCGGCGGCATGACGCGTGAAGGCGGCGAGAAAATCCGGATTGGTCATGTCTAGCCGCTCCAGCAAGCGGAAGGCGGGGGCCTGCGAGACAAGCAGGTAGTCGTTGTCGGGGAAATCCTTGGCGCGATGGGACGAGATGCAGACGCTCATCGCGAGGCGCGCCGCCACGAGGTCGAACAGGATCGCCGCCTCATCGGGCTCCAGCGGAAACTGACGCGCATAGGCCGAGATCACAGGAGCGGCGGACTTGTAGTCGTCCTCCACGTCGAGCAGTGCGTAAGCCAGTGTAACGGCGAGTTCGCTTATCTGCCGGCCATGGGTCATATCGCCGAAGTCGATGAGGCCGGTGACAGTGGACGTAGCGGCATCAACTACGATATTGTTGTCGTTGGCATCCTGATGCAGCACCGCGCCGCGCAGCCGGTGAAGATTTGGCAGAACGCGTGCCTCGTAACGCGCGAAGATGCGACCCACAAGGTCACGACGCTCCGCCACGATGTCGGCCAGCCACGGCTTCACCTCCATGGCCTCGTCGAGGTTCCACAGGAAGCCCGGGCGGAAGGCCGCAGGATGACCAAAGCCCCTCAGCGCGCGCGACAGGCGGCCCACGAAGGCACCAAGGCTTCCGAGCAGAAGAGGCGAACTGCCCACGGCCGAATAGAGCTCGCCGGGCAAGTAGGTAAGCAGGCGCACCGCATGACTCGACACGCCTTGATCCCACTCGACGATGTAATCACCCGTTGCGGAGGCGATGACGCGTTGCAGGCCAAGCTCAGGGTCAGCGAGGGCCACGTGCTTCATCGCAGCATTCTGCAGGGCGAGGAACTCGGTATCCTCCACCGCATTGGCGATCTTCAGCACGAATTTCCCGGACGGGGAGTCGACGCGAAAGTTCTGATCACGCTCGCTCACCAGTTCCCTCAACTTTCCATCTACGCCATAGTCGCGCGCCAGAAGGCGCCGCGCCTCTTCTGCGGTGAAGGCGGGCTTTGGGGACTCAAAGACGGAGGTCTGATTCACGGCATGTTCCTTGGCGCGCGGGCTACCAGCCCGCAAAATCCTTCACTGCATCATCACTGACGCGGCCTTGTTCCACATCCGAGAGCGCTCTGTCGAGGATGGAAATGGCGTCGGAGGCCTGACCCATGGTCAGGACCAGTGGCGGGGTGAGTTCGAGCACGTTCGAGTTGAGACCGACATAGTAAACCACGAGGCCCAGTTCGAAGGCCCGGTAGACGGTCTTGGCCGCGAGTTTCTTGGACGGCGTCTTCGCTGCCCGGTCCGACGCCAACTCGACGCCAATGGCAAGTCCACGGCCGCGTACGTCT
Source organism: Rhizobium sp. Q54 (assembly GCA_945889445.1). Taxonomy (GTDB): domain Bacteria; phylum Pseudomonadota; class Alphaproteobacteria; order Rhizobiales; family Aestuariivirgaceae; genus Aestuariivirga. The sequence continues at coordinate 5,335 of CAMDBX010000093.1, forward strand.
CCGATCGAGGGGTGACGAGCCTTCAGCGCCTCGAGGCCTACGAGGAGGGAGGCGCCAACAGTGGCAGCATTGGTTGCTAGCCTCTCCGTCTCGATGGTGGCAAGTACCGCGGAGGCCGCAGCGACAGAGACAGGGTTGCCGTGCAGCGTCTGCATGGCGAAGGCGGTGGCATGATCCATCACGGCGGCTGGGCCCACGAGGGAGGAGATCGCGAGACCACCACCCAGCCCCTTCCCGAGGCAGACGAGGTCGGGCGTGAAGAACTCATGACGGAAGCAGTGCATCAGGCCCGTGCGGGCAAGCCCCACCTTTACCTCGTCAGAGACGATGAGGATGCCATGGGCGCGGCACATGTTGACAAGGCGCTTGAGAAAGCCCGGTGGCGGCACGAGGAAGCCACCATCCGACTGGATCGGCTCGATGAACAGCGCACCCACTTCGCTCGCCGGCAGAGTGGTCGCGAACAGCTCAGCAAGACGCTCCAGGACCGCTTCGCCATCTTCCCCGCGATAGGGACTGGGATAGGGTATGAGTGTCAGTCCATCGGCGCGCGCCGCATGCGACTGCACGACGTGGCCGGAGATCGCCATCGAGCCGGCAGTGCCGCCGTGATAGGCGCCGCTGAAGGCAATAACACGCGGCCTGCCGGTGGCTGCGGCGATGGCACGGAAGGCCGTCTCATTTGCATCCGAGCCTGAATGACCAAACCAGACCTTGTGGTCTGGGAGCTCGGGAAGCGTGGCAAGGATCTGCTGTGCCAGATCGACGGCGCCAAGATGTGTGGCAGAGAGGATGCTGGCGCCCGCCGGGTTGCGCACCGCCGCGCTGACAGCCTCGACGATGGCAGGGTGGCCATAACCCAGACTTGCGGCACCCCAGGCTGCGGAGAGATCGAGCAGGTCGCGACCCGCCTCGTCCACCACGTAGGCCCCATGGCCTCCGGTGAGTGCTAGCGGGAAAAAACGTAGCTTTTGCAGCCCGGCGACGGTCTGGTTGTCACGGGCGTATATGGAATTGGACGCCACCATCAGCTGCGCCGTGCGACCGGCGCCGGGATCAACCCGTCCGGCCGCCAGATGAGGATGAGGATCACGAAGCCCAGCACGAAGGCATCGCGAAAGGGCAAGGCCGCATCCGGCAGGAAGGCCTGAAACAGCACTTCAAGGATACCGAGCGCGAACCCCCCGGCAACCGCGCCCGAAAGAGAGCCGAGGCCGCCGATGACGGCGGCGACGAAGGCCTTGAGAACCGGCACGAAACCCATCAGCGGATCGACCGAGCCGCGCTGCGCGATCCACAGCACGGCGGCGATCCCGGCAAGGGCGCCGGAAACTGCGAAAGCTACCGCGATCACCCGGTTAGCCTTGATTCCCATGAGGCGCAGAACTTGGAAATCCTCGGCCGCGGCGCGCATCGCCTTGCCCAGCGTTGTGCGGTTGAGGAACAGGGTGAGGGAGGCGAGCGACAACGCTGTCATGACGATCGACAGCAGAGGCACGATGCCGACATGGAGGACGCCGAGATCGATCACACCCGCGAAGCCCGACGGAAGCGGCACGGGCTTGGGCCGTGCCGAAATGCCATTCTGGAAAATGACACGCAGGATGGCCGAAACGGCAAAACTTGTGAGCAGTAACCCAGTTGCATCGGCCTTGCGCATGGGGCGGAATGCTAAGCGCTCTGTGAGCAGCGCCGCGATAACCGCAAAGAGCACGGCAACGCAGACGGCGAAGGGGAAGGGCAGCGACACGGCGGCAGCGAAAAACATGCCATAGCCCGCCACCGTCATCAACTCGCCGTGAGCGAAGTTGATGAGCGAGATGATGGAAAAGATCACCGCTAGGCCGAGCGCCAAGAGCGCATAGATGCCGCCGAGGCTGATGGCGTTGACGATCTGCTGCAGGACGATGTCCATTCGGTCACTCCGCCAGATAAGCCTGTTTAACCAAGTCGCTGCGGACAAGCTCCGCGCCCGTGCCTTCGAGCACGACCTGCCCGGTCTGCAGCACGTAACCATGGTCGGCGATCTCCAGCGCGCGCTCCGCATTCTGCTCAACGAGCAGGATGGTGAGACCACGACTCTTGAGGTCGAGGATCAGGTCGAAGACCTTGTCTACGATGAGCGGGGCCAGACCCAGCGACGGCTCATCGAGAAGAAGAAGGCGCGGGCCCGCCATGAGCGAGCGGGCGATGGCCAGCATCTGCTGCTCGCCGCCCGAGAGCAGACCTGCCTTCTGGTGATAGCGCTCACGCAGGATGGGGAAGCGGTCAAGCTCCGCTTCGACACGACCCTTCAATTCCGCGCCATAGGCATGAGCTGCGCCGCCGAGGTGGAGGTTGTCGGCCACAGAGAGAGAAGGAAACACCCGCCGCCCCTCGGGTGTGAGCGCGATGCCGCGCTTCACGATGTCCTCCGCCGGTCGGCCAGAGAGCGGTGCGCCTTCAAAACGGATTGACCCCGTGGAGACCACGAGGCCAGCAATCGCGTTGAGCGTAGAGCTCTTGCCCGCGCCATTGGCGCCCAGCAACACGACGATGGAGCCCTGGGGCACGGAGAGGCTGACGCCCTTTACTGCCGCAACCTCCCCGTACTTCACCTTCAGGTCGGAGACCTCAAGCATCGGGCGTCCTTCGCGCGCTGACGGGCATCAGGGCTTCGGTACGTCAGCCGGATCGGGCATGGCCGTGACGACCGGTGCCCGCTTACCGTCTTGGATCTCGACAATCGTGATGTCGCGGATCGGCATGCGGTTGGTGCCGGCATAGGTCACCTTGCCGGTGAGTACCTCGACGTCCTTGAGGTTCGCCAGCGCATCACGCAGTGCCGGGCCGTCCACTGAACCCGCGGCCGTCACCGCGGCATCGAGGATATAGGGAATCTCATAGCCGGTGGCGACATAGACGGTCTCGGGAGCCGCGCCCGTCTTCTCCTTGAACTTGTCGTAGAAGGCGGCGAGCTTCGAGCCGGCGACGGGCGAACCCGCAGTGGTGTGCACGATCCCGTTGGCGATGGCGCCGAGCCCGGTGATGGTCGGGCTGTCGATGCCGTCGGAGCCGATAATGGCGGCCGTCACGCCCGCGCCGCGCAGTTGCTGCAGGAAGGCCGGGAAGTCAGGCTCATAGGCCGCCGTCATGATTGCGTCGGGCTGCGGGCTCAATGCCTTGATCTTGGTGACCTCGGCGGCGAAGTCCTGCTGGCCCATGGTGTAGGTACCCTCGCCCAGGATGGTGCCACCCTTCTTCTTGAAGACTTCCTCGAAGTATTCCGGCAGTCGCAGCGTGTAGGCGCTGTCGGGCGACTTCAGGACATAGATGTTCTTGTAGCCCTTCTTTGCCGCATAGTCGGCGAGCAGTGCCGCCTGGCCGTTGTCAGCCGGGTAGGTGCCGAACATGTAATCGCCCACGGCCTCGGTGATGGTGGGCGTGGTGCCGCAGAAGGTCAGGGTTGGGATCTGTGCCGGCTGGCTGATCTGGCCCGCGGCAATCGACGGGTCGGCATCGCAGGGGGTGATCATCACCTTGACGCCCGCCGCCACAAGCTCCTGCGCCGCCTGCACAGTGGCTGCGGTGTCGGTGCGCGTATCCTTGATGTCGAGGACGATCTTGTACTTGCCGCCGAGGCCGCCGGCGGCGTTGATCTCGTCAACCGCCATCTTGAAGCCGGCGAGCGAGGGTTGGTCGGCATAGGCGAGGCCGCCGGTCTGCGCGGTCGCGAGGCCGATGGTAATATCCTCGGCTGCGGCTGCACTGGTGAGGCTGACAATGCCTATTGCCCCGGCAAGCACGGCGAAACGGAAGTTCTTCATGGTAGTTTCCTCCTGTTGTGTTCTTGTCAATGTCTTGCACGCTTGGTCCCGATATAGGCTTCTATCACCTTTGGATTGCTGCGGATCTCCTGCGGGGTACCCTCGGCAATCTTCTGGCCCTTGTTCAGCACCACCATGCGGTCGGACAGCCGCATGATGAGCCGCATGTCATGCTCAACCACAAGAAGCCCGATCTCGTGGTCCGCGCGGATCGACTCAAGCACGCGGATCAGCGCATCCGTCTCCGCAGGGTTCATGCCAGCGGCGGGCTCGTCGAGAAGCAGGAACTTCGGCTCCAACGCCAGCGCACGCGCTATTTCGAGGCGACGACGGTCGCCATAGGCGAAGGAACCCGCGAGGTCCTCGGCACGATGGGCAAGGCCGAGCCGGGTGAGCTCCGCAAGAGCAATCCGGCGTGCCATCATTGCGTCATGGCCCTTGGAGATTGCGGCGACGGTGACGTTCTCCAGCGCCGTCATGCGGTCGAATAGGCGGATGTTCTGAAAGGTGCGGCCGAGCCCCGCCATCGCCACGCAGTGCGGTGCCTTGCCTGCCATTTCCCTGCCGCCTATGACGATGCGGCCTGCGGTGGGCTTCGTCTGGCCGCAGATGATGTTGATGAGCGTGGTCTTGCCGGCTCCATTGGGGCCAATGAGCCCCGTCACCTGGCGGGGCGGCACGCTGAAGCTGATGTTGTCGAGCGCCACGAGGCCGCCGAAGCGCATGGTGACCTGGTCGACCTCGAGCGGGGCACCGGCAGGTGTGGTATGGAGGGCCTCGGGCGGCATGGGCTCCAGCTTGCGCCTGGGCCAGTCCGGACCGATCTCGCGAAGCCCCATCAGACCAAGCGGGCGGCGCCAGATGGTGAGCAGCAACGCCAGCCCCATGCCAAGCTGCGGCAGGCCGAATATACCGGGGATGTGCAGCGGCCCGAGGTCGATGCCGGTCTCCGCCTGGCGCAGGATCTGCACCACGCCGGCAAGCAGCACCGTGCCCGCGACAGCACCACTCACGGTGAGCATACCGCCGACGATCAGCATGGAGATGAGCGTGAAGATCAGGTCGAAATAAAAGTCCTTGGGCGAGAAGGCACCAAGGAAGCTACCATAGAGTGCACCCACCACCACGCTGAGCGCGATACTCAACGCCCATCCCATGTGGCGTGACAGGCGCACGTTGACGCCAGAGGCCGCCGCCGCCACCTCGTTCTCGCGCGCCGCGCGCAACTTCAGTCCCAGCGGTGTCTCCTTCAGGATACGGGCCACGAGGATGAACGCCGCCGCTGCGAGGAATGCGACGTAGACGGTGGTGAGGCGCGGTACGCCATAGAAGGTCTGGCTGCCGCGCGTAAAATCGCGCGCACCGATCAGCGTGACATGGATGATTATAAGGAAGGCCAGTGTGCCGATGGCGGCCGAGCCCGTCGACAGCCTGGCCAGCGGAAAGCCGGAAAGGATACCGACCACGAGACCCACGACCAGCACGATCAGGAGGGCGGCAGCAATCGACAACTCGTGACCTTGCAGCCACATAGGCAGGTTGGGCAGGGCGGAGGCCTGGATGCCCTTGGGCATGACGAGCACGCTGAAGACATAGGCACCGATCCCCATGAATGCGGAGTGGCCGAAGGACACGATGCCCGAATTGCCGCTGAAAGTGGCGAGTGCCAGAACGGCCGCAACCTGCATCAGCGCGAGGGTGGCGATGTTGACCCCGGTGTTGCCGAATGCGAGCGACACCACGAGCGCAAGCCCGCCCACGCCTGCGATGAGCAGCAGGGCGCTCGTCCATGCACGTGGTGGAACGCCGGTCCAGGGGAGCATCGGGTATCCTTGGCTTCAAGCTCCGAGCCTAACATGGGCGTGCGCGGCGCTGTCAATATTTGTTTCAGTTTGCGTGCGCATCACGAGTTGTTGTAATGAATTCCACACAAGCCCACCCGAGCCCGAGGCCATGACGAGCACTGAGGCCACCGCCCACCGCGACCCCCTGGCATTGAAGCCGGGCCGAAGCGTGCGTGACAAGCTGCTCGAACCCAACCGCAATTTCTCGAACTCGGAAATGAAGGCGGTGCGGGCGCTGCTTGGCAATTACCCCGCGGCAGGTCTCACCACCGTATCGAAGCTTGCCAAGCAGGCCTGCGTCAGTGATCCCACAGTGCTGCGTCTGGCGCAAAGGCTGGGCTTCGAGGGTTTTGCCGAGATGCAGGAGGCGTTGCTGGCAGAGGTCGAGGCGCACATGCGCTCGCCACTGACGCTGCCCACCGCCCTGCCCTCACGCAAGAAGCCCAATGCCTATCAGGCCTTCTTCGCCGAAACGCTGAGCCAGTGCGAGGCGGTCGTACGAGAGACGGCGACTGCGGATTATGAGCGCGCCGTGGCGCTGCTCATCGATCCACGCATGGAAATTCTCTGCCTCGGCGGTCGCTTCAGCCGCTTTCTCGCCGGGATCCTCCAGCGCTGCCTGCATCACCTGCGCGAGGGCACAAGGATGCTCGACGGCACGGCAGCAGATCTCGTGGACGAGATCGCCTCGCTCGGCAAGCGACATGTGCTGGTAGTGTTCGACTACCGGCGCTACCAGACCGACGTGGTTCGTTTCGCGTCGGAAGCATCGGCACGCGGCGCCCACGTCATCGTCTTCACCGACCAGTGGGCCTCACCAATCTCCGAACTCGCCAGTGTCGTCATCACCGCGCCCACCGCCACCTCATCGCCCTTCGATACGCTGGTAACCCCCCTCCTGCAGGTAGAGGCCGTCGCCGTGGGCGTAGCGGAGAAACTGGGCGCTGACTGGCGCAGCCGAGCAGCCCTTCTGGAAGAGGTGCGCAACGATCACAATGTCACGCTGGATGCTCCGTCCGGACTGGCAAAATGCAAACGCCAACGCAAGGGATGAAGGTCACATGAGCAAGCCGGACAGGCGCGAAGCACACTACACAGCGGGCGAAACGGCCGTGCTCTTCGTCGATATGCAGAAGATGTTCTGCGCGCCGGGCAGAGACCCCGCACATCCGGAAATGAATGCCGACCATTACTACTTCCGCCGTCTGAGTGACCTCGTCATCCCTAACCAGGTACGAATCCTCGAGGCAGCGCGCGCCCAAGGCGTGCAGGTGATGCACACCATCATCGAGGCGCTCACGGAGGACTGCCGCGACGCCTCCCTTGATCACAAGCTCTCGAACCTCCTCGTACCCAAGGGCCACCCGCTGGCTCCGCCGATCGACGAGCTTGCCCCCATCCGCAACGAGATCGTTCTGCCCAAAACTTCCTCCGGCGTCTTCAACTCCACCAACATTGACTATGTGCTCAGGAACCTCGGCATCCACTACCTGATCGTAGCAGGGGTGGTCACCGATCAATGCGTCGACATGGCGGTGCGCGATGCGGCGGATCGTGGCTACCTCGTTTCTGTGCCGGGCGATGCCTGCGCTACCTACACTCAGGAACGCCATGACAATGCGCTCAAGGCATATGGTGGCTATTGCTGGGTGACCGACACCGACACAGTGGTCGCGCGCATCAAGGCCATCGGGAAGACTGCGGCATGAGTGGCAGTCCGGAACTCGAACCACTCCTCACCTTCGTAACCACGGACTATGCCGGCATCACGCGCGGCCGCTCGATCGCGGCGTCGTCCTACGCCCCGGGCGAGCAGAAGACGGTGGGCTGGGTGCCCGCCAACATGTCGCTCACGCCCTTTGACCTCATCGCAGACCCAAATCCCTGGGGCTCCGCGGGTGACTTGCGGCTCTTGCCTGACGACAATGCGCATTTCCGCTTCGCCATCGAGGGCTCGGTAACACCTCTCGACATCATCATGAGCGACATCGTCGAACTCGACGGGACGCCCTGGGTCTGTTGCCCACGAAGCTTTCTCAAACAAGCCCTTGCCGACCTCGAGACAGAGACAGGACTGAAGCTGCTCGCCTCCTTCGAACATGAATTTCAATTGCTGGACATGAGTTGGCCAGCCGCACCCGCCTTCGCGCTTCAGGCCCAGCGCCGGGCCGATCCCTTCGGACCTGCGTTGATGGGAGCCCTGCGTGACGCTGGAGTTGCACCGGAGGTATTCATCCCCGAGTATGGCAAAGACCAGTTCGAGATCACGCTCGCCCCGACTGACGCCCTTGCATCGGCAGACCGCGCCGTGCTGCTGCGTGAAACAGTGCGCGAACTCTGCCGAAACCGTGGCTGGCGCTGCTCTTTCGCACCCAAGACAGCCGTCGATGGTGTTGGCAATGGCGTACACATCCACTTCTCGTTCCGGGATGCGAAGGGTGCACCAGCAACCCACGATGCAACACAGCCTGGTGGAGTTTCCGTCGTGGCGGGGAGCTTTGTCGCTGGCATCCTCAACCATCTACACTCCCTCACCGCCTTCACAGCACCGAGCCCCATCTCCTACCTGCGCCTGCAGCCACACCACTGGAGTTCGAGCTACACTTGGTTCGGCGACCGAGACCGTGAAGCAAGCCTGCGCATATGTCCGGTGAACCGGGTTGGAAAAGCCGATCCAGCCAAGACCTTCAACATCGAGTATCGCCCGGCGGATGCAACCGCCTGCCCGCATCTGGCGCTTGGCGTAATGGTGCGTGCGGGGCTCGAAGGCATAAGACGCAGGCTTGCTGCTCCTCCGCTGTTCTCGGGCGACCCCACCCTACTGGGACAGAACGAGCGCGATGCGCTCGGATTGCGGCGCCTGCCGCAGTCGCTGGCCGAGGCGCTCGATACGTTGCTGGCTGACAGGATCGTGTGCGGCTGGTTCTCGCCCGTCGCCATCGAGACCTATGTGGGTATGAAGCGCATGGAGATGAAGCTCGCGGGCGACGCAATGGATGATGCCATGTGCCGACGCTATGCGGAGATCTATTGATGGACCCGGCTGAAAGTCTTCCAGCGCCGGTGCGTGTCCTCAACGGGCAAGGTACTTCACCCTATGTACTGCTCTGCGAGCATGCCTCGCGGTTCATTCCCAAAGAATACAAAGGCCTGGGTCTCGCCGCAGAAGACCTGACACGACACATCGCCTGGGATATCGGCGCGAGCAATGTGGCTGAAGGGCTGTCGACATTGCTCGACGCGCCATTGGTCATGGCAGGCTACTCAAGGCTGCTGATCGACCTGAACCGGCCGATTGGAAGCGCCACCTCTATACCGGAGATCAGCGAGAACACGGTGATCCCTGGAAATCTCGCTCTCACGCCCGAGGATCGCAAGCGCCGGGTTGCACTCTACTTCGAGCCCTACCAACTGGCCGTCCGCCAACTTCTCGACGCACGGCGAGAAGACGCCACAGCCACCACCATCATCGGTGTCCATAGCTTTACGCCCATCTATAAGGGCATGGCCCGGCCCTGGCACGCTGGCATCCTCTACCGGAATTCCCGCCGTTTTGGCCATGTTCTTGCCGCGACGCTCGGTGGCCCAGCGAAGTCCATCGCAGAAAACGAGCCCTACCAGATCGAAGACGACAGCGACTATACGGTGCCCGTGCACGGAGAAGCACGCGGGCTTGATGCTGTACTCGTTGAGATACGCCAGGACCTCATCGCCGACAGAGATGGCGCGGCCAGCTGGGCCGCCCGACTTGCAGCGGCACTCGTCTCCCGCTGACCTCCCTTCTCGGGTAGCGGCCCGCCAACTGCGTATAGGTCGACGAACAGTCAAAGGGACTTGAACATACTAGCTCTCTCGGCCGGATCGGCTTCACAGTAACCCGCGTCGGTTCCCCCCGGGATGAGGGACACGATCGTGGACATGCCCAAGCCAATTTGTATGCTGACCAAGATCATGCTGAGGAGGGTCAAGGATGACCGGAGTTGTCGGGAGAACCGCGATTGTTACCGGCGCTGGCAGCGCTGACGGGATTGGATTTGCAACCGCGCGATTGTTGTTGGCTGCCAGAGCAAGAGTAGCCATCACCTCAACAACTGATCGGATCCATGACAGGCTCGCCGAGCTGGATGTTGGTCTCGACCGAGCCTTTGCCCACCCCGCCGACTTGACCAAGGCGGGCGAGGTCGCGGGTTTCGTTGCTGCGGTCAGGAGCCAGCTGGGTGACATTGACATTCTCGTCAACAATGCCGGGATGACCCAGGTTGGCGGCGACGTTCCGGGCGGCAGGCTTGCTGAGATATCGGAAGCAGGGTGGGACTATGGGATAGAGATCAGCCTGAAGACAACATTCCTCATGACCCAGGCGGTCTTGCCCGGCATGATGGCGAGGCGATATGGGCGGATTGTCCAGATGTCGTCAGTTACTGGTCCGTTGGTCGGAATTGCCGGCAGTTCGGCTTATGCGGCGGCCAAGGCAGGCATGCTGGGGATGACGCGTGCAGTTGCAATCGAAGTCGGATCTTTCGGAATTACCGTGAACTGCGTAGGGCCCGGGTGGATTCAAACTGGCTCCAGCTCCGAGGCAGAGATCGTGGCCGGCCGCCACACTCCTGTAGGACGCCCCGGTACGCCAGAGGAAGTCGGTCACGTGTCGTTATTCCTGGCAAGTGAAGAAGCCAGCTATGTCACGGGACAGATGATTGTGGTCGATGGTGGCAACATCATTCAGGAATACAAGGCAGGAGGCTGAGGCTCACAGTCGAGTAAGTCTTCTCCTGCACTTCACTCTTTTTTCCGATCTCCAGCTATACTGCGGTTTGCCACCTTCCTCCGGCGGTTAGGTCGATTGCAACACGAGACCAGCTTTGGGGCAGACTATAGTTTCAGAAGTTCAAGTTGTCGCGTGATTAGCATGCAGGCCGTCAATCGCTGCACACACTCCGGAGCTCGACCGGCGGGCCATTCGACAAAGTCCTGAAACTGCCTAGGCTCAGGACCTATTAAATTCCTTGCGGATCAGCTTGCGGTTTGATTCAAGGCTTCTGTTGAGGGAGCAAGTGATGAGCGAGCTGTTTTTGCTGAGCAAGGCGCAGATGTCCCGTCTGAAGCCATACTTTCCGTTGGCCCATGGCG